>JBIOXZ010000086.1:0-54136 GCA_044869895.1 Actinomycetota bacterium | reverse complement strand
CGCCGCGCGCAGTCCTCGACCTGGTCGCGACCGATCCGGCCGACGTTGAAGTACCGGGCGGCGGGGTGGCCGAAGTACAGCCCCGAGACCGACGCGGCCGGAAGCATGGCGCAGGTCTCGGTGAGGTCCATGCCCATCGTTACGGCGTCAAGGAGGCTGAACAGCGTCCGCTTCTCGCTGTGGTCCGGACAGGACGGGTATCCGAAGGCGGGGCGGATGCCTCGATAGCGCTCGGCGATGAGCTCCTCGTTCGTCATCCTCGGCCCGGTCTCGTACCACTCGCGCCGAGCCACCTCGTGGAGGTGCTCGGCGAAGGCTTCGGCCAACCGGTCGGCGAGCGCCTTCACCATGATGGCCCGGTAGTCATCGTGGTCGGCCTCGAACCCCGCCACCACATCGTCGACGCCGATGCCCGCCGTGACGGCGAACGCCCCGACGTGATCGGCGAGGCCCGCGTCGGCAGGCGCGACGTAGTCGGCGAGCGAGCGGTTGGGTCGGCCGTCGCCGTGGTCGGCCTGCTGGCGAAGCATGTGGAAGCGGACGCCGTCGGCGCCGGCGTCGAGCACGAGGTCGTCGCCGTCGGCGTTCGCGGGCCAGAAGCCGTACACCCCGCGGGCCGAGATCCGTCCGTCCGCCACGAGCTCGTCCAGCTGTTGGTTCGCGTTCTCGTACAGCTCGCGCGCCGCTGCACCGTGGGCCGGGTGGTCCAGGATGGCCGGGAACCGACCCTTCAGCTCCCACGCCGTGAAGAAGAACGTCCAATCGATGTACGGGCGGAGGGTCTCGATGGAGGCCTCCACGACCCTGGTCCCGGTGAATGCCGGCGCCGCCAGATCTCGCTGGTGCCACACGATCGGCGTGCGGTTCGCCCGGGCCTCGACGTACGGCAGGAGGGGACGGCGGTCACGCTCGGCGTGTTGTTCGCGGAGGCGCTGCTGGTCCTCCCGGTTCTGGCGGTCGAGCTTGCCCCTTCGTTCCGGGTCGAGCAGGTCCGAGACCACCCCGACCACCCGGGACGCGTCGATCACGTGGACGGTCGGGTTGGCGTATTCCGGCGCGATCCGGACCGCCGTGTGCTGCTTGGAGGTGGTGGCCCCCCCGATCAAGAGCGGAAGGTCGATGCCCCGGCGTTCCATCTCCTTGGCCACGTGGACCATCTCGTCGAGCGAGGGTGTGATCAGGCCCGAGACGCCCACGATGTCGCACCGCTCGTTGGCCGCGGTGTCCAGGAGGACGTCGGCCGGTACCATCACGCCGAGGTCGATGACCTCGTAGTTGTTGCAGCCAAGGACCACGCCCACGATGTTCTTGCCGATGTCGTGGACGTCGCCCTTCACCGTGGCCAGGATGACCTTGCCCTGCGAACGGTCGGCCGCGCCCAGGCGGAGCTTCTCCTCCTCCATGAACGGTTCGAGGTAGGCCACGGCCTTCTTCATGGCCCGGGCGCTCTTCACCACTTGGGGCAGGAACATCCGGCCCGAGCCGAACAGGTCCCCGACGATCTGCATCCCCTCCATCAGCGGCCCCTCGATCACGTCGAGGGGCCGCGGATACCGCTCGCGCGCCTCCTCGGTGTCCTCCTCGATGAAGTCCACGATCCCGTGAACGAGCGCGTGCTTCAGGCGGTCCTCGACGGCCCGCTCGCGCCAGGAGAGGTCCCGCTCGCGTTTGGTCGCTTCGCCTCGCACGTTCTCGGCGAACGTCACCATCCGCTCGGTGGCGTCGGGACGGCGGTCGAAGATGATGTCCTCGACGTGCTCCAGGAGGTCCGCAGGGATGTCCTGGTACAGCATGAGCTGGCCGGCATTCACGATGGCCATGTCGAGCCCTGCTCGGATGGCGTGATAGAGGAACGCGGAATGGATGGCCTCCCGGACGACGTCATTGCCTCGGAACGAGAAGGACAGATTGGAGACGCCTCCTGAGATCCGCACGCCGGGGCAGCGCTCCTTGATGATCCGCGTGGCCTCGATGAACGCCTTGGCGTACCCGTTGTGCTCCTCGATCCCGGTGGCGATGGCTAGGATGCAGGGATCGAAGATGATGTCCTCGGGCTCCAGGCCCGCCTCCTCGGTGAGGAGCCCGTACGCGCGCTCGCAGATCTGGACCTTGCGTTCCACCGTGTCGGCCTGGCCCTTCTCGTCGAAGGCCATCACCACGACGCCGGCCCCGTGCCGCCGAGCGGTCCGGGCCTTCTCCAGGAAGGCCTCGTCGCCCTCCTTCAGGCTGATGGAGTTCACGACGCCCTTGCCCTGCACGCACTTCAGGCCGGCCTCGATCACCGACCATTTCGAGCTGTCGATCATCACCGGGACCCGAGCGATCTCGGGCTCAGTGGCCACGAGGTTCAGGAAGGTCGTCATGGCCTGCTCGGAGTCCAACAGGTCGGCGTCCATGTTCACGTCGATCAGGTTCGCGCCCCCTCGGACCTGTTCCAGCGCCACCTCGACACCGCCCTGGAAGTCGCCCGCGTCGATCAACCGATGGAAGCGCCTGGATCCGGTGATGTTCGTGCGCTCGCCGATCATCACGAACCCGGTGTCGGGCTGGATGACGAAGGGCTCCAGGCCGGAGAAGTTCGTCAGGCGTCGCGAGGCCGGGACCCGGCGAGGGGGCAGGCCCTCCAGCGCCGTGGCCACCCGTCGGATGTGCTCGGGGGTGGTGCCGCAGCAACCACCCAAGATGTTGGCCAGGCCGGCCTCCGCGAACTCCCGCAGGTACTTCGCGGTGGTGTCCGGTTGCTCGTCGTAGCCCCCGAACGCGTTCGGCAGCCCGGCGTTGGGGTGGCACGTCGTGAACACGGGCGCCACCGTGGCCAGCGCCTCGAGGTACGGACGCATCTCGGCCGCGCCGAGCGAGCAGTTCACTCCCACGCCGAACGGCTCCGCGTGCTCGACCGAGGTCCAGAAGGCCTCGATCGTCTGGCCGGAGAGCGTCCGCCCGCTCCGGTCCACGATCGTCACGGAGATCCATCGGGGGAGCTCGGGCGCCACGTCCATGGCCGCCGCGATGGCCGCCTTCGCGTTCAGGGTGTCGAAGATCGTTTCGATCAGCAGCAGGTCCACGCCCCCGTCGCGGAGGCCCCGAATCTGCTCTGCGTACGCCTCGTACACCTGGTCGAACGTGACCTTGCGATA
Organism: Actinomycetota bacterium; assembly: GCA_044869895.1. Lineage (GTDB taxonomy): Bacteria > Actinomycetota > UBA4738 > UBA4738 > HRBIN12 > AC-69. Next base: position 50,999 of record JBIOXZ010000086.1, on the reverse strand, counting down.
CGACGCGTCCTCCACCCTCGGGGACAGCGAAAGGGTCACGTTGAGCGGCCCCACCGATCCGGCCACGAAGCGGTCTTCGTGGCGGGCGACCGCCTCCCGGGCCAGACGAGCACCGGCAAGGTTGATGTCGTACACCGCATCCTGAAGGCCGTAGTCGGCTTGCCCGATCGAGGTCGCCGTGAACGTGTTCGTCGTGGTGATGTCCGCGCCGGCATCGAGGTAGGCGTGGTGGACCGAGGAGATGATGTCCGGTTGGGTCAGGTTGAGCAGGTCGGGATCGCCCCGAACATCACGGGGGTGGTCGCGGAAGCGATCCCCACGGAACTCCTCTTCGGTGAGTCCACGGCCCTGCAACAGGACGCCCCACGCCCCGTCGAGGATGACGATGCGCTCCGACAGCAACCGCTCCAGGCGGGCCAGGGCGACGTCGTTCGGCTTCGCGGGAGCGGGAGCAACCATCCAGTAATGCTAACGCAGCTCTGTGACCCCGAGTCAGAACGATCCCGACGCCCGGTCCCGTCCCGATGGCTGGACGCCTGCGATAGGCTCGCGGCTCGACCGGGAGGGAGGCCGATGAAGGACGCGCTCGATTCGCTGGCCGGGCTGGTGCCGCCCTCCATCTCGTCCTCCCGGGCGCCATCACGACCTGCCTCGGGCCATGCCCGATCCGACCGACCACTGGGGAAGCGGGGCTTGGACCTCTTGACCCGCGTCCCGCTGTTCGCCGGGCTGTCCCGTCGTCACCTGCGCGCTCTGGCCGACCGAGCCGACCAGGTCGAGTTCCGGCCAGGAGAGGCGATCGTGATCGAGGGGATGCGGGGAGGAGCCTTCTTCGCGATCGTCGAGGGGGATGCCCGGGTGATCAGGGGGAAGCGAACCTTGGCCACGCTCGGCCCGGGCGACTTCTTCGGTGAGCTGGCGCTACTCGATGGCGGGGAGCGCACGGCATCGGTCGTGGCCGCGACCCCAATACTGTGCATCCGGATCTTCAAGCGGGCGTTCGACCGACTGGTCGCCGAGGAGCCCGGCGTCTCCGCCTGGATGCTTTCGGTCTTGGCCGGCCGGCTTCGTCGGGCCGAGCGGCCGCCCGCCGACTGATGCTGGCGATCGCGTACAACTGGTGGAAGCTGCTGCACGTCCTCGGCGTGCTCGCGTTCGTCATGTACCACGGCGTGTCGATGATCGTTGCCCTCCGGCTCCGAACGGAGCGCGATCGGACGAGGATCGCCGAGCTCCTGCAGTTCTCGGGTTCGTCGGTGCGGGGGATGTACGTCTCGCTAGCCTGGCTCACCGTGTTCGGCATCGTGGCGGGCGTGCAGAGCGGGATCTACACCCGTCAGGGCTGGTTCTGGGTCTCCATCGGCATCCTGGTGGCCGTCAGCGCGGAGATGTCGATCGTGGCCCGGCCCTACTATCAGCGGCTGAAGGAGGCGGTCGAGATCCGGCCGTCGGGTGTTCCCCGGCGGAGCGACGAGGAGCTCGAGGCCATGCTGCGTTCGGGGCTCTCGTTGACGAGCGCGGCATTCGGCTTCGCCGCTCTCGTGTTCATCGCCTACCTGATGATGTTCAAGCCGTTCTGACGCCCGACGGCGTTACAGGTCGGTGGGCTCGAGCGGCTTGGCGGCGGGCCCGTTCACCACCAGGCCGAAGGGCGAGTACCGCGACCCGTGACACGGGCAGTCCCAGGTCTTCTGCGAGGGGTTCCACTTCACGGTGCACCCCATGTGGGTGCACTTGGCCGAGAGCGCGTGCACGACGCCCTTCTCGTCCCGGTAGACGGCCACCTTGTGGTCTCCGGTGGCGACGATCCCCCCCTCCCCCTTGCCGATCTCCGAGAGGCTCTGGGCCACGGTGCGCGCGATCAGCACGTCGCAGGGGGCGTACTCCGAGACCTTCTTGGGGACCGAGGCCAGGAAGAGGCCCTTGGCCCCGGCCAGCCCCCGGTTGCCCACGACGATGAGGTCCAATCCCTCACGCGCGGCGGCTTCCATGATGGCCTCGGCCGGGTCTCCTTGGAGGATCAGCATCGTGGGCGGGGCGGCGCCCTCGCCGATGGTGGCCGCGGTGTCCTTGAGGATCAGCTCGCCGGTCTTCGGATGCCCCACGAACGCCAACGTCACGGACGCCCCGAGCCGGGTGGCCAGGGCATAGCCCTTCCTGGCGGCCCGATCCGCGGTGGAGGAGCCGTCGGTTGCCACGAGCATCCTCGCATAGGGCATCGCCCCCTCCACCCGCTGCCCGACCGGTCGCTCCCGAACCAGGAGGACGTCGCACGGCGCGTGGCGGGACACCTTGGCGGCCACGCTGCCGATGATCTGCGCCCCCAGGGAGAGCCCCCGGCTGCCCAGGACGATCAGGTCCGCCTCCCGTACGTCAGCCACCTCCACGATGTCCTCGGCGGGCGCCCCGTCGCGGAGGACCACCTCGGGCTCCAGCCCCTCGGCCCCGGCGGCGGCCTCGGCACGCTCGACGGCAGCCTGGGCCCGGTCCGGACGCGCGTACGTGTGGACGATCAGCAGCTCCTTGGCCTTCGTCGCCCGGGCCAGCGTGGCGGCCACGTGCTCGGCGCTCTCGGCGAAGGCTGAGCCGTCGGTCGCCAGGACGATGCGCTTGTATGCCATGGAGGTCCTCCTGATGTCCGGTGGCCGACCCAATCGGGCTCCGGGAGCCTAGCGCGTCCGGCGGGAGATGAACGGCAGGAGCACGAAGGGACCAGGTGCGGCTGTTGGTTCGGCCACCGCGCGCTACGCTAGATGCGAATCCCCGAAACCCTGAGGAGGCGGCCGGGCGACGCCCGGCCGGGGCAGAATGCCGAAGGACGTCGAAGAGAAAGACCGGATCGTCATCCGGTTCGCCGGTGACTCGGGTGACGGCATGCAGTTGACCGGCGACCGGTTCACCAATGCCACTGCCGTCCTGGGGAACGACCTGGCGACCCTCCCGGACTTCCCCGCCGAGATCCGGGCCCCTGCCGGTACCGTCCACGGGGTCTCCGCCTTCCAGATCCAGTTCGCCTCCGAGGACATCACCACCCCGGGCGACCACCCGAACGTCCTGGTGGCCATGAATCCGGCGGCCCTGAAGGCCGACCTGCATCTGCTCCAGAAGGGCGGGACCGTCATCGTCAACGAGGACGCCTTCGTCCAACGGAACGTGGAGAAGGCCGGGTTCTCCTCCAACCCACTGGAGGACGGCACCCTCGAGGGCTACCAGGTCTACAAGGTCCCGATGACCTCGATCACCGTGCGGGCCGTCGAGGAGCTCGGCCTGACCCGAAAGGAGGCCGAGCGGTCGAAGAACATGTTCGCCCTGGGCCTGGTGTCGTGGATGTACGGCCGGCCCATCGATGTCACCCTGAACTGGCTGCACAAGAAGTTCGGCGACAAGCCGCAGGTCTACGACGCGAACGTGGCGGCGTTCAAGGCCGGCTACAACTTCGGCGAGACGACCGAGCTGTTCGCCCACTCCTACCAGGTGAAGCCGGCTCCGGCCGAGCCGGGTGTGTATCGGAATGTCTCCGGAGCCCAGGCGCTGGCGCTGGGGCTGGTGGCCGCGAGCCAGCGGAGCGGGCTTTCGCTGTTCTACGCGAGCTACCCGATCACCCCCGCCTCGGAGCTGCTGCACGAGCTCTCGCGGCTGAAGAACTTCGGCGTGCGGACGCTCCAGGCAGAGGACGAGATCGCCGCGGCGAACGTGGCGCTGGGCGCGGCGTTCGTGGGGCAGCTGGGGGTCACCGGCACCTCCGGCCCGGGCATGGACCTGAAGGCGGAGACCCTCGGGCTGGCGGTCGCCCTCGAGCTCCCCATGGTCATCGTCGACGTCCAGCGGGCCGGGCCATCGACGGGGATGCCGACGAAAACCGAGGCCGCCGACCTGCTCCAGGCCATGTACGGACGGCACGGCGAGTCGCCGGTGCCGATCGTGGCGTCCTCCTCGCCGTCCCGATGCTTCGACGCGGCGATCGAGGCGGTCCGGATCGCGGTGAAGTACCGGACACCGGTCATCCTGCTCTCGGACACGTTCCTCTCGAATTCCTCGGAGCCGTGGCTCATCCCCGACGCCGATACGCTTCCCACGATCGACCCGGGGTTCGCCACCGGTCCGAACGCGGGGACGGAGTTCCTGCCGTACCTCCGCGACGAGAACCTGGCGCGGCCGTGGGCCATCCCAGGCACACCGGGCCTTCGCCACCGGATCGGCGGCCTGGAGAAGGAGGACGGGACCGGCGACATCAGCTACGAGCCCGAGAACCACGGGCTGATGACCGAGCTGCGAGCGGCCAAGGTGGCGGGGATCGCCAAGGATGTCCCGGCCCTCGAGGTGGACGATCCCGAGGGCGACGCCACGCTCCTGGTGCTGGGGTGGGGGTCCACCTGGGGGACCATCAGGGCGGCGGCGCGGCGGGTCCGCGACCAGGGGAAGAAGGTGGCCACGGCCCACCTGTCCCATCTCAACCCGTTCCCGTCGAACATCGCCGACGTTGTCCAGCGCTACCCCAAGGTGTTGATCCCCGAGATGAACTCGGGACAGCTCGCGCTCCTCATCCGAGGCCGGTTCCTGGTGGACGCGCAGAGCTACACGAAGGTCCAGGGGCTCCCGATCTTCGCCGAGGATCTGGAGCAGGAGATCCTGAAGGTGATGACGGGATGAGCGACGTCGAGCACGAGCAAGCCGCCGCCGACGGCGGGAACGGTCAGCGACCCGTGGGGACACTGACCAAGAAGGACTTCACCAGCGATCAGGAGGTCCGGTGGTGCCCGGGGTGTGGCGACTACGCCATCCTTGCCACTGTTCAGGCGTTCATGCCGGAGCTTGGGATCACGCCCGACAACACCGTCTTCGTGTCGGGCATCGGGTGCTCCGGACGGTTCACGTACTACATGGACACGTACGGGGTGCACGGGATCCATGGCCGGGCGCCGGCATTGGCCACGGGGATCGCCACCGCCCGTCCGGACCTCGACGTGTGGGTCGTCACCGGTGACGGGGACGGCCTGTCGATCGGGGGCAACCACCTGATCCACGCCCTCCGGCGCAACGTGAACATAAAGATCCTGCTGTTCAACAACCAGATCTACGGCCTGACCAAGGGCCAGTACTCGCCCACCAGCGAGGAGGGTAAGGTCACGAAGTCCACGCCGTTCGGCTCGGTGGACCATCCGTTCAACCCCATCGCTCTGGCCCTGGGAGCGGAGGCAACCTTCGTGGCCCGGACGGTCGACAACGACCGCCAGCACCTGATGCAGATCTTGCGACAGGCGGCGGCCCACCGAGGAGCGGCGTTCGTCGAGATCTATCAGAACTGCAACGTGTTCAACGACGGCGCTTTCGATCTCCTTCGCGACAAGCCGCAAGGGGTCCACAACCAGATCCGTCTGGAGCACGGTAAGCCGATCGTGTTCGACGAGGACAACCGGTGCGTGGCGGTGGGGGAGAACGGTCGGCTGATCCTGGCCGGCGTAGACGATGTGGCCTCGGAGAGCATCGTGGTCCACGATGTGCACGGGCGTCCGTCGCTCGCGTTCGCGCTGGCCCACCTGGCACACGGGCCCACCGAGCCCACGTGCATCGGTGTGTTCCGGGAGGTGGAACGACCCGTCTACGGTGAGGCCATGGACAAGCAGATCGAGGTGGCCACCGAGCGGCTGGGACGGGGGAACCTGGCAACGCTGTTGCACTCGGGCGACACCTGGACCGTAGGGTAGCGACCTGGGTCCGGTCGGGCAGGCCTCCCTCACCACGAGGCCTGTTGCAAGGAAAGCGTCGGCTAGACGTCGGAGAGAGGCCCGAATATGATGGCCCCGAGCCATCGACCACCGGTTCCCGGAGCTTCCAGTGGCCAAACAGGCGCCCAAGCACAAGGACGAACAGCCCACCGGGCGGCCGGGCACGCCGTCCACCGTCCGAAACTGCACGGTCTGCGGCACCCGACTGTCCATCTACAATCCCGGTCCCAACTGCTGGCAGCACACCATGGGCTACCCATGGAGAGGACCGACGGCAAAGCCGAAATACGAGCCGTAGCTCGGTTTCGTTACGGCACGGCGGGCTCGCGGTCCCGCATGAAGGCCGACCAGTAGAGGACCGCGCCGATCACCCCACCGGCGACCGGTCCCACCCAGTACACCCACCAGCCGTTCCAGGTCCCGGAGACCAGGGCCGGGCCGAATGAACGGACCGGGTTGACGGCCCCCCCGGTGAACGGCCCGGCGACCAGGATGTCGAAGGCGAGCACCGACCCCACCATCACTCCGGCCGCCTGCGGGACGAGCCCTCGGTCGTCGAGGAGGGTGGCGAAGAACGTGAACACGAGGAAGAAGGCCAGGAGGGCCTCGATGAGGATGCCCTTGCCCTGGCCGATCCCGTTAGCGAGTACCGGCGTCCCCAGGTTCGCCGCTTTCCACACCGCCAGGGGGACCACGAACCGGAGCAGGAGGCAGGCGAAGATCCCCCCACCGAACTGGGCCGCTACGTACGCCAGCGCCCTGCCCGATGCGATCTTGCCGGCGGCCCACACGCCGACGGTGACGGCCGGGTTCACGTGCCCGCCCGATATGGGAGCCGTCACCGACACCATCACCGCGACGGCGAGCCCGGTCGCCAAGGCCACCCCGAGCAGTCCGCTCCCGTAGGGGCCGGCCACGATCACGGAGCCGGCGCCGACGAAGACGAACCCAAAGGAGCCGATGAACTCGGCAAGCGCGGCCTTCCAGATGGTCTCCACCGCTCCTCCTCGCCAGGGCCCGCCGGACGATATCCGACGCGTTGGGACAGGGCAAAGGCACCAGGACCCCTTGGTAGGATGCCGCCCGTGAAGGTCCTGCTCGTCTCTCCGGACCCCGACTCGAGGACCATGACCCGCCTGGCAGTTGCGAACATCGAACGGCGCTTGGGTGAGCGGCTGGAGTTCGTGGAGGCGGCGGACGGCGAGGACGGGCGAAGGAAGGCCTGGCGGGAACGCCCGGACGCCGTGGTGGCGGACGAGATCGCTTCCCGGATGGGCGCGTTCGCCCTTGCTCGGGACCTGCGGGGAGCGAACGAGCCCTATCCCGGCGCCATCGTGATCCTGCTGGAGCGCCGCCAGGACGAATGGCTGGCCAAGTGGTCGGGGGCCGACGCCTGGTTCGTCAGGCCTCTCGACCCGTTCGAGCTCGCCGACCGCGTGCTCGAGCTCGTGATGGCGAAGGAGCGCGCGTGAAGATCAAGGGGACGTGCAGGCGGGACGGGCGTGAGTTCCTCGTGGAGCAGGTCATCGAGAACGGCGGCCGTTGCCCTTGGGACGGGAAGCCCTTCCAGGCCGACTACGCGGTGGTCCTGGTGGATTCGCTCAGGGACGCCGAGGCCGCCGGCAACACCCTGGAGAACGCGCTGGAGAAGGTGGCCGACATGGAACCCCAGTTCGTGCTGGACATCGACTCGGTCATCCGCCGGATCCGTGAGCACCTCGAGCGGCTGGAGCGCACCCACGGAACGTAGCGGCGCTGCGGACGCCCCGGAACCGAACGGCTACCGCGTCGACGTACGCCGGGAGGAAGCGGGTCTGGTCGTCGTGATCGTGGATCCTTCCGGCCGCGAGGTCTCGACCCGTGCATGCAGCGACGAGACGGAGGCCCGAACGTACGCCTCCACGGTCCGTCAACACGCGTACTGGCTGTCTGAGGCCAAGTTCCGCGAGTACTACCGGCTGCCTGGTCCCGCAGGGGGAGGCTGACGTGGGGTTCAATGCCATGCGGCCCGGGAAGGTGAGGGCGGCCGACCTGGTCATGCTGGTGGCGGCCATCGTGGTGATCGTCGCGCTGGTGATCTGGGCCATCCGGTAGCGGTGGAGGAGGCAGAGCTCTCCGAGCTCGACTTCTGCTACGTGACCACCACGGGGAGGTCGTCAGGCCGTCCCCACACGATCGAGATCTGGTTCGCCCTCCATGACTCCAGGGTCTACGTGCTCTCCGGTGGCGGTGACGCAAGTGACTGGGTGAAGAACATCCGGGTCAATCCGACGGTCGGCCTTCGGATCGGCGATCGCGACATGATCTGCCGGGCCTACGTGGTCGAAGATACCGACGAAGACGCATTGGCCCGTCGGCTCGTGATGGAGAAGTACCGACCGCGCTACACCGGTGACCTGGACGAATGGCGGGAGACCGCCCTCCCCGTCGGCTTCGAGCTTCCCGAGGACTAGGACTCGTCGAAGCCGATCGAGAACAGGCGCTCGAGGTCGTGTTTGGAGTAGACCTGGAAGGCGATGAGGGTTTCGGTCCGAACGATCCCCGCGACCTTGCCGATGCCCTGCGGGATCACGTTGGCCAGGTCGTCGTGGTTCACCACGCGCACCACGGCAACGAGGTCGAACTCCCCGGCCACGGAATAGACCTCGCTCACGCCGTCGATGGCGGCGATGGCCTGGGCGGCCTCCTGGATCTCGTCGATCTCGCACTGGATCAGGACGACCGCGTGGACCATCTCAGTTCCCTTCCCGTCCGTCCCGCACCGTGCCCTTCACTCGTTCGTCTCCCACCCGCTCGGCGCGCTACGCCTCACCCGCGCTCCAGGATCACGGCCAGGCCCTGGCCGCCCGAGATGCATAGCGTGGCCAGGCCGAGCGCGTGGCCCATCTCGCGCATCTCGTACGCGAGGGTGAGGAGGAGGCGAGCCCCGCTCATCCCGATGGGGTGTCCGAGGGAGATGCCGCCGCCCCGCGGGTTCAGCTTGTCGCGGTCGAACTTGAGGTCCCGCTCGCACGCGATGACCTGCGCGGCGAACGCCTCGTTGATCTCGATCACGTCGATGTCGGCGAGTGACAGGCCCGTCTTCTCCAGCACCTTCTTGGTTGCCGGGACCGGACCGATGCCCATGGCCGCCGGGTCCACGCCGGCCCACGACATCCCGGCGATCCGCGCGAGGGGCTGACGGCCTTCGGCGGCGGCTCGCGACGCGGACATCACCACCAGAGCAGCCGCGCCGTCCGTGATCCCGGAGGAGTTGCCCGCGGTCACGCTCCCGTTCTCCCGGAAGACCGGTGGCAACGCCGCGAGTCGTTCGAGCGTGGTCTCGGGGCGCGGATGCTCGTCCTCTCCCACCGTGATCGTGCCCGAGCGCTTGGGGTCGGGGGTCTGCACGGGGAATGTCTCGGCCACGCGCCGATCCTTCGCCGCCTCGGCCTTCTGCTGCGACTCCACGGCGAACTCGTCCTGCTCCCCCCGCGAGATGTCGTACAGGTCGACGAGGTTCTCCGCGGTCTCGCCCATGATGAGCCCGCACAGCGGGTCCAGGAGGCCGTCCCGGTACATCGCGTCGTAGGCCGTCGCGTCCCCCGCCCTGTAACCGGTCCGCATCCGGTCGAGGAGGTACGGGACACGGGTCATGTTCTCCATGCCCCCTGCCAGGACCACCTCCGCATCGCCCAGCGCGATCTGCTGGGCCGCCAGCTGGACGGCCTTCATCCCCGACCCGCAGGCGATGTTGACGTTGTAGGCAGAGACCTCCTTCGGCACACCGGCTCGCACCGAGACCTGGCGTCCGGTGTTCGGCCCGTTGCCCGCCTGGCGAGCGTGGCCCATGATCGTCTGGTCGACCTGCTCGGGCTCGACCCCGGCCCGGCGCATCGCTTCTTGCGCCGCGAGCGTGCCGAGCTCGACGGCCGAGACCTCTGAGAACGCGCCGAGGAACCTACCGATGGGCGTTCGCGCGCCCTCCAGGATGACCGCGGCCTCCACGAGCACAGTCTAGTGGGCGCCCTCGCCAGTTCGGTCCGCGGAGCGCAGTCGGGTGAGGAGCCGGTGGAGGGCGGCGCCGCCCTCCACCGGCTCCGCGGGCGGACGGTCGGCCCGCTCCACCCGGGCGGGATTGTGGAGCAGCCACGATCGGACCGCGGCGAGCTCGTCGGCGCGCTCCCTGGGGCACGGCCGCGAGATCGGCAGCACGTCGCCGCCTCGCACCAGCGCGCCGCCGGCCAGCGGGAGCCGGTTGGCGTCGGCGTCGCGGAGGTCGAGCCGGCCCGGCCGGAGCAGCCACTCGTCCACGCGAGCCCGCGCCAGCGCGTCGGCGAGCGCACGCAGCCGGTCGCGGGCAAGCGCCGCCTCCTCGAACCGTTCCTGTCCAGCGAGATCGTCCATCCGTACCTCGAGCACTTCGAGGAGCCCGCCCGGAGACGAAAGGGAGGAGAGGAGGCTCCGGACGAGCTCTCCGTAGTGCTCGAGGCTCGCGCGGCCGTCGCAGGGGGCCACACAGCGACCCATCTCGCCGAGCGCACACGGCGAGAACCTGGTGGAGGCCCGCATCCTCTTCGTGCATCGGCGGATGGGGAACGCCTCCTCCAGCGCCTCCTTGGCCAGCCGGGCCTGCTCGGTCGTGCCGAAGGGTCCGAGGAACGCGCCTTCCCCCTTCGCCTCGCGGACCACCTTGAGGCGGGGGAAGGCCTCGGACGTATCGACCTTCAAATACACGTACCGTCGCCACCGCTTGCCCCTCCGGTTGTGCTTGGGCCGGTGGGACCGGATCAGCCGGGCTTCGAGTACCAGCGCCTCGAGCTCGGAGGCGCACCGGACCCCCTCCACCGCAGCGGTCTCGGTGAGGAGATCCTGGACCTGCTTGCGGGAGTCACCATAGAAGTAACTCTTAACCCGGCCGCGGATGTCCTTGGATTTGCCCACGTAGAGCACCCGCCCGTCGCGGCCCTTGAACAGGTAGACACCGGGTCCCCGTGGGAGGTGGTCGGCCACCCGGATCTTGCCGAAGTTCGGACGTCCCCTTGCCGTCACGGCCTCGTGGAGGTCGCCGAGAGTCAGGATCCCAAGCCGCCTTCCGAGGTCGAGGAGGCCCTGGAACACCTCGGCGCACGCCTCGGCGTCGGGAAGGGCCCGGTGCGTTGGACGCGCCCTCGTCCGGAAGTACTCCGCGAGCGTATGGAGCCGCACGTTCGGCACGTCGGGCCACACGACGCGGCGAGCCAGCCGTGCGGTGCACACGGGAGGCGGTGGAAGCGGTTCGTAGTCCAGCCGAACCAGGCTCGCGTTCAGGAACGTGAAGTCGAACTGGGCGTTGTGCGCCACGAACACGCACCCCCGGGCGAACTCGACGAACCCCGGGAGCGCCCATTCCAGGGTCGGTGCGTCTCGGACGATGGCGTCGTCGATGCCGGTGAGGTGGGTGATGAACCTGGGGATCGTCGTCCCGGGGGCCACGAGCGTCTCGAACACCCCGATCCGCTCACCACCCCGGTACTTCACCGCTCCGATCTCGGTGATCCGGGAGTCGGCCGGGGACCCCCCGGTCGTCTCCAGGTCGACGATGCAGAAGGTCACCTCACGGAGAGGGATCCCCTCCTGCAAGGTCGTTTGAACCGGTTGGGCCAGCACGGGTCGGCCTCCGCCGGGGCCGCGGGCACCCGACGATACCGAACAGGTGTTCGATGGTCAAGCCTCGCCCGGATGTGAAGGTGGGGGGCAGGTCCGACAATCAGCGGCGCGGGTAGAGGTCGTCCTCGACCAGGAAGGCGATGAGCTGCTCAACGGCGAGATGGGCCTCCTGAACATGCGAGGTCTTCGAGCTCGGGACCCGGATCGCGACGTCGGCGAGCGGCCCGAGCTTCCCGCCGGACTCCCCGGTCAGCGCAACGGTCCGCATCCCCTGCCGCGCCGCCTGCTCCGTTGCCAGGACGACGTCCTCGGAGTTCCCGCTCGTCGAGATCCCGATCAGCACGTCGCCGGCCACTCCCAGGGCTTCCACCTGTCGGGCGAAGACGCCCTCGAAACCGAAGTCATTGGACACCGCGGTGAGGATCGAGGTGTCGGTCGTGAGCGCCAGGGCCGGGATGGCCGGGCGCCGCCGGTCCACGGTCAGGGTGCTGACCAGCTCGCACGCCAGGTGCTGGCTGTCGGCGGCGCTTCCGCCGTTCCCGCAGATCAGGACCTTGCCACCACCTCGAACGCACTCGGCGATGGTGGCGGCGGCCCGGGCGATCTCCTGGGAGCAGCTCTCGGCTGTCGCCGAAACGGTGTCCATGGTTTCCCCCAGATATCCGGCGATGCGATCGGCGACGGTCACGGACGGACCCCAGATACGACGCTGTCGAGGATCACGCCGGCCGCCTCCCGGAGGTCGGCCACGACGTGGTCCGCCTGGGCACCCGCCCCCGTCTTCAGCTCGTCCTCCCCGTGGCCAGTTCGGACCAGGATCGTGACGGCCCCGATCGTGCGGCCAAGTCCCATGTCTGCGGCGTGGTCACCGACGACGAACGAGTCGTCCGGCCGGAACCCGTGGTCCGTCGCGGCGCGGAGGGCCAGCCCCGCCCTCGGCTTGCGGCAATCGCACCCGTCCTCCGGTGCGTGCGGGCAGACGTAGAGCCCGTCGAGGCTCGCGTCCTCGTCGGAGAGGAGCTCCGTCAGTCGGGTATCGATCTCCTCCAGCCGGTCGGTCGGGAGGAGTCCACGTCCGACGTTCGCCTGGTTGGTGAGGACGACGAGCCCGAGGCCGGCCGACCTGAGCTGTCGTAGCGCCGCCGCGGCTCCGGGGATGAGTGCGACCTGGTGGGGCCGGTCGAGGTGGTCGACTTCCTGGTTGATCGTCCCGTCCCGGTCGAGCAGCACGAACCGTCGGGTCATCGGCGCGCGGGCCTCCACACCACATTCGCCACCTGAGCCTCGATCCCGGTTGTCGTGAAGGCGAACGAGGCCAGCCTGCCTCCCAGGCTTTCGAGCGCGGCCCGGACCTCGGGTTGGCGGTCTTGCCGGCAATACAGGAGGAGGTATCCGCCACCGCCGGCCCCGCAGATCTTTCCGCCGGTCGCTCCGGCCTTCGTGGCCGCGTCGAACAGGCGCTCGATCCTCGTGCCTTCAGCGATGTGTGGATTCATCCGCTTCTTGCTCTCGTACGCCCCGTGGAGCATCTCGCCCAGGCTGTCCAGGTCCCCTGACTCCAGGGCATCCCGCATCTCGTAGGCCATCGCCTGGAGCTGCTTCATCCCCTGCATCGTCTCCTCGCGCCCCTCCCGGAACAGCCGGATCTGGGTATCGATGAGCCCGAGGTTCGCCCGGACCTGCCCCGTGTAGCAGAGGAGCAGGTTCGCCTGCAGCCGTCGGAGCACCTCGGGCTCCGCGCGAACCGGGATGACATCGACCCGCCGCGCGGAGAACTCGAGGAGGTTGAACCCGCCGTAGGCCGCGGCGTACTGGTCCTGCCAGCCTCCGGCGATCCCCAGGTCCTCACGTTCGATCGCATAGCTCGTCCGAGCCAGCTCGTCCGCGGTGAACGAACGACCGGCGAAGGCGGCGAGCGCGCCGGCCATCGCGGTGACCACCGCCGAGGAGCCGCCGAGGCCGCTTCCTGGCGGCGCATCGCAGCGCACCTCGACGTCGACCCCCCGGTGAACGCCGACCCGGTCGATGGCCGCCTTCGGCAGGTCCATCACACCGTCGTACTCGGGCGACTCGTGCAGGGGGTATTGGACCACCTGGTGCAGATCGAGGGATCGGATCCGGATGCGATCGTCGTCCCTGGGCCGAAGCGTGGCCTCGGCGTGATGATCGATCGTCGCGGAAAGGACCGCTCCCCCGTGTGGCTCATACCAGTGGGGGAAGTCGGTTCCACCCCCGACGAAGCTGATGCGAAGCGGCGCCGCCGCTCTCACCGTGACTTCGCTCATGGCCAGCCAGTATGGGCGGCCCGGCCCCGAGGTGACCAGCCGGGATGCTCAGGCCACGAACCGGACCAGACGGCGGCGTTGCTGCTCCGTCAGGCCGCCCCACACCCCGTAGCGTTCGCCGTTCTTCAGCGCCCAGGCCAGGCACATCTCCCGGATGCCGCAGCCCGAGCAGTAGGCGAGCGCCGGCCCCGCCTCCTCCTCGGAGGTGGGGAAGAACACGTCGGGGTCCAGGCCATGGCAGGCCGCCTTGTCCTGCCACATGTCCGGCGGTGAAGGGTTTCGAGGAAGTGTCTGGAGGTCGATGCCGCTCGTGCGCTCCTTGCTCACCACTCGATCCCCCCCGAGGTCCAAATCGAGTCTGACCAGCGGCCGGGCGGCCGTTCGAGCATGCGACACCCATTCTCGTCCGCGGCCGAGGGCCAAATGTAGTCTTGAAAAGTCGCGACCGCCGTAGTAACGGGCGGCCGGAACGAGCTCACACCGGCGTGAGCTGGGCACCCGAGGCCGTGGTCAGCGGACGCGTCCTCGCATCCCACCGGACCCGCGCGAGCAGGGCGAACCCGTCGCGGGGCGGCGCCACGCTCGAGACCGCGCCGACATCCCGGCCATCGGCGACGACCGGTTCACCGGACCCAACGGGGACGGCGGCCCGGAGGGCCAGGACGACCCGTGGTGGGTGACCCAGGTTCCGGACCTTGGCCACCGCCTCCTGGCCCAGGAAGCATCCCTTGGTGAAGTCGATGAGGTACTCCAACCCGGCTTCGGCGGGAAGCGATTCCTCGTCGAGGTCCGAGGGGAACCGGGGCACCCCTCGCCGGATCCGCCAAACCTCGCCGGCCTCCGGGCTCGCCTCCACGGCACCGTCGCCGGCGGCGCGTGTCACCCTCCATCCGCGATCCGAGGGCAGGAGGACGATGGGAGTGCCGGCGACGCGTTGCACGGCCACATCGGATGACAGCACGTACGGCCGGAGCAGGTCGTCGATGCCGGCGGGTTGGTCCGGCTCCTGGACGAGGAGGAACGCACCGTCGGTTCGAACGATGTGGAAATCGGCTCGCACACGGCCGGTGGGTGTGAGGAGGAGTGAGCGGGCGGTGCCACCTGGGGGGATGTCCTCCACCGACGCCGTCACCAGATCGTTCAACCACCGGCCGGCGTCGCTTCCCGTCACCTCGACGGCCCGCAGGCGAGCGCCGTCGACGAACGCCCGGCGCTCGTCGAGCGCGTCGACCTGGTCCTCGAGCCTGTCTGCATCCACCGTCTGAGAGGATAGGCGGCCGTGGAGATCCCGCGGACGCTGCTGGTCACGAACGACTTTCCCCCGCGGGTGGGAGGGATCCAGCGGACGCTTCACGCGTTGGTCCGCGAGCTACCGGCGGATCGGATGACCGTACTCGCCCCCTCCGGGGAAGGGACGGACGCCTTCGACGCCGTCGAGGCCTACCGCATCGTTCGAGCCCCTCATCGATTCCTGTGGCCCACCCCGGCGACGCGACGGATGCTGGCGGAGCTCGTCGATGGATCGGGTGCGCAGGTGGTGGTGTTCGGGGATGCCATGCCCCTGGCGGCCATGGGACCGAGCCTGGCGAGCCGGGGCGTCCCGTACCTCGTGGCCGCCCACGGGTTCGACTACTGGCTCTCGCTCTTACCCGGAGCCCACGCCGGACTTGCATACATGACGTCGCGGGCCGCCCGTGTTCCCGTGATGTGCAGCGCGTTCATCGCGCGCGTGGTGCGGACCGCGGTGCCCGATGGCGTGCCGGTATCCGTGATGTATCCCGGCGCCGACATCGAGGCGTTCCGTCCCGGCCTCTCCACCGATCAGGTCCGCCAAAGCCACGGACTGGACGGCCGGCCGGTGGTGGCGTGCGTCAGCCGGCTGGTGGCCCGGAAGGGCCAGGACGTCTTGATCCGGGCGATGGCATTCGTCCGAAGGCGCGTGCCCGACGCCGTGCTGCTGGTCGTGGGCGACGGCCCGCATCGCTCGACGCTGGAGCGTCTGGCGGCGCTTGCCCCTTCCGGATCCGTCGCTTTCGCCGGACAGGTTTCCGAAGCGGACCTGCCGAGCTACTACGCGGTGGGTGACGTGTTCGCCATGCCGTGCCGCACTCGTCTCGGCGGCCTGGAGGTCGAGGGGTGGGGCAACGTCTTCATCGAGGCCGCCGCGTGTGGACGACCGGTCGTCGTGGGGGACTCCGGGGGTGCACGGGAATCCGTGGTCGACGGTGAGACCGGGATCCTGGTGGACGGGCGGAACGTGGAACAAGTCGCGGACGCCGTCTCCGGGCTGCTCCAGGACCGCGCGCTGGCGGAGCACATGGGCATGGCCGGCCGGGAGCGGGTCGAGCGTTTCTACACGTGGCCCCGGGCCGCGGCGCAGCTCGGATGGTGGCTCCGGGAAGCCGAGGCCTGAGCCGGCTTTCCGCGAGGCACGGCTGGGGCTTCATCGGATGGCGATCCGCGCCGAAATAGGTCGTGTGATGAGCGCGATGAGCGTGGAACGTCGCTGTCCCAGCTGTGGTGCGCTCACCGCGGTCGACGCGGACTGGTGCGGACAGTGTTACGCGTCCCTGGAAGCCCCCCGGTCGGTCCCGCGGGAGAAGGTCCAGGCCCCGCCGCGGCGTTCCGAGGGAGAGCCGACGTGGCCGTGTCCGGTGTGCGGCAATGCGAATCCCATCGCCATGAACCTCTGCGTGGCATGCGGCACGCCGTTCGCCCGGCTGTTCCAGGAACCGGAGCGGCGTCCAGAGATCGACCCGAAGACGGCGGCCCTGTGGTCGCTCCTCTTCCCGGGGCTGGGGCAGTGGAAGTGCGGCCGCTCACTGGACGGCGTCGCCCGGATGGTGACGTTCCTCGTCCCGTTCGGCACGTTGTTGCTCCTGGTGGTGTCGCGGCTCGGTCGGGGCGGCCTGGGCTCGACCGCGTCGCTCTTCTCGCTGTTCCTGGTGGCCAGCTTCGTGGCCTGGTCGACCTCGGCGGTCGACGCCTACCGCCTGGCCTCGGGGATCGACCCGCTCATCGGCCCGCGAAAGCTCCTGTGGGGGCTGGTCGGCCTCATCCTGGCCGCGGTGGGCCTGGCCACCGCGATCGCCCTTCCTGCGATCCGCGGCCGGTAGCGGCCGTTACCATTCCTCACGCCATGGGGGAGCACGCCGAGGGGTCCATCGTCATCGAGGCATCTGCGGCCGAGGTCATGGACGTCATCACGGACTACGAGGCCTACCCGGAGTGGGCGGACGTGAAGACGGCACGGGTGCTCCAGCGGGGGGCAGGCGGGGTGGGGACGGAGGTCGCCTTCGAAGTGGACGTGCCAGTCCTCGGACGGGCGTCGTACACGCTCGCCTACCGCTACGCGCCCGGCGACGCCGGTGTCTCCTGGGTGACGAAGGAGGCGCGAGGGGCCGTCAGCAACATCCGCGGGGAATACCTGCTGAACGAGCTGGACGATCGGGAGACCGAGGTCACCTACCGGCTCAGCGTCGAGCTCGGGGTCCTGCTCCCGGGATTCGTCAGGACCCAGGGGGCGAAACGCGTGATCGAGAACGCGCTCGAGGGATTGAAGCGGCGGGTCGAGCTCGCGTAGGCGATCGTTCGCCGCGTCTTTAGCCATAAGCGGGCGGACCAAGGGGCGGCCTGAGGTCGGTTTCCCGGGACTCGCTAAGCTAACCGGAGATGCGAGTCCTGCTCTTCACGGGAAAGGGCGGCGTGGGCAAGACCACCGTTGCCGCCGCGACCGCCGTGAAGGCGGCTGGAGCCGGTGCCCGGACGTTGATCATGAGTACCGACCCCGCACATTCGCTCGCCGATTCCTTCGACCGCGACGTCGTGGACCAGGCCACCCCGATCGCTCGGAGCCTGTGGGCCGAGCAGATCGACGCCCAGGCCCGGCTGGAAACCAACTGGCGGGAGATCCAGGAGTACTTCATCCAATTGATGAACTGGGCCGGGGTCGAGACCATCCAGGCAGAGGAGCTCTCCGTCATCCCCGGACTGGACGAGATCTTCAGCCTGATCGACGTCAAGCGCCACGTCGACGAGGGCAGGTACGACCTCCTGGTGGTGGACTGCGCACCCACGGCGGAGACGCTTCGCCTCCTCTCGCTTCCCGAGGTGATGAACTGGTACATCGAGAGGATCTTCCCGGTGGAGCGCCGGGTGGTGAAGGCCGTCCGCCCACTCATGACGAAGATCACCACGCTCCCCATCGCCGGGGATCAGTTCTTCGGTGCCGTTGAGCGGCTGCACCACAACCTGGAGGCGGTGCGACGGATCCTGACCGACGAGCGCACGTCGACCGTCCGGCTGGTGGTCAACCCGGAGAAGATGGTCATCGCGGAGGCCAGGCGAACGTACACGTATCTGGGGCTGTTCGGTTATCGCGTCGACGCGGTGGTCGTGAACCGCATCATCCCCGACGATGTCACCGACCCGTACTTCGGTACATGGAAGGACATCCAGGCTGAGCACCTGCAGACGGTGCGCGAGTCCTTCGAGCCGGTGCCCATCCTCACGTCCCGGCTGTTCGATCGGGAGATGGTCGGCGTCGAGTTGCTGGAAGCCATGGCGCAGGAGGTGTACGGGGACGGCGACGTCACCGAGATCCTGTATCGGGACCATCCCATCAGGGTTCGCCGCAGGGGGAACGGTTACTCCCTCACCATGCGGCTGCCGTTCGTCTCTCGTGACGACATGGACATCCACCGCCGGGGGGACGAGCTGTTCGTCCGGGTCGGTTCGTACAAGCGGAACCTCATCCTGCCTCAAACGCTCAAGCGCCTGGAGGTCCGAGGGGCGAACTTCGTCGAGGACCATCTGGAGATCGCGTTCTCCAAGGAGCCCGAGCCGGGTTCCTCGCGGGACGCCCGGAACGACCGGAGGGGGAGAGCGAATGTCTGATGGACGGTCCGGAAGACGCGGGAGCGCAGCCGCTTCAACGAGTGATGGGGATCAACAGGGCGAGCACGTGTGTCCCGTGACGTTCTGCCCCATCGGATTCGCCCTTGCGACGGTGAACCGGTCCAGCCCGGAGGTGGTGGATCACCTCCTGGTCGCCACCCGGGAGTTCCTCCTTGCGGCGAAGACGCTGTTGGACACGCGGGTCGCCGACACCGGCGGCGCGGCGACGAAGCTCGAGAGGATCGAGATCGCATGAGCATGACCAACGTCGACCACTCTGTGGTGCGAAAGCTGGTGCAATGGAACCCCGATGGCATCCCCATCACGTCGGTCTATCTCACGGTGGACGGGCGCCGGTACCCTCGCAAGTCCGACTACGAGGTTCGTTTGGACGACCTGCTGCGCCGGGGTCGGGCCCAAGCGGAAGGCAAAGGGCTGTCGAAGGAGGCGTTGCGCTCGGTCATGGGTGACCTCGAAGCGATCGGCTCCTTCGTGCGCGACGAGTTCGAACGGGGGGACACCCGAGGTCTGGCGTTGTTCTCGGCCAATGCCGCCGGATTGTGGCAGGAGGTCCGCCTCCCCCGGCCGGTTCGCGATCGCGCCACAGTGGCCTCGGCGGCCGACGTCCTCCCGCTGGAGCAGGTGCTGGAGACCCACCGCCCGATGTGCCTGGCCCTCGTCGACTACGAGAAGGCCCGGCTGTTCCTCTCAGAGCTCGGACGGGTCGAGGAGGTCACCCACTTCATCGACGACGTCCCGGGCCGGCACGACCAGGGTGGCTGGTCCCAGATGCGGATGCAGCGTCACGTGGACGACCACCGCCAACGACACCTGAAGCGAGTGGCCGAGGCGCTGTTCCGGCTCCTCAAGACGAGCCCGTTCGACTCTCTGGCGCTGGCAGGCCCGGCGGAGGCGCATCTGGATCTCGAACACACCTTGCATCCGTACCTTCGGGAGCGGATCCGGGCCAGCGTCACCCTCACCATGACGGCGACCCTGGACGAGGTGGCCGCCCGATGCCTGGAGGTGGAGGAGGAGCAGGAGCGAACGAAGGAGGCCGCGAAGGTGGAAGCCCTGCGGGCGGCCGCCGAGTCCGGGGGCAAGGCCGTGACCGGCCTCCCGGGTACGCTCGCGGCCGTAGCGGAAGGGCGCGCGGCGGAGATCCTCGTCGGCCTCGATCTGTCCGCCCCGGGATTCTCCTGCCCCACGTGCGGCCGGCTCACGGAACGAGGAACGAGGTGCCCGGCGTGCGGCTCGACGATGGAGCCGGTGGCCGATGTGGTCGAAGAGGCGGTGGCCCGGGCGGTGCGGCAAGGCAGCCGGGTGGAGACGATCGTTCATCCCGATGGGCTGGCCCGATACGGCGGCATCGGCGCGCTGCTTCGCTTCTAGAGAGGGCGGGACGTGTCGGAGGCGGCCCAGGCGCTCGGCATCGACGTTGGGGGCACGAAGATCGAGGCCCTTCGGGTGAGCAGGGATGGGTCCATCCTGGCTCGCTCGCGCTCGGTGACGCCCGCGGATGACCCGGAGGCGACCATCGCGGCGATGATCGAGGCGGCCAAGGGATTGCTCGAGTCCCAGGTGGTGGCGATCGGCGTGGGTGCCGCCGGCATGGTGGACGCGAACCGCGGTGTCCTGCGGTTCGCACCGAACCTGGCATGGCGAGAGCTCCCGATCGGCGAGCGTATGAGTGACGCGCTCGGGCTACCGTGCCAGGTCGACAACGACGCGAACGTGGCCGCGTGGGGCGAGTATCGATTCGGCGCCGGCCGTGGGTACCGGCACATGCTGCTGGTGACGGTGGGGACCGGCATCGGGGGAGGGATCGTGGCTGGCCGCCGCCTGTTCCGTGGAGCCCATGGGTTCGCCGCGGAGATCGGGCACATCATCGTCGAACCCGACGGGCCGCTCTGCGGCTGCGGCAACCGCGGGTGCTTCGAGCAGGTGGCCTCGGGACAGGCGATCGGGCGCCTGGGACGGGAAGCAGCGGCCGACCGTCCCCAGTCGCTCATCGCCGAGCTCGCGGACCACGACCCCATGCACGTGACCGGCGAGACCGTGACCAGGGCAGCCAAGGCCGGCGATGACGTGGCCATCCGTATCCTGAGCCAGGTCGGGAGGCGACTCGGGGAGGGGATCGCCGGGTTGGTGAACGTGCTCGACCCGCAGATCGTCGTGATCGGGGGCGGGGTGGTGGAGGCGGGGGAACTGGTGATCCGCCCGGCGGAGGCCGCGTTCGTCGAGGCGGTCGAGGGGTACGAGCACAGGCCCCCGGTTCCGCTCGTCGGCGCGCGGCTGGGGAACGACGCCGGTGCCGTCGGAGCGGCGGTGCTCGCCCTTGAGGAGCTGGGGGGATGAGAGGCCAAGGGAGGGCAGGCATCCCGCGATGAACGTCGGCCTGATCCTGCCCTTGTTCTCGGGGGATCCCGAACGGGTGGCATCGTTCGCCCAGCGGGCGGAAGCGCTTGGCTACGACGGGGTCTTCGCCTTCGACCACTTCTTTCCCCCGGGGGCGCCGACCGACCGGCCCTCGCTCGAGGCATTCGCCTCGCTGTCCGCGGTGGCGGCAGCGACGGAGCGGGTCGCTGTCGGCACCCTGGTGACCAGGGCCTCAATCCGCCCCGCCGGACTCCTGGCCAAGATGGCCGCGGGAGTGGACGACATCAGCGGCGGGCGCATGGTGCTCGGCATCGGAACCGGGGATCCCATCGACAAGCCGGAGCACCAGGCATACGGCCTGACGTACCTGGAGAAAGGGGAACGGCGAGAGCACCTGGTCGAGACGGTCCGTGCGGTCAAGGCGCTCTTCGCGGGAAGTCCCTGGCCCGGTGATGGCCGGATCCCCCCCGTGAGTGGACCGCTCCTTCCTCGACCGGTCACGCCCGGAGGTCCTCCGGTCTGGGTCGGTGGCTTCGCCGACGAGGTGGTTCGCATCGCCGCGCGAGAGGCCGATGCGTGGAATGGTTGGGGGATGTCGATCCCGGAGTTCGCCCGCAAAGCGACCCTGCTGCGGGAGGCCGCCGAGGGCAGGGATGTAGCGGCGACATGGGCGGGCATCGTGCTCGTCGGCGAGGACGAGGACGACGCGAGCCGGCTCCTGGACGCGCGGGACAGGAAGGGCCTGTTGGAGACCAACGTGTGGTCCGGGAGCGTCCGCTCCCTGGCGGGGTGGCTCGACGGCCTGGAAGGCGCGGGTGCCTCGTGGGTCGTCCTGGTCGCGGCCGGTCCCGGAGACCGGATCGAGTTGATCGCCGAGCATGCCCTCAGGAGCGGCCGGCCCCGAGGGTGAGATCGGCGGATCTGAAGCGGCAGAAGCGGGCGCTGCGGAGGAAAGCCCGGGCCCTCCGGGATGGGCTGTCGTCCGGGGAGCGTGAGCGGATGAGCGAGGAGGTGGCCGGAAAGGTATTGGCCCTCCCCGCAGTCGCGGACGCAACAACGGTCATGGCGTTCTCCTCCTTCGGCTCGGAGGTGGACACCGCCCCGATCATCGGGCGGCTGGAACGCGATGGACGGCGTGTGGCGCTTCCTCGCGTGGAGGGCCGGGACATCGTGGCCGTGGCGTATCGCTCCGGCGACCGGGTGAGACCCACCTCGTTCGGGGCGACGGAGCCCGCGGGAGGGGAGAAGGTCGCTCCGGAGGAGATCGATGTGGTCATCGTGCCGGGTCTGGCCTTCGACGGGTCCGGCCACCGGGTCGGCTACGGCCGTGGGTTCTACGATCGGTTTCTCGCCGCTCTGCGGCCGGATGCGCTCACCATCGGCATCTGTTTCTCCATACAGCTGGTGAATGAAGTGCCGCATGGGCGAGGCGACCGTCCGGTCGACCTGGTGATGACCGAGCACGGGTTGAACGGCGAGTCAGGATCGTGATTCGATAGGCCCGAACACCGAGGAAGCGGAGGCGAGCGCATGGCCGAGGAGGAAGAGGCCCTGAAGACCGCGTTCCACGACGTGATCGTGGCCGCCGGCGGCACGCACGTCGCCGACGGCGGGTGGATGTGGACGGAGAACTTCGGCAACGTACGGGAGGAATACGACGCCGTGCGGGACGATGTGGCCGTGTGGGACGTCTCGCCGCTGAACAAGTGGGACTTCCGGGGGCCGGACGCGCTGAAGGCCGCCCGTCGGGTCCATTCCAACGACATCCTTGGCCTCGATGTGGGACAGGTTCGGTACGGCGCGTTCCTCGACGAAGACGGCCTGATGGTCGACGACGGCACGGTCTTCAAGGTGGCGGAGGACCACGCCTGGGTCATGACCAACGGGAAGGACCACGACGAGTACTTCCAGGAGGCGCTGAAGGGACTGGGGGTGGAGTTCGAGTGGATCGCCCCCCGGATGCCGCATCTCGGCGTCCTCGGACCTCGGTCTCGAGACGTCGTGCAGGAGTTGACCGAGACAGACATCAGCGGCCTCGGGTACTTCCGGTTCATCCCACAGCCGGTCCAAGTGGGTGGGGTTCCGGTTTACCTGTCCCGTACGGGCTTCGGGGGCGAGCTCGGGTACGAGCTGTTCCTCAGGGACCCGGCGAACGCCCAGGACCTGTGGGACGTCGTTGTGAACAAGGCGGGGATCACGCCGTTCGGGGCTGACGCCATCGAGATCCTTCGCATCGAAGCCGGCCTGATCGTCACGGACTACGACTACGAGGCGCACGAGCGATCTCCTTTCGACTTCAACTTCGACCCGTTCGTCAAACTCCACGCGCCGGGGGAGCCGCTGGGCCGGGACGCGCTCGAGGACCTGGCGAAGGCCCCACCGAACCGGTTGGTGACCCTCCGGTACGAGGCCGAAGCGCTCCCCGAGTACGGCGCCGCGGTGACGAAAGAGGGCGAGCAGGTGGGCGTGCTCACCAGCCCCACGGACAGCCCGAGGTACGGCAAGATCGGGATCGCCGTCCTCCGATCCGACCAGGCGAACCTAGGGAACGCCGTGGAGGTGGCAGTGGGGGAGTCGACGGTCCCGGCAACCGTCGACGTCCTTCCCCTCTACGACCCGCAGAAGACCCGGCCTCGCAGCTGATCCTCCGGTTCGTTCGCCCACATCGCCCCTCCGGTGCGATAGGCTGTCGGGAATCACAGGTATGTGATTTCGAGCCGGGAGGTCGAATCATGCCGTTGCACACGTGCGCGCCACCCATGCACACGGAGCCTCAAGCGCAGAGCTTGTGGTCCTGTCCCGAGTGCGGGGCGCTCTGGGAGGCGGCCCCCGCGGGCGGAGGGATCTTCGATTTCGACCGGAACGAGGTGGTCAGCCGGGCCGCGTGGATCCGAGTGGAGGGAGGGTCGCTGCTCGCCGGCTAATAGAGCCCGACGGTGCGTCCGTCCCGGTCGATGTCGATGTTCGTGAAGGCCGGGGTCCGCCCCAACCCGGGCATCCGTTGCATGTCGCCGCACAGCACCACCACGAAGCCGGCGCCGGCCGAGGGGACCACACCTCTGACCGGCAGTCGCCACCCCTTCGGCCGGTTCAGGGCGGTGGGGTCGTGCGTCAGGGAGAGCTGGGTCTTGGCCATGCAGACGGGATACTGCCCGAATCCCAGCGACTCCATACGGGCGATGTCCCTCTCGGCCTGCGGCAGATAGGCCACTCCGTCGGCCCCGTACAGTCGCGTGGCGATGGCCTCGACCTGTTCCTTGATCGGCGCGCCCGGCGGTGTGAGTTGAGAGAAGCCGCTCGGCCGCTCGCACGCCTCCACGACGGCCCGGGCCAGGTCGAGGGCTCCCTCGCCTCCTCGGGTGAACCCGTCGTTCACCACGACCCGCTCCGCGCCCAGCTGGGTAGCAAGCTCGTCGACCAAGGCCACCTCCCCGTCGGTGTCGGTGGGGAATCGGTTGATGGCCACGACGCATGGCAGGCCGTACGCCTTCACGATGTCGATGTGCGCCGCCAGGTTCTCCGAACCTCGGCGAAGGGCATCCGGGTCCTCGGTGCCGAGCTCCTCGAAGGCCATGCCGCCGTGGGACTTCAGCGCCCGAACGGTGGCGACGAGCACGGCGGCATTGGGGACGAAGCCGCCGAACCTGCACACGATGTCGGCGAACTTCTGGAACCCGAGGTCGCTGGCGAAACCGCCCTCCGTGACGACGTAATCGGCGAGCTTGAGGGCGATCCGATCCTCGACGATCGAGTTGTTCGCGTGGGCGACGTTCCCGAACGGCCCGGCGTGGATCAGCACCGGCTGCCCCTCGAGCGTCTGTACCAGGTTGGGCTTGATCGCGTCCTTCATCACCACCGCCATGGCCCCCGCGACCTTGAGGTCCTCGGCGGTGACCGGCTTACCCTCGACGGTGTCCCCGACCACGATCCGACCGAGGCGGGTCCGGAGGTCCTGGAGATCGGACGCCAGTGCGAGCACGGCCATGATCTCCGACGCCGCGGTGATGACGAAGGAGTTCTCGCGGGGAACGCCGTGCGCCTTGCCGCCGAGCCCGACCACCGTGTAACGGAGCTCGCGATCGTTCACGTCGAGGGTCCTCGGCCAGGTGATGGTGCCCGGGTCGATCCCCAGCGGGTTCCCGAAGTAGATCGACGCATCGAGGGCGGCGCACAGCAGGTTGTGCGCCGCGGTGACGGCGTGGAAGTCGCCGTTGAAGTGGAGGTTGATGTCCTCCATCGGCACCACCTGGGCGTAGCCCCCGCCCGTGCCGCCACCCTTGATGCCGAACACGGGGCCCATCGAAGGCTCCCGTAGGCAGAGGACGACCTTCTGACCGATCTTCCCCAGGCCTTGGGTGAGCGAGATCGAGGTGGTGGTCTTTCCCTCGCCGGCCTTCGTCGGGGTGATGGCCGTGGTCACCACGAATTTCCCGTCGGGCCGGCCGGACAGCCGCTCCATCGCCGAGAGGGAAACCTTCGCCCGATGACGGCCGAAGGGCTCGAGCTCGCCCTCCTCGATACCAGCCGCCGCGGCGATCTCGGTGATGGGCCGCAGGAGGGCCCCTTGCGCGATCTCGAGCCCGCTCTTCATCGGTCCGACGGCCTCCATTTTGACCGCTCGTTCAAACGCCACGTGAGGATACCCTGCGGTCGGCCTGACCCGCCCGAGTCGCATAATGGGTCCCGTGGGCCAGGCCATCCCCCTGCGCCGGAATGTCACCCAGGCCAAGGTGCTGGCCGTCCGTGACGGCGCGGCGCACGAGCTGGCCGATCGCCTGGCCACCGAGGAGCCCATGGAGATCCGGGCCCAGGGTCCGGGGCAGGACGCCGTGTCGGTCGCGGTCACGATGCGGACCCCAGGCGCCGACTTCGACCTCGCCGTAGGGTTCCTGTTCACCGAGGGGCTGATCCGGGCCCGCGACGACGTCCGAAAGGTGAGCTACTGCGAGGACCTGGACCAGGACGAACAGCATTACAACGTGGTCACGGTGAACCTGGCCCGCCCGTTCGACCCGGGCACGCTGTCCCGAAACTTCTACGCGAACTCCTCGTGCGGGATCTGTGGGAAGGCGAGCCTGGAGCACGTGGAGGTGCAGTGCGCCTCGATCGGTCCGGGCCCGGAGGTGGCGCGCGACGTGATCGAGGGCCTGCCGGGCGAGCTTCGCCGGGCCCAGAAGGTGTTCGAGCAGACCGGAGGGCTCCACGCGGCCGGGCTGTTCGCCCCAACCGGCAAGCTGTTGTCGCTCCGAGAGGACGTGGGCCGTCACAACGCGGTGGACAAGATCGTCGGGGAGGCCTTCTTGGCCGGCGACCTGCCGCTGTCGGAGAGGATCCTCCTGGTCTCGGGCCGAGCGTCCTTCGAGATCGTGCAGAAGGCCGGTGTCGCCGGGATCCCCGTCGTGGCGGCGGTCTCGGCGCCCTCATCGCTCGCGGTCGACCTGGCAGAACGCATGGGCCAGACCGTGGTCGGGTTCGTTCGCGACGGCAGGTTCAACGTGTACTCGCATCCCGAGCGGATCGCCCTGACCTGATGCGTGACGCCCAGGACTAGAATCGGCTTCGTCGGGAAGGAAGGAGGCCAGCTCGATGGGGAACGGCCGGACCCGACTCACCGAGCCGTTGGTCCGCGAGAACGGTGCGCTTCGCGCGGCGACCTGGGACGAGGCCCTGAACCGGGCCGCAGGAGGGCTGCGTGCGGCGCGGCAGCGGAACGGCGGCGAGGGGGTTGGCCTGTTCAGCTGCTCCAAGGCCACGAACGAGATGAACTTCGTCGCGCAGAAGTTCATGCGTCAGGTCCTGGGCAGCAACAACATCGACAGCTGCAACCGCACCTGACACGCTCCCAGCGTGGTCGGTCTGGCCACGGTGTTCGGAGCAGGCGGCGGGACCAGTTCGTACGAGGAGATCCAGAACACCGATCTCATCGTGCTGTGGGGGTCGAATGCGCGGGAGACGCATCCGATCTTCTTCCACCACGTCCTCAAGGGCATCCGGAACGGCGCAAGGCTGTACGTCGTCGATCCCCGCCGGACCACTTCCGCCGAGTGGGCCGACGTGTGGCTCGGCATCGACGTTGGTTCCGACATCGCGCTCTCGAACACCATGGCTCGCGAGATCATCCGCGCCGGGCTCCACGACCCGACGTTCATCCGGATTGGGACCTCCGGGTTCGACGACTATGCAGCTTCGGTCGAGCCCTGGACACTCGAGGAGGGCGAACGCGCGACCGGGGTGCCGGCCAAGGTCATCGAGGAGTTCGCGCACGCCTATGCTCGGGCCGACCGAGCGGAGATCTGCTGGACCCTGGGTATCACCGAGCACCACAACGCCGTCGACAACGTGCTGGCCCTGATCAATCTCGGCCTGCTGTGCGGGCACGTGGGGAGGTATGGATCCGGCCTGAACCCGCTTCGGGGCCAGAACAACGTCCAGGGCGGCGGCGACATGGGAGCCATCCCCAACAAGCTTCCCGGCTTCCAGGACATCCAGACGATGCCGGAGGCCCGGGCGAGGTTCGAGAGAGCGTGGAGCTGCGCCATCCCTCCGAAGTACGGCTGGCACCTGTCACTGATGTTCGAGGCCATGGAACGAGGCGACCTCACCGCCCTGTACGTGATCGGAGAGAACCCAGCCACCTCCGAGGCCGACTCGAGCCGGGCGAAGCATCTGCTCGAGGACCTGGACTGCCTGATCGTGCAGGACATCCTCCTGACGCAGACCGCGGAGATGGCCGATGTAGTCCTGCCCGCCGCCGCAGCCTGGGCCGAGACCGAGGGGACGGTGACGAACAGCGAACGCCGAGTGCAGCGGGTGCGCAAGGCGCTCGAGCCCCCCGGACAGGCGAAGGACGACATCTGGATCCTCGCCGAGATGGCCAAGCGCCTCGGCAGGGACTGGGGAGTCCTCACCCCCCACGCGGCCTGGGACGAGTTGCGCTCGCTGTCGCCGATGCACCACGGCATGACCTACGAACGGTTGGAGGCCATGAACGGTATCCAGTGGCCGTGCCTCGACGAGGACGACCCCGGTTCCACCTTCCTCCACGCGCGGTTGTGGGAGGAGGATCCACAGAAGCGGGGGGCCGCGGCCCCGTTCAGCGTCGTTCCCTTCGAGCCGCCGGTCGACGAGCTGTCCGAGGAGTTCCCCATCCGGCTGACGACGGGAAGGCGCCTCGATTCGTTCAACACCGGGGTGCAGTCGGGCCTGTACTCGTCGCCGCTTCGGCGGAAGGAGGCGGTGTGCGTCTCGCCGGAAGACGCGGATCGGGTGGGCGTGACGGAGGATGAGCGGGTGCTCGTGTCCTCGCGGCGGGGAAAGATCGAGGCCCCGGTGCACGTTGATCGCACGCTCCGGCCCGGCCTGGCCTTCATGACGTTGCACTTCCCCGACGACGTGGATACGAACGCCCTGACGATCGACGCATGGGACCCGAAGTCGGGCACGGCGGAGTTCAAGGCCAGTGCGATCCGGATCGACCGGATCGAGCAGCCGGCGCAGGCTGCCGGCGGCGGGGGCGGAGAGTGAAGGAGGTCGGATGGACCTCCGCCTGATGGATGCGGTCGCCACTGGCGAGGAACGCGCCGCCGTCGACGATGTCCTCGGCCCGCCGGCTTCCGGGTGGCACGGCGGCGATCGGACCATCGAGCTGGAGGGCCACGTCGGCTATGCCGGGCGTGCCGCGCGCGAGCAGCGGCACCTGCTGCTGCCCGCACTGCACGCACTCCAGGGCCGGATGGGATGGATCTCGGAGGGCGGCATGAACTACGTCTGCCAGCGGCTGTCGGTGCCGCCGGCCGAGGCCTACGGGGTGGCCAGCTTCTATGCGATGTTCTCCCTGCAGCCGCGGCCGAAGACGGTCGTGCATGTCTGCGACGACATCGCGTGCCGCGTGACCGGCGCCGAGCCGCTGATCGAGCAACTGGAGAAAGCGCTCGGCCCCGGCCGGTCGGGTGGGCTCGTCCGGAGCCCCTGCCTGGGGATGTGCGAGCGCGCCCCGGCGGCTCTGCTCCAATCGGCCGGGCACGAGGCGAGCGACGTCTCCATCGGCGAAGTGACCGTGGAGATGCTCCACCCGTTCCTCTACGGCGGGGGGTGGATCGAGAGCCCCAGCAACGGTTCGCTTGGCCCGCAGCCCCGAGCGGGGCTCCGGCTGCTGCGCCGGGTCGGCGTCGTCGATCCTCGATCGCTCAGCGACCATCGGGCGCACGGCGGATACGAGGCGCTTCGAGCGGCGATCGATCTCGGCCCCGAGGGTGTGATCCGGGAGGTGAAGGACTCCAAGCTCCTCGGTCGTGGCGGCGCGGCCTTCCCCACCGGTGTGAAGTGGGAGGCAGTCGCGAAGCAACCCGTGCGGCCTCACTACTTCGTGTGCAACGCCGACGAGTCCGAGCCCGGCACGTTCAAGGACCGGGTGGTCATGGAGGGAGATCCGTTCGCCCTGGTCGAGGCGCTCACCATCGCCGGATTCGCCACCGGTTCCGAACGTGGCTACCTCTACGTCCGGGGCGAGTACCCGCGTGCGACCGAGATGCTGTCGAACGCGATCGACCAGGCCCGGGCGCATGGTTTCCTCGGCCCAGACGTCATGGGCGGGGGATTCTCCTTCGACATCGAGCTGCGCCGCGGCGCGGGCGCGTACATCGCCGGGGAGGAGACGGCGATGTTCAACTCGATCGAGGGCAAACGGCCAGAGCCCCGCAACAAGCCCCCGTTCCCCGTGACCCACGGCCTGTTCGGCAAACCCACCGGCATCAACAACGTCGAGACGCTCATCAACGTTCTCGAGGTCCTCCGGATGGGCGGCCCGTCCTACGCGGCGACCGGGACGCCGGACTCCACCGGTACGCGCCTGTTCTGCGTCTCGGGCTGCGTCGAGCGGCCGGGTCTGTACGAGGTGGAGTGCGGCACCCCACTCCGGGATCTGCTCGACCTCTCTGGGGGCGTTCCAGGAGGTCGCGATGTCCAGGCGATCCTTCTGGGCGGGGCGGCTGGCGGATTCATCGCGCCCGACCAGCTCGACCTGCCGCTCTCCTTCGAGGGAGCGCGCGCCGCGGGAGTGACCCTCGGTTCCGGCGTGGTCTTGGTGTTCGACGATTCGGTGGATCTGGTGGACATCGTGATGCGGATCGCCGCCTTCTTCCGCGACGAGTCCTGCGGGCAGTGTGTCCCGTGCCGCGTGGGGACCGTCCGTCAGGAGGAGGCGCTCCGCCGCCTGGTGGACATGGGCGAGAACGGCTCGCGGGAGCGCGATCTCGTGCTGCTCGATGAGATCGCCCAGGTCATGCGGGACGCGTCGATCTGCGGCCTGGGGCAGACCGCCGCGTCCGCCGTCCAGTCGGCGATCAAGCAGCTGCACGTCCTCGATCCAGGGGGCAGGTCGTGAGCCAGGTCGTTTCCCTCGCACCGCCGAAGCGGCTCGTCGACATGGAGATCGACGGGAAGCCGGTCCGGGTACCTGAGGGCTCCACCATCCTCGAGGCCTGCCGGACCGAGGGGATCGACACGCCCACCTTGTGCTACCTGGAGAACCTCACGCCGGTGAACGTGTGCCGAGTGTGTGTCGTCGAGGTGGAGGGGTCGCGGGTCCTCGCGCCGGCCTGCGCTCGTCCGGTCGAGCCCGGGATGAAGGTCGTGACGGACTCCGATCGGGTCCGCACGTCCCGGCGCCTCGTCCTCGAGTTCCTCTCTTCGTCCGTGGACCTCTCGCTGGCGTCGCCGGACGTCAGGCGGTGGGTCGGTGCGTACGGGGCCGAGCCCGAGCGGTACGGGCAGGCCGCGCCGCCGGCCGCGGCCGGGGAGCGCGACGCGCGCCACCCCGGTCACCACCCGGCTCCCGACGGCGCGGCGGCGGAGACCGTCGGCCAGCCGGTGAAGGTCGACAACGACCTCTACGTTCGGGACTACTCGCGCTGCATCCTCTGCTACAAGTGCGTCGAGGCCTGCGGCGTGGACGCGCAGAACACGTTCGCCATCGCCGTGGCCGGTCGGGGGTTCGACGCCCGGATCTCGACGGAGTTCGACGTGCAACTTCCCGATTCAGCTTGCGTGTACTGCGGCAACTGCATCGGCGTGTGTCCCACCGGAGCATTGATGTTCAGGTCGGAGCACGAGATGCGGCGGGAAGGGACCTGGGAAGAATCCGACCAGACCGTGGTGGAGACGATCTGCCCGTACTGCGGGGTTGGGTGCGACCTCGAACTCCACGTCCAGGACAACGCGATCGTGAAGGTGACCTCGCCGCTCGACCATGACATCACCCGGGGGCACCTGTGTATCAAGGGCCGGTTCGGTTTCGAGTTCGTGCAGAACCGCGAGCGGGCCCGGCCGGAGGCCGAGCGCTGACCCCGAAGGGCCCCGATCCGGTCACCGGCATCGTTCTGGCGGGGGGGCGGTCCTCCAGGTTCGGCCGGGACAAGTTGCGGGAGCCCTACCGGGGCGCGCCGCTCCTGCACCACGCCGTGCTCAGGCTGTCGGACGTGTGCCTCGAGGTGGTGGTGGTCGTGGGCCCGCACGGCCCGGAACCGGATCTTCCCATCCGTCCCGGCCTGCGCGTGGCGCGTGATCCGGTCGAAGGCCGGGGGCCGCTCGCCGGGCTCGCCGCCGGGTTGGCCGACGTCGAGACCGAGCTCGCGCTCGTCGCGGCCGGAGACATGCCCGACATGTCCTCGTCCGTCCTTCTGGAGATGCTCGGTCAGGTCCGGAGGTCCGGAGCGGACGCTGTGGCGCTGGAGCACGTGGGGACCCTGCGACCGCTCCCGGTGGCCCTCCGGGTGGAGCCGGCGCGCCAGGCGTCGCACGCGCTGCTCGGTCGGGGGGAGCGGAGCCTCAGGGCGCTCCTCACCGCTCTCCGGGTGGCAGGGCTGGATGAGGGCACATGGCACCCCCTCGATCCGCATGCGAGCACGCTTCGCGACATTGACCTTCGGGAGGACCTGAGCGGCTAGTCAAGGCCCTCGCCGAACAACCTCTGCGCCGCGTCTGTCCTACGACTTTCGGTACGAAGAGAATCACCCGTCCACCCACGATGAGTGACCCAGCCGGACGATGCGGCCTATGCCCCGAGGGTCGGACACTGGCCCCGTCCTTCGTATGGGCAAACACCAAGGGACGGAGCAAGTCGGATGACGGTGGCGGTCAGAGCGGCGGACATCGTGCGACCTACGATCCTTTCGCATCGAACCGTGCGATCGCTGGCCGCAGCGGTGGCCCTCACCCTTCTCGCTCTCCTGGGGGTCCAGCCTCGACCCGACGGGTCCTCGGCCATCGCCGCCAAGGTCGATCCCGGCCTGGCCGCCGAGGCCGCGGCAGCTCCGGCATCCACGGTCAACGTGATCGTCCGCGAGACCCTGCCCCCTTCGGATGCTGCCGAGCGGCTCGTCCGATCACTCGGCGGGACGGTCACACACGAGCTCTCGATCGTGGGCGGCTTCTCGGCAAGCGTCGCCGGCTCGGCCCTGGCCGATCTGGCGCGGTCGAGCTCGGTCGGCCTGGTCTGGGGCGACGGCGAGATCCGCATGAGCAGTTCCCCAACGTCCCTGTACAACAGGCTCGCCCCGAATACGGCGTGGCGGCAGAGCATCCGGCTGAACCAGGTCGACGCGGACTACGACGGCGCGGGTGTGACGGTCGCCCTGTTGGACACCGGTGTGACCGAGTCGGAGGATCTCGGCGACCGGTTGCTTGCCCGGGTGGACCTGACGCCAGAGCACGACGGGTTCGATCGGTATGGCCACGGCACGCACATGTCAGGGATCATCGGCGGGACCGGCGCTGCCTCGGACGGTCAATGGAGGGGGGTCGCCCCCGGCGCGAACCTCGTGTCCGTCAAAGTGGCAGGGCCCGATGGCTCCACCGACGTCTCCGTGGTGATCGCCGGGCTCCAGTGGGTCGTGGCGAACCGCACCACCTACAACATCCGGGTCCTGAACCTGGCCTTCGGCACGGACTCCGACCAAAGCTACGGCATCGACCCCCTTGACTACGCCGTGGAGCAGGCGTGGTTCTCCGGCATCCTGGTGGTGGCTTCCGCCGGGAACCGTGGACCCGGCGGCGACACGATCAACAAGCCCGGGGACGACCCGTTCGTGCTGACCGTGGGCGCCGCCGACAATCACGGAACACCGGACCGCAGCAGCACGACCGTCGCAGCGTTCTCGAGCCGGGGATCCCCCGGCGGGTTCAGCAAACCCGACATCATCGCGCCCGGCATCACGATCGTGTCGCTGCGCGACCCGGGAAGCACGATCGACACGCTGTATCCGGACGCCCGCATCGGCGACTCCTACTTCAAGGGGACCGGCACGTCCCAGGCCGCGGCCATCGTCTCGGGCGTGGCCGCCCTGATGTTCCAGGCCAACCCGTGGCTCACTCCCGACCTGGCCAAAGGCGTCCTGGTGAAGACGGCCTACAAGAACGGCAACTACGGCTTCGGCGCGGGCGCCGGAATGGTGGACGTTGGGAGCGCTCTCCAAGCAGCGAGGAACCCGAACGGCGTCATGCCGGCCAATCTGGGCCTCGTTCCGTCGACCGGCACCGGTTCGCTCGAGGCCAGCAGAGGGTCGTTCCACGTGGACGCCGACATCGACGGTGACGGGATCCCGGACAAGGTGATCGGCGAGATCGACGCCCTCGGACTCCCGTGGCCGGCCATGTCCTGGTCCGCGTACGCCTGGTACACCTCGCCCTGGGGTGAGCTGACCGCGGTCACCCCGGGATGGAGCGCGGTCTCCTGGAGTGCCCTCTCCTGGAGCGGAATGACGTGGAGCGCGGCCTCCTGGAGCGCTGTCTCCTGGAGCGCGGACGTGTGGAGCTGAACGATGGGGGTACCGATGACCCTCCCGATCTCGGCCCGCCGCCTGATCCTCTTCACGGCGGCCGCCGCGGCCCTCGCCCTCGGGGTGCGCCTGGCCGACGTGCCGTCGTGGACCATGAAGGACGTGCTCGCCTTCGCCGCCCTGACGGTGGGCATTGCGGTGGCCGAACAGTTCTCGATCCCGCTCCGGCACCGTACCGAGACCGTGAACTTCTCCCTCACGGACGCCCTGTGGGCCGCCGCCCTGCCGCTCGCGCATTCCAGCGTGCTCACCTTCGCCGTGGCGGCGGGCGTCCTGGTCGGCCACCTGGCCCGGCGGTGGGCCCCGATGAAGATCGCCTTCAACGTCAGTCAGTTCGTGGTCGGCATCACCCTGGCCGAGATCGCATTCCACGCGCTTCGCCCCGGGTCCGCCCTCCAGCCGTGGACGTGGGCGGCGGTGGCCATCGCCATGTCGGCCTACTTCCTGGTGAACGCGAACCTCGTCGTGCTCGTGGTCTCGCTGGTGGAGCGGAAGCGATTCCTGACCGTGCTCCTGCCGCCGCTCGGGCTGAACGTGCTGCATTGGGCGGGCAACACCGCCCTCGGTGTGCTGGGTGCGATCCTGTGGGCCACCAACCCGGCTGGCCTGCCGCTTCTGGCGTTCCCCATCGTCCTTTCCTACCTGGCGTACGGCCAGTGGGTCCGCACGGTGCGCGAGAGCAACCGGATGCGCGACCTCTACGAGGCGGGCCGGGCCCTCGCCGCTCCGCTCTCGGCCGCCGACGACTTTCAGCCGTTCCTCGTCGTCTTGGAGCAGATGCTCGAGGCCGAGGCGGTCGAGCTCGTGGTGTTGGAGCATGACCGGATCACCGTGCACGGCTCCGACGGGAAGCGCTCATTCACCTCAGAGGCCGGGGGCAGCGGCGTTCGCGGCCGGCTCGAGGCGTTCGTTCGGGTCCACGAGGACCTCGGTCCCCAGATCGCGCTGATCGGTGGGCAGGAGGACGCGAACGGGGTCCTGGCCATCTACCGCAAGGAGCCACTCTCCCCCTCGGAGCGGTCGGTCCTGGAGACCCTGGCGTCGCAGATCTCCGTTCTCATCCAGAACCACCGGCTGTTCGCACAGACCTTCCAGCAGGCTCAGCTGGCCGAGATCGTGGACCACACCTCGGACGGCGTATTCGTGATCTCCCATGACGGCAGGATCCTGTCGTGGAATCCGGCCATGGAGCGGATCACCGGTTTCACCTGCAGGGAGGTCGAAGGGCGGGTGTACGAGGAGGTCCTCGGTGGTCCGTCCCCGGGCGGCGACGATCTGGTCGCGTTGTTCGATCGGACCGAGCCGGGGGAGGCCAGCGACTCGCTGTTCGTGACCAAGGAGGGGGAGCGGCGATGGATCCGGCACACGGGCACGCCCATCAGGGACCGGGAAGGAGCGCAGAAGGCTTGTGTGGTGGTGGCGCACGACGTGACCACGGAGGTGCAGACCGAGCAGATGAAGAAAGACTTCGTGGCCATGGTGTCCCACGAGCTCAGGTCGCCGCTCACGCCGCTGAAGGGCTTCCTGGCCAGCCTGCTCCAGGGGACGGCGGAGGACTCGCCGGAGGCACGCCGGGAGTACTACCGGATCATGCTGCGCCAGGCCGACAAGCTGGAGCGGCTGATCACCGACCTGCTCGACGTGTCGCAGATCGACTCCGGAGCGCTGCTCGTTGACCCCTCGCCGATCGAGCTGACCCGGCTGGTGGAGGAGCAGATCGCAGAGATCGCCGCTCAGCATCCCAAGCGCTCGATCACCTTCATCCAGCCCGACACGCCGATCCTGGTCAACGCCGACGGGTTCCGGATCCAACAGGTGCTGGCCAACCTGGTGTCCAATGCCGTGAAGTACTCACCCGCGGACGCCCCGGTGGAGGTCAGCGCCTACTCGGTGGGTGGAGAGGGCGTCGTCTCGGTTCGAGACCGGGGGACCGGGATCCTGCTGTCGGACCAGAACCGGGTGTTCGACCGGTTCTTCCGGGTGGAGAACGGATCCGACCGGCGTACTGGCGGCACGGGCCTCGGCCTGTACATCGCCCGCCAGCTGGTCGAGGCCATGTCCGGCCGGCTGTGGCTGGTCTCCGAGCCGGGCGAGGGTTCGACCTTCTCCTTCAGCATGCCTCGGGCCGACGTCGTCAGCCTGGTTGGCTCGGAGACCAAGGGGCGCTCGATCGTCCGAACCACCGCCCGCGGGCCCCGCGGCTCCGGCTGAGGGCCCGGCCGAGGCCGTCAGGCCGAGGCGGAACCCCTTGCGGCGGATGGAATCTCGGCCGTTCGTGCGGTAAGCTCGTCGTGAAGAGCGGGCCGGTTCCGCCCCGCGCATCACACCCCTTCGGACCCTTTGGAAAGGACCCTGGATGCCGCGGCGCGTGCTGATCATGGGCGCCGCTGGGCGCGACTTCCACAACTTCAACGTCGTCTTCCGTGGCGACAAGCGGTACCAGGTTGTCGCGTTCACAGCGACTCAGATCCCGTTCATCGACGATCGGATCTACCCGCGTGAGCTGGCCGGGCGGCTCTACCCAAAGGGGATCCGCATCTATGAGGAACGCGAGCTCACCCGGTTGATCAAGCAGCTTGGCGTGTCCGACGTCGTGTTCGCGTACTCGGACGTCTCCCACCTGGACGTGATGCACAAGGCGAGTGAGGTCCTGGCCGCGGGCGCGAACCTCGTGCTTCTCGGCCCCGGTGACACCATGCTCGAGGCCGCGGTGCCCGTCGTCGCCGTGTGCGCCGTGCGAACGGGGGCGGGGAAGAGCCAGACCACTCGCGCCGTGGCGGCCACCCTTCGACGCGCAGGCAAGCGCGTGGTCGCCGTTCGCCACCCCATGCCCTACGGGAACCTGGTCGCCCAGCGTGTCCAGCGGTTCGCCGCGCTGAAGGACCTCGACCGGGCCAACGTGACGATCGAGGAGCGAGAGGAATACGAACCGCACATCAACGCAGGCACCGTGGTGTACGCCGGAGTCGACTACGGAGAGATCCTGCGCCAAGCCCAGGGCGAGTGCGATGTGCTTCTTTGGGATGGGGGGAACAACGACCTCCCGTTCTACCGGCCGACCGTCCATGTCGTGGTTGCGGACCCGCTTCGCGCGGGTCACGAGACCACCTACCATCCAGGAGAGGCCAACCTTCGGATGGCCGACGTCGTCGTCATCAACAAGATCGACTCGGCCACTCCAGAGCAGGTGGGGAAGATCGAGCGCACGATCGACCGGATCAATCCGAGAGCCATGGTCGTCAGGGCGAACAGCGCGGTGACCGTGGAAGGCGGACAGGAGATGGCCGGCAAGCGCGTGCTGGTTGTGGAGGACGGGCCGACCCTCACCCACGGCGACATGAAGTTCGGGGCAGGCGTCGTGGCGGCCAAGCGGAACGGCGCGGCCGAGATCGTCGACCCCCGCCCCTACGCTGTCGGGACGCTCGAAGAGACCTACCGCAAGTACGACGTCGGGCCGGTGCTCCCGGCGATGGGCTATTCGGAAGTCCAGCTCCGGGAGATGGAGAAGA
The DNA here is from genome assembly GCA_044869895.1 of Actinomycetota bacterium. Lineage (GTDB taxonomy): Bacteria > Actinomycetota > UBA4738 > UBA4738 > HRBIN12 > AC-69. The sequence goes on along the minus strand of JBIOXZ010000086.1, from coordinate 13,743 downwards.
TGATCGAGATGGTTGATGCGGACCTCGTGGTCATCGCGTCGCCCATCGACCTTCGGCATGTCATCAACATCACGAAGCCCGCGGTGCGGGTGCGCTACGAGCTCGAGGTGCTCGACGGCTCGCCCACGATCGCGAACGCGCTGGCCCCCGTGCTCTAGTTCCCCAACGAACAGGAGGCCTTCCCCATGGAACGCGTCGTGGTCGCCCTCGGCGGGAACGCCCTGCTCCGCCGAGACGAGGAGGACACGTTCGAGAACGCGTACGACTCGGCCCGTCGGGCGGCCGAGAAGGTCGCGGACATCGCATCCGCCGGGTGGGAAGTGGTCGTGACCCATGGCAACGGGCCCCAGGTCGGACGGATCCTCCTCCAGCAGGAATCGGCTCGGAGGTCGGTCCATCCCATGCCCCTGGACGTCTGCGGGGCCGAGAGCCAGGGCCAGATCGGGTACCTGCTCCAGGTCACCATCGGCGACGTGTTCTACGAGCGGGGGATGGAGCGGCCAGTCGCAGCGGTCCTGACGCTGACCCGGGTCCGGGCCGACGACCCGGCCTTCGAGAACCCCACCAAGCCGATCGGTCCGTTCTACGAGCAGGACGAGGCGAAGCAGCTGGAGGCCGAGCGGGGCTACGTGATGCGCCCCGATCCCCACGGGGGATTGCGCCGGGTGGTGCCCTCCCCCGCGCCGTACTCGATCGTGGAGGCCCCGGTGATCCGCTCGCTCGTGGCGGAAGGGGTCGTCGTCATCGCCTCGGGCGGAGGCGGCGTCCCCGTGATCGAGGAGGGTCCCAGGCTGGTGGGAGTGGAGGGTGTGGTCGACAAGGACCTGGCGGCGGCCATCCTGGCCCGGGACGTGGAGGCCTCGGTGCTCCTGATCCTCACCGACGTGAAGAACGTGGTGAAGGGCTTCGGGACCGATCTGGCGGCACCGATCGAACGGCTCACCGTGGCACAGGCCGGGCAGCTCATGGAGGCCGGCGAGTTCACCGCCGGGTCCATGGGTCCCAAGGTCCAGGCTGCCATCGAGTTCGTGGACGCCCAAGAGGGCCGTCGAGCCTTCATCGGCGACCTGGAGGACGCTTCGGAGGTCCTCGCGGGCCGGGCCGGGACCAGGATCGTTCCCTGAGGCCGGCCGGGCCCGGGATAGGCTCCCCCCGTGCAGCTTCGAGTGGTCGTGTACAACGTCCGTGGGTTCCAGGACGGATCGGACCGCGTGATCCGGCTGGTGGGCCACTTCCGGCCCGACCTCGTGGTGCTGAACGAGACCGGCAGCCGCCGCCGGCTCCGCCGGTTCTCCAAGGCCTTGAGCATGGACGCGGCCACCGATCCGTGGTCTCCCCTTCGCCGGAGGGTGAAGAACGCGGTGCTCGTCCGGCCGCCGTGGCGGATCCTGTCGCGCCGCCTCCACCGGTTCAGGGACGTACGGCGCCGTCTGTATCCGCGGGGCGCGCTCATCGCCCAGGTCGGCCGGTCCGGGTTTCGGATGTGGGCCATCTCGGTGCATCTCGGGCTCCATCCGCTCGAACGGATCCACAGCGTCGAGGAGATCTCCGATATCGCCCGAGGGCTTGCCGGGCCGGTCCTGATCGGCGGGGACTTCAACGAGCTACCCGACGGAAGGGCGGTGGCCTTCCTGGCCAAGCGGTACTGGGACGCGTGGTTGTTGGGCGGCGACGTCTCCGGCGAGACGTTTCCGGCCTCCGAGCCCTCGGCCAGGATCGACTTCCTGTTCGTGTCGGAGGGTGTGGGCGCCCTTCGGGTGATCGTGCCGCCCGGACCCGACGCCAGGCTGGCCTCGGACCACTTGCCGGTCGTGGCGGAGCTCAGGCTGCCCGAGCCCGAGAGCCCTCCGGAGGCCGGCTGAGGCCCTGGGCGATTCGAGCGGGTACGAACATCAGGTGCGTTTGGCCTTGCGGCCGGGATTCAGGAACAGCTGGGCCACGATGTACACGAAGGCCAGGCCCACCGCGCCGGTCAGCCCGAGCAGCGCGATGACGAAGAACCATTCCAGGAATCCCCAGGCGGCGACCATGGGGCCAACTGTACCCAACGCCGACGCGGGGTTGGCTCAACCGGCGATGCCGGCCGCCGGAACCAGGACGTCCGCTTGCACGGGCGACAGCCCGATCCCCAGGTAGCTCGCCGCCGCCATGGACAGGTCGAGCACCCGATCCTCGTCGCCGAACGGTCCTCGGTCGTTGATCAGCACGATCGCGCACGTGCCGCCGTATCGAACCCGGACGAACGACCCGAACGGCAGCCATCGGTTGGCCGCCGTGAACAGGCGGGGATCGAAGACGGCCCCGCTCGCCGTGCCCTGTCCGGCGAACTCCCATCCGTACCAGGTAGCCAGGCCGGAGAAGCTCTTGCCCGTGTCGCGCAGGCCGTCGGGGATCTCACACGTCCGGCCGCCCGTCGGCCCGAGGAGCGCGAGCAGCTTGGACTGGTCCGCACCCACCACTCCGCCGACGATCAGGTCCCTGCCCGCCTCTCGCTCCATGGCACTTTCGATGGCCGCCTGTTGCGCCTCGAGCGAGGCCACCGTCCGCCCGGCCTGATCGGCCAGGCGCGCCGCCTCGGTCACCGCGCTCCGCATCTCGGCCAGGATCGACGCCAGCGCGGTCTGCTTCGAGACGAGGCGCTGCCGCACGAGGGCCGCGTCGGCCCGCTTCACGGCCAGCACGGCCTGGGCCGACTCGCTGGCCTGCAGCACGTCGGCGTCCGCTCCCAACGCCCGGGCGGAGTACTCGTTTGCTGCGGCCACATCGGCGAAGGTCTCAGCGGAGAGCAGCGCCTCGATGACGCCGCTCGGGCCGACCTCGTAGACCGTCCTCGCATGGAGGTCGAGCATGGCCTGGGCCGCCGCCACCGCGAACCGAGCTTCCTGGGCCTCCAGGGTCGCCTCCACCAGTTGAAGGGAAGCCCTGCCGGCCTGGCGTTCCAGGACCGAATAGCGAACGTTCAGGGCTTTCAGCTCGCCGCGGAGCTGGGCAAGCCTGACGAGCTTGGCTTCCCTGTCCGCTCGGGCCTGTGAGAGCTGCTGTCCGATAGGAGATGCAGCGGCCGGCGCCGAGACCAGGATGGCCGTGAGCGCGACGATCAGGGCGAAGCCCCTCGTTCGCATTCTTCCCCCGTCTCGTTCGCCCCCTCCATGATGGGCGCCCGAGGGGCCCAGCGTAGAATCGGTCGTACCGCCATGGCAACTACCTCCGCCCGGCCGTCCAAGGGGCCCGTTCCGACGAAGCGCATAGGCGTGCTGACCGGCGGAGGGGACTGTCCGGGCCTGAACGGGGCGATCCGTGCCGTCGTCCGAAGCGCCATCGGCGGCCGGGGATGGGAAGTCGTGGGGTTCCGCAACGGCTGGCGCGGGGTGATGGACGGGGACGTCATCGAGCTCTCGATCGAATCGGTGCGCGGGATCTTGCACCGGGGAGGAACCATCCTGGGCAGCTCGGGGGCCGATCCGTACCACGAAGGCGGCATCGACAGGGTCCGGGCCACGTTCGAGGAGCTCCAGATCGAAGGGCTGATCGCCATCGGCGGAGAGGGGACCCTGGGAGCGGCGGCCAGCATGACCGAGGAGGATCTCGCGGTCATCGGGATCCCCAAGACCATCGACAACGACCTCTCCGGCACGGACTTCTGCATCGGATTCCACACGGCCGTCCAGATCGCCACCGACGCTATCGACCGGCTGCACAGCACGGCGGAGAGCCACAACCGGGTGATGCTGGTTGAGGTGATGGGCAGGAGCGCCGGATGGATCGCCCTCTTCGCGGGCACGGCCGGCGGCGGGGACGCGATCCTGATCCCCGAGATGCCGTTCGACCTTCGGGACGTGACCGCGCACCTGCAGCGGCGACATTCGCGGGGACGATCGTTCTCCATCGTGGTGGTGGCCGAGGGAGCCGTCCCCAAGCCCGACACCCTGACCCTTCCCGAGCTCCCGGTGGACGAGCGCGGGTTCCCACGGTTCGGGGGGATCTCCGCGGTCCTGGGCCCGGAGATCGAGCGGATGACCGGATTCGAGACACGGGTCACCGTCCTCGGCCACGTCCAGCGGGGTGGCACTCCGGTGGCGACTGACCGCATCCTGGCCACCAGGTTGGGCATCGCCGCCGTGGACACCGCCGCGCGAGGAGAATGGGGGACGATGGTGGCGGCCAAGGGAAGCGAGATCACCACCGTGCCACTCAAGGAAGCTATCGCCGAGGTCCGGCGGGTTCCGGAGGCGCTGTACCGGATGGCCGAGGTGTTCTTCGGATGAGGATCGGTGTGCTGACCGGCGGGGGCGACGTCCCCGGGCTGAACGCCTGCATCAAGGCGGTGACCAATCGGGCCGCCGAGGAGGGGCACTCGGTGGTGGGCATACGCCGGGGATGGGCCGGGCTCCTCGAGTGCGATCCGGAGGACGGCCAGTCGGTGGCGGCCAATACGGTGGCGCTCACGCCGGCGGTGGTGCGGACCATCGACCGATCGGGCGGGACGTTCCTGCACACGTCCCGAACGAATCCGGCCAAGGTCAAGGCCAAGGACGAGCCGTCGTTCCTGCGGACCGAGGGTCCGGAGGACGAACCCCGTGACCACACGTCCCACGTCCTGAAGGCCCTGGAGCGGCTCGGGATCGACGCCATGATCCCCATCGGCGGCGACGACACGCTGTCGTTCGCCCTCCGGCTCCACGACGAAGGGGTGCCGGTGGTGGCCATCCCCAAGACCATGGACAACGACGTCCACGGAACCGACTATTGCATCGGGTTCTCCACGGCCATCACCCGAACGGTGAACTTCGCCCACCAGCTCCGCACCAGCGCGGGCTCGCACGAGCGCCTGGCCGTGGTGGAGGTGTTCGGACGGTACAGTGGGGAAACGTCGCTCGTCTCTGCGTACCTGGCCGGAGTGGACCGGGCCATTATCTCGGAGGTCCCGTTCGACATCGAGCGCCTCGCCGGGTTGCTGATGCAGGACAAGGCGGCCAACCCCAGCAGGTACGCCATGATGACGATCTCCGAGGGCGCCACCATGGTCGGCGGCAAGATGGTGATGGGGAAGCACGAGGACGCCTACGGGCACCGCAAGCTCGGGGGCGTCGGCCAGATCACGGGCGAAGCCCTGAAGCAGATCACCGGTGAGGGGATCATCTACCAGCAGCTCGGGTACCTCATGCGGTCCGGCACGCCCGACTCCCTCGACCTCATGGTGGCCATCAACTACGCGGTCATGGCCGCGGACCTGGTGATCGAGACAAACGTGGGGCGCCTGGTGGCCTTGCGCAACGGGAACTACGTGAACGTGCCGATCGCCGTGGTTCGCCAGGGGGTGAAGCGCGTCGACGTCGGGGCGCTGTACGACGTGCAGAACTACCGGCCGAAGATCCAGCACGTCGACGGTAAGCCGATGTTCCTGTACTGAACCTGGCCCATATACTGCCGGACCGTGGACACGTACCAGGTCGACCTTCGCTCCGATACCGTCACCACGCCGTCGCCGGCCATGCGAACGGCCATGGCCAAAGCGGAGGTGGGCGACGACTGGTTCGGCGACGACCCCACCGTGAACCGGCTCCAGGACCGGGCGGCCGAGATCACCGGCAAGGAGGCGGCGCTGTACGTCCCCACGGGGACCATGGCCAATCAGATCGCGCTCCGATTGCACTTCCGTGGGACCGGTCACCTGGTCGTGGCAGAGTCAAGGGCCCACGTGACCACGACGGAGGTGATGAGCGCCGCCGCACTCTCGGGGATCGCCTTCAAGGCCATCGCCGGTGACGGCAGGGGACAGATCTCGGCGGACCAGGTGCGCCGTGCCCTGGAACCCGACGAGCCGTACGACGTGGAGGTGGTCGACCTCGTTGCCGTGGAGAACACGCACGGGCACGCCGGCGGGACCGTGATGTCGGTCGAGGACCTCCGGGCCATCCGTAAGGTGGCGCAGGAGGCCGGGCTCCCGGTGCACCTGGATGGGGCGCGGATCTTCAACGCGGCGGTGGCGAGTGGAACCGACGTCGCCGAGTTCTGCGCCGAGGTGGACACCATGATGTTCTGCGTCTCCAAGGGTCTGGGCGCGCCGATCGGCTCGCTCATCTGCGGGCCGACCGACATCGTTCGGGAGGCCCGTCGGCTGAAGATCCTGTTCGGGGGGGCGTGGCGGCAGGCCGGGGTGGTCGCCGCCGCGGGCCTCGTGGCCCTGGAGGATGGGCCCACGCGACTCCACGAGGACCACGTCCGGGCCCGGCGACTGGCGGAGGGCGTGGCCGAGGCGATGCCCGGCGCGCTCGACCCGGCAGCGGTTGAAACGAACATGGTCTACGTGGACACCGAAGCGGTGCGGATGGAGCCGCTCGATGCCATCGCCCGGCTGAAGGAACAGCGCGTGGGCGCGACCTTGGTGTCCGGGAAGGTGCGGATGGTTACCCACATCGATGTGACCGATCAGGACACCGAGACGGCCGTTGCGGCGTGGCGAACGGTCGCGGCGGCCGCGCGCGGGGAGGGACGATGAAGTTGTTCGGCCAGCGATACCCGGAGGAGATCGCCAAGCGTGTCCCACCCGGCCAGCGCCTGGTGAAGGGGTGGCCCGTGCTCCACTACGGGCCCATCCCCAGGTTCGACCAGGGCACCTGGGACCTCGAAGTTTCCGGGGCGGTCGAGAACCCTTACACCCTTACCTACGGCGAGCTGAAAGGCCTCGGCCCCGCCGACGTCCAGGCAGACATGCACTGCGTCACAGGGTGGTCGACGCTGGACAACCAGTGGTCCGGCATCCCCTTCCGGGTCCTGGTGGAGAAGGCGAAACCCAAGCCCGAGGCGAAGTGGGTCATCGCCCACTGCGACTACGGATACACCTCGGACCTCTCGCTCCAGGCCATGCTGGACGACGACGTCCTCGTGGCCTGGGCTCACAACGGCGAGCCGCTCGCGCCCGAGCACGGGTTCCCCCTTCGGCTGGTCGTCCCCAAGCGCTACGCGTGGAAGAGCGCGAAGTGGCTGCGGGGCCTGGAGTTCGCCGAGCAGAACAAGCGCGGGTTCTGGGAGGTGCGCGGTTACCACGTCCACGCCGATCCTTGGCGCGAGGAGCGGTACTCCTACCAGGAAGGCTCACGCGCCGAGCTCGAGCCCTAGCTTTCAGTCGGCGGCGAGGCGGCGAAGGGTCGCGATGTCGCGCGCATGATCGTCGAGTCGGCCCGGCGTCTCGACGACGAGCGCGAGGTCCTGGACCTCGGGTCGGTGGAGGATCTCGAAGAAGCCCTCCACCCCGATGGCGCCCTGACCGATGTGTTCGTGGCGATCCCGTCGGGATCCTCGTTCGTACTTCGCATCGTTCGCGTGGATGAGGACGAGCCGATCGTCCAAGCCACTCGCATGCAACTCCTCGAAGCAGGCGGCCACCCCTTCGGGCTCGTCGAGCGCATACCCCGCGGCGAACAGGTGGCACGTGTCGGCACAGAGCTTCAACCGGTGATCGTCCACCGCGTCGAACAGGCGGGCTGCCTCGGGGAACGTGGCGGCAACCGAGCCGACGGTCCCCGCGGTGAGCTCAATGACGACGTCGCAGTCGCCCAGTGGCGGAACAGCTCGCAACGCCGCGACCGCTCGGTGGAAGGCCTCGGCGGGCTCGCCCGGACCACCGGACCCGGCGTGGACGACGTAGCCGTTCGCGCCGACGGTCGAGGCGGCCATCACCGAGCGGCGCACGACGTCGATCGAGCGCTCCAGGAACTCAGGAACGGGCGACGCGAGGTTCACCACGTAGGGGGCGTGCACGAACATCGGACCGAGACCGGACTGGGCCCAAGCTCCGCGGAACGCGTCTGCCTCCTTGGCGGAGATCCGGGGCGCCGCCCATGCTCGAGGGTTGGAGATGAAGACCTGGATGGCCTCCGCGCCGCACTCGTGCGCGGCCCGGATGGCCGACAGGAGGCTGCCCCTGGTGGGGACGTGGGCCCCGATCCTCACGCCACGTAGAGCGTCACCGTGGAGCCGGCCCGGACCCTGGTCCCGCCCTCGGGCAGCTGGCCTCTGACCGTGTCGCCATTCGCGCCCGGCACTGGGATGACCGAGGCGTGCAGGTCAAGGGCCTGGATCGCCGCGACGGCCTCGGTTCGCGTCTTCCCCACGAAGCTGGGAACCTCGAAGAATTTCGGCCCCAGCGACACCACGATGGTGACGGCTTCGCCGGGCTGGAGTTTGGCGCTGGGGTCGGGATCCTGAGCGATCACCCGGCCACGGGGTACGCCGTCGGAGTACTCCCCTCGCTCGTTCACCACCCAGGGGGTCAACATGCGCCTGGCCTCCTCCTCGGGCTTTCCCACCACCTCGGGCACCGGTTGGGGCGTCGGGCCCTTGCTCACGACGACGTCGATCGCGCTTCCTTGGGGGGCCGTTCCGGTCCCCGGCTCGCTCTGGCCGATGATCCGACCCTCCGGGAACCCGTCGCTGAATCGCGTACCTCGCTTGCCAAGCGCGAGGTGGGCCTCCCGCAAGAGGTCCCGGGCCGCGGGGATGGTCTTCCCCACGAGGTCCGGCACCGGCACGGGTCGAGGGCCAAGGGACGGCGTCAGCGTCACCCTCGTCCCGGTGCGAACGACCGTCCCGGGAGGTGGCTGGACCTGCAGGACACGGCCTGCCGGCACCTGGAGCGAGTACCGACCGGCGTCGCCCGAGACCTCGAGGTCGGCGTCGGTGAGGCGAGCCGTGGCGACGGCAACCGGCAGGCCGAGGACCCGTGGGACGTCCACGTTGTGAGGGATCAGGTACGTCCATCCGCCCCACGCCGCGGCCGCCAGGGCGAGCACCCCGAGCAACGAGCCCAGGAGCCATCCACCTCGCCGTCGCCGTCCGGTAGCCCTGTCGCGGGGGATGACCACCGTCGGGGCGCGTCCCGGGTCTCGTTGCTGCGACGAAAGAGGTACCTCACGGACCAGCTGCTGGATCGGCGGGGCGGCCGGGAATGTCGCGGCCTCGGCGGCGAGATCCCGACCCGCTTCGGTGGCCGACTCCGGACGGAGCTCCCTGTCCTTCTCCGTCATCGATCCCACCCAGCCGTCGAGGCCCTTCGGCACCGTCGTGTTTCGGGCCGAGGGCCGGGGGACGCGATCGCGCAGATGCTTGTACGCGATGGCCACCGACGTCTCGCCGGTGAAGGGCGCGCTCCCCGTGAGCAGCTCGAATGCCACGATCCCAACGGAGTAGAGGTCGGTGCGGGGGTCGGCCGGCTCGCCCAGGAGCTGCTCGGGCGCGAGGTAGAGGGCGGTCCCCGAGATCGTCGCCGTCTGAGTGGAGCGCGCCTCCGCGTACGCGTGCGCCAGCCCGAAGTCGGTCACCTTGGCCACGCCGTCCCGGGTGACCAGCACGTTCTCGGGTTTCACATCTCGGTGAACGATGCCCTTTCGGTGTGCATGCTCGAGGGCCGCGAGCACTTGCAGCAGGACGTCCGCGGCCTGGGCCGGGGCAAGCAACCCCTCGGCGGCAAGGACGTCGCGAAGGCTCTGGCCCCGAACGAACTCCATGACCATGAAGTACACGCCGTCCACGGCCCCCCAGTCGTGCACCCCGACGATATTCGGGTGACTGAGCCCCGCGGCGGCCCGGGCCTCCCGGCGGAAGCGGTCGACGAAGCCCGGATCCGAGGCCAGATTGGGGTGGAGGACCTTGACGGCCACCTCGCGCGCCAGGACGGCGTCGTGGGCCCGAAAGATCTCACCCATCCCCCCCGCTGCGATGCGCTCCAGGACCTGGTACCGGCCGTCGAGCGTGGTTAGGGTGGACGTGGTCTCGGAGATGCGGACCGTGCGATCCGGTTCTGTACGGCTGGACGTCGCTGGACCTCCCGCGCGCGGGCGACGTGTGAAGGGCCGGGGCCCATCGTAGCGTGGAACGGAGGCCGGATGGGCGAACCCGGGGGTCTTCCACCGGACGGGGAGGACTATCAGGACGCGTTCGCCCGCATGGAAACGGCTGTGGATGCGGGTCAGACGGACCTCTCCGGGCTCGGATTCTGGCGGCTGCTCCGTCGAGTGAAGGTCGAGCCCATGCTGGCCGAGCATTGGGCGGACCAGGCCGGCCGGATCGACCGCAAGGCGTTCGAGACGAGCGTCCGGTTCCGGTTCCCGGTGTGGTTCGGGAACATGGTGCTCCTGATCGGCGTGTTGTTCGGAGCGGCGGCGACCGTTTACGGCATGCGGTGCGACAACCCGACCGTGTCCGGATGGGCCTACGTGGTCGCTGGCGTGGCGTGGTTGGTGTGCGTCCACGACCTGGCGCATTGGGCAGTCGGTCGGCTGGTCGGTATCTCGTTTCTGGCCTACTACATCGGGTTCCCTCCGTGGCCCGGGCTGAAGATCGACTACGCCTCCTACCTTCGAGCGTCCCCGGCAGCGCGGGCCTGGATGCACGCGTCCGGCGCCCTGGCCACGAAGGTCGCGCCGTTCGCGGCCCTTGGGTTCTGCCTCGCCGCGAACGGCCCGGCGTGGGCCGTCTGGGTCCTGGCCGGCATCGGCGCCTTGCAGATCGTCACGGACATCCTGTTGTCCAGGACGAGGAGCGATTGGAAGCGGGTGGCGCGGGAACGGGCCTTGGCTCGGGCCCAAGCCGGCCGTCGATAGCGACCTATACTGAGGTGGAACCACCGGGGAGCTCGGGACAACCGGGCTGAGAGGCCGGCTCGAGGGCTCAAGCAGCGAAGCGATAGCCCTCAGAACGGGGCTCAAGCAGCGAAGCGACAGCCCTCAGAACGGGGCTCAAGCAGCGAAGCGATAGCCCCTAGGACAAAAGCGCCGACGACCCGAGGAACCTGATCCCGGTAATGCGGGCGGAGGGAACGATGGGCACGATCGATCCGGAGCGGCTCCGGGTCCATGTCATCACCTCGAATGGGCTCGTCCAGGGCCGTGGGCACATCGAGGTGGCGGACGCGGCGATCGAGGGCGGCGCCGACGTGGTTCAGCTCCGCGCGCCGGAGCTCTCGGACGACGAGCTGCTGTCGGTGGCGGGGGAGATCGAACGGCGCTGCCGGAGGGGCCAGGTCCTGTTCGTCGTGAATGACCGGATCGACATCGCCGTCGCGGTCGGGGCCGGGGGGGCGCACGCCGGCCAGGGTGACCATCCGGAGAGCGCCCGCGAGCGACTGGGTCCACGGGGAGTGCTTGGGATCAGCGTGGCGACGCCGGAGCAGGCCGAATCGGCCGAGAGGGCCGGAGCCGACTACCTGGGGGTCACCGTGTTCGCCACACCGACCAAGGCCGAGGCCGTCCCGATCGGGCTCGACGGACTTCGACCCATCGTCGAGGCGACGTCACTGCCGGTCGTCGGGGTCGGCGGGATCGATCCCTCGAATGCGCGGAAGGTCCTTGCGACGGGGACCACCGGCGTCGCGGTCGTCTCCGCGGTAGGGACGGCGTCGGACCCGGTGGCGGCGACCCGGCGGCTGGTGGAGGCCGTCCACGCGGCGGCATCCGTGCCGAGAGGCTGACCCGGGATGGCGGAGCCGCGTCTGGGCAAGGCCACGGCGGAGCTGTTCGAGCAGGTCATCCTTCGGCGGCTGGGGGCCAAGGACCCCGATGTTCTGGTGGGCCCGGAGCACGGTGTCGACGTGGGCGTGGTGCGGGTGGCCAATGGCGTTGTCATGGCGTTGACCGCCGACCCGGTGTTCGTCGTCCCGGCCTACGGCTGGGATCGGGCGGCGTGGTTCGCTGTGCACATCCTGGCCTCGGACGCCGCCACGAGCGGCCTTCCCCTTCGGTGGATGGCCGTGGACCTGAATCTGCCACCGGAGGTCACCGACGAGGAGCTGACCGCCCTGTGGGATGCATTCCACCGGACGTGTCGGGACATCGGGATCGCCGTTGTGACCGGACACACCGCCCGGTACGAGGGCTGCGCATGGCCCATGGTGGGCGGGGCCGTCTGCATGGCCTTGGGATTGGAGGACCGCTACGTGACGCCGACGATGGCGCGACCCGGCGACGCGATCGTGGTCACGAAGGGCGCGGCCATCGAGGCCACCGCGCTGTTCGCGGCAACGTTCCCCGAGCGTCTGGCCAAGGGCGTGGGCGAGGACGTCGTGAAGGCGGCCGACGCGCTGTTCGAGCGGATGACCGTGGTGCCGGAGGCGGCGGTCGCCCGGGAATTCGGGTTGCGCGATGCCGGTGTGACGTCGATGCACGACGCGACGGAGGGTGGTGTGTTCGGGGGCCTCACCGAGGTGGCCTCCGCCTCCAGGGTGGGGATGCGGGTCGAGCAGGCCGCGATCCCGGTGAGGCCCGAGGTCCGAGCGGTCTGCGAGCACGTCGGGATGGACCCGTACACGTCGATCTCCGAAGGCACCCTGATCTGCACGGTCGTCCGGGGCCGGGCCGACCCGTTCGTGTCGGCGCTCGGGGATGCCGGCATCGAGGCCGCGGTCGTGGGGCAGGTGACTGAGCCCGAGCGTGGTGCCGTCCTCGTCACCGATCGGGGCGAGGAACCGCTGGAGCACCCCGGTCTGGATCCGTTCTGGGGCGCGTTCGGCCGATGGGCGGAGGAGGCTGCGGGCATCCGCGACCGAACCTAAGTCGCCGAGGGGCCTCCGACCCTCGCGGTAGGGTTGTCGGCCATGGACCTGGTCACGGTGGGCGACGTGATGGTCGACGTCAGCGTGGAGGCGCCGGCGCTGGCCCAGGGGGGCGACGTCCACGGGCGGGTGTCGGTGCGACCCGGTGGAAGCGCGGCGAACGCCGCCGTGTGGGGTGCAGCGACCCGGGCCACGGTCCGGCTCCACGGCCGGGTCGGCGACGACCTCAGCGGTCGGCTGCTCCAGGAGTCGATCGCCGAGCACGGCGTGGAGACCGTGCTCGCGGTGGACCCCCAGGCCCGCACCGGTTCGATGCTGGTCGTCCACTCGGCGGGCGAGCGATCGATGGTCGCCGACCGCGGGGCGAACGCCCGGCTATCTCCGAGCGACCTCCCCGCCGAGATCGAGGCGAGCGCCGTGCTGGTCTCGGGCTACCTCCTGCTCGACGAGGCATCGCTTCCCGCCGCGATGGCCGCCCTGAAGCGGGCGAAGGCTCGCTACGTCGCGGTGGACGCTGCGTCCTGGCCGCTCCTGCGAGAGTTCGGCTCGACTCGGTTCTTCGCCGCGACGGAGTCGGCGTCGGTCCTGTTGGTGAACGAGCTCGAGGCCGAGGTGCTGTGCGGCCGGCGGGGCGAGGACGCCGCGGAGGCCCTGGCCCAGCGATACCACGTCGTGTGCGTCAAGCGCGGCCCGCGCGGCGCGGCGATGTCATGGGAGGGCCTCCTGATCCGGTACGAGGGCGAGCCCGTCGTGGAGGCCGATCCGACCGGCGCCGGCGATGCCTTCGACGGCGTGTTCCTGGCGGCCCTGGCGACGGGGGCGTCGCCGGGGGAGGCCCTTCGCGCGGGATGCGCCGCGGGCGCCCGGGTGGCGGCGGGTCCCGACCTGTGGCCCAAGGCTGGATGACCGGGCCGATTCGGATCTCGGAGGAGGTGGCCGACGCCCTGGCCGGCAGGCGGCCGGTCGTCGCCCTGGAGACCAGCGTCCTGGCGCAGGGGCTGCCGGTTCCACAGAATCACGAAGCGGCCGGGGCCATGGCCGGCGCCATCCGCGCCACCGGGGCCGTGCCAGCGTGGATCGCCGTGGACGCCGGTCAGGTCCGCGTCGGCGTCGCGGACGCGGACCTCGCTCGTCTCGCGGTGCCGGGGCGGGCGACCAAGGTCGCCCGGCGGGATCTGCCGGTGGTCGTGGCATCG
>JBIOXZ010000085.1:0-35247 GCA_044869895.1 Actinomycetota bacterium | reverse complement strand
CCCCCCCCCCCCCCCCCCCCCCCCGACCATGGAACGGCGCGCAACGATCGCGCGAACTCCTCAGGCCACCAACGACCTGAGGATGTGTCGGGCGATCACCACGCGCTGGATCTGGTTCGTCCCCTCGTAGATCTGCGTGATCTTGGCGTCGCGCATCATCCGCTCCACGGGATATTCGCGGATGTAGCCGTATCCCCCCAGGATCTGCACCGCGTCGGTGGTGATCTCCATGGCCGCATCCGAGGCAAAGCACTTCGCGGTGGCCGAGAAGTACGGCATCCGCGGATCGGCCGAGTCACACATGGCGAGCGCACGATAGACAAGCAAGCGGGAGGCCTCGATCTTCATCGCCATGTCGGCCAGCATGAACTGGATGGCCTCGAAGTCGGCGATCCGTTGCCCGAACTGTTGTCGCTCGATCGCGTACTTCGACGAGACCTCGAACGCGCCCTGCGCGATGCCCAGGGCCTGGGCCGCGATGGCGGGCCGCGAATAGTCGAGTGTTCTCATCGCATAGGTGAAGCCCTCGCCCTCCGCGCCGATCAGCCGGTCGGCGGGGATCCGGCAGTCCTCGAGGATCACCTCGCGCGTCGGCGATCCACGGATCCCCATCTTGTCCTCCTTCCGGCCGAAGGAGACGCCGGGGTCGTCCCGCATCACGAGGAACGCAGAGACACCCTTCGCCTCCCTGGAGGGGTCCGCGGTGGCGAACACGACGTAGGCGTGGGACACGCCGGCGCCGGTGATGAAGCGCTTGGTCCCCGACAGGACGAACGCGTCGCCGGCGGGCACGTACCGCGTGGTCATCGCGGCGGGGTCCGAGCCCGCCGCCGGCTCGGTCAGCGCGTAGGACATCAGGATGTCGCCGCGACAGATCCCCTCGGTCATCGAGCGCTCCTTGTCACGCTCGCCAGCCACCCTCAAGGGGACCACGCCGAGCTTGCACACACCGGGGATGAGCGCAACGCCGGCCGATATCCGCGCGAGCTCCTCGATCAGCAGGCCGAACGCGAGCGAGCCGCCGCCCGAACCGCCGAGCTCCTCGGGATATCCCACCGCCATGAGGTCGTTGTCGACCAGCACCTTGTACACGTCCTCGGGCCACTCGTCGGTCTCGTCGATCTCGGCGGCCCTGGGGGCGATCCGCTCCTCGGCGATCTGCCTGACGATGCCGCGGAACTCCTCGAGCTCTTGCGGCAGCTCGAAGCGGGCCTCGGCCATACGACCGGAACCTACGCCGGCCGCCGGATGACCAGGGCGTCGCCCTGGCCCCCGCCGCCACAGATGGTCGCGCCGCCGAGGTCCACCCCGCGTCGGCGCATCTCGCTGGCGAGCGTGAGGACGATCCGGGCGCCGCTCATGCCGATGGGATGTCCGAGGGCCACGGCACCGCCGTTCACGTTCACGATGTCGCCCGAAACCCCGAGCACCTTCGTCACGTTCAGGGCGACGGCGGCGAATGCCTCGTTCACCTCGATCAATCCGAGGTCGTGGACGTCGAGCCCCGCCTTCTTCAGCGCGAGCTGGAGCGCGATGGCCGGCACGGAGTGCAGGTACGCGAATCGCTCCGCCGCCATGCCGTGGGCCACGATCTCGGCGAGCGGCGACAGGCCGAGCTCCTCGGCCTTCTCGCGGCTGGTCACGACGACCGCCGCTCCGCCGTCGGAGATCTGCGACGCGTTGCCGGCCGTTATCGTCCCGGCCTCGCCGAAGGCCGGCGGCAGGGACGCCAGGGACTCCGGCGTCGTGTCGGGCCGGATGCCCTCGTCGCGTGCCACGACGATCGGCCCGCCCGTTCCCCCATGGGTTTCGACCGCCACGACCTCCTCGCCCAGGCGGCCGTCCTCCCAGGCGGCCTGGGCACGCCGGTGCGACCGGGCGGCCCACGCGTCCTGCTCATCGCGCGTGATGCCGAGGTCCGCGTTCACCCGATCCGAGGATTCGCCCATGGTCATCCCGGTGAACGACGACCACAGCCCGTCGTGGATCATCGAGTCGACCAGCTCGGTGTGTCCCAGGCGCTGGCCTTCTCGAGCTCGGGGCAGCAGGTACGGCGCCTGTGTCATCGACTCCATGCCCCCGGCCACCACGATCTCGACCTCCCCGGCTCGGATCAGCTGGTCGGCGAGGGCGATGGCGGTCAGGGCAGACGGGCACACCTTGTTGATGGTGATGGCCGGGACCTCTTTGGGGATAGCGGCGGCCACAGCAGCTTGCCGGGCGGTGATCTGACCCGTCCCGGCCTGGATCACGTGGCCCATGATCACGTACTCGACCCGTTCGGGGGCCATACCCGATCGCTTCAGCGCCTCGCGGATGGCGGCGGCGCCGAGGTCGGCCGCGGAGACGCCAGCCAGCGATCCCCGGAGCTTACCGATGGGCGTCCGGGCACCCGCGACGATCACCGACGGGACCACGTGACCAGTCTACGACCCGCCGTTCACCCGCCTCGCCGAGCCTAGACTCGGTGGGCATGGGTCTCTCCTTCGGCGTCACGGTCATCCCGTCGGTCTCCCAGCGATCCGACCCCGTGGCCGAGGCCCGGCACGCCGAGGAGCTCGGGTTCGACCTCGTGACGGTATGGGACCACCTCTACGGCCAACGCCCGTCATTCGAGACGTGGACCCTGCTCACGTGGATCGCCGCCACGACGTCTCGCATCTCCGTGGGGCCCAACGTCCTCGGCCTGCCATACCGCAATCCCGTGGTCACGGCGAAGATGGCGGACTCGCTGGACCGGCTGTCCGGCGGGCGGCTGGTCCTTGGCCTGGGCGCCGGTGGGAACGATCGGGAGTTCGAGGCGTTCGGGCTGCCCGTCCTCTCTCCCCGGGAGAAGATCGAGTCGCTGGAGGAGGCGGTCACGATCATCCGCGGGGTGTGGTTCGCACCATCGTTCTCTTTCCAGGGCCGCCATTACCGAGCGGTCGGCGCCGAGGTCGAGCCCAAGCCGTCGCGTGCCATCCCCATCTGGCTCGGGACCTATGGGCGCCAAGCGCTCGAGCTGACGGGGCGGACGGCCGACGGCTGGCTCCCATCGATGGCGTATGCGCCGCCGGACGTCGCTCGGGAGAAGCTGAAGGCGGTGAAGGAGTCGGCCGAACGAGTCGGGCGCGATCCCGACAGGCTGACCTGCGCCTACAACGTGTCGGTGCGGGTGGGCGGCGGCCCACCTCCGGATCCCGACCGAATGGTCGCCGGCGAGCCCGGCGCCGTCGCCGAGCGACTGGCCGGGCTCGCGGCTGACGGCTTCACATACTTCAACGTCTGGCTCTCGGGGGACCGGTGGGAACAACGCGAACGGCTGATGAAGGACGTGGTCCCGGCCGTTCGCGAGCTGGCGAGATGAGCGGAACCTAGCTCCGGTTGGCCAGCGCCTTCTCGATGACCGTGGTGATCTCCTCGCCCACGAGCTCGTCCCGCTCCATGAGCGCATCCCGAAGAGCCCCGACCACATCGCGGTTCTCGTCGAGAACCGCCGAAACGCGCGCCTTCTGTCCCGCGAGGATGTCCTCGACCCTGGCCTTGCCGTCCCGATCCGCCAGGACCTTTCCCACCAGGTTCTTGCTCCCGATGGGACCCTCGGCGATGGCGTCGTAGGAGATGAGCGAGCCGGCCATTCCGAACGAACCGACCATCTGGGCGGCGAGCTGAGTTGCCCCGGCCAGGTCCGACGCCGGGCCGGTCCCGGACTCACCCAAGAAGAGCTCCTCCGAGACCAGGCCACCGAGCGCGATGGCCACGTGTGCCTCGATCTCCGAGCGAGACCTGGTGAAGCGCTCCTCCTCATCCCCGTGGGCCAGCAGCCCGAGGGACTGGCGCCGCTTGATGATCGACAGAACCTCCAGCCGCCGGCCCTTGCCGAAGAAGTACGCCACGGTGGCGTGCCCGGCCTCGTGCGTCGCCACCGCAAGCCGCTCGCCGTCCGTGTAGATGACCGGCTGTTTGATACCGATCTCCTCCGTGAGCTTCGCCTCATACACGTCGTCCACATTCATCTGGCGCCGCCCCTCCCGGAGCGCAACCAGCAGGGATTCATCGAAGAGGTGCTCGATCATGACCGGTGTGTAGCCGAACGTGTCGTGGGCCAGACGCTCGCGGGCCGAATCGCTGTCCATCTGCGAATGGTGGGACTTCCGATCCATGAAGAAGTCGACGAGGTCACGACGGCCCTGCTTCGTCGGCAGGTCGAAATAGAGTCTTCGGTCGAACCGACCTGGCCGAAGGAGCGCTGGGTCCAGGTGATCGGAACGGTTGGTCGCGGCGATCAACAGGATGTTGTTGTAGCCGGGCTTCCCCGCGGCGAACCGGTGCTGGGGCGGGAGGAACCCGTTGATCCATTCGATCACGCTCCCCTTCACGCGCTTGAGGAACGGAGGCGTGTCGAACGACTGCATCTGGACGAGCAGCTCGTTCACCATCCCCGAGCCGCCGGGACCGATCATCCGGTTGGTTGCACGGCCCAGGTCCGTCGGATCGGGGGAGGCCGAGAGCCCACCCCGATCTCCCCCGATGGCGTCGATCTCCTCGATGAAGCCGATCGCGCCCCCCTCCTTGCGCGCCAGCTTCCGGAGCCGCTTGAAGAAGGATCGGATGCGAGAGCCGGTCATCCCGAACCACATCGACTGGAACGCTGGCGCAGAGATGAACAGGAAGGGCACCCCGGCCTGCTTGGCCATGGCTTTGGCCAGGTACGTCTTGCCCGTCCCCGGCGGCCCCTCGAACAGGATCCCCCGGCGGGGGTTGCCTCCCAACTCGTCGCGGAAGGTGGCGTAGCCCAGGAACACGTCGAGGGTCCGAACGACCTCGTCAACCTGGCCGTCGAGTCCTCGGACCTCGGTCAGGCCGACCTCGATCTCCTCAGGTCGGACCACGAGGTGAGGCGAGCGCCCGCTGAGGAACGGCATGGCCATCATCAGGAAGATGGCGATGAAGATCAGGAACACCGGCAAGAACAGGAACCAGTTTGGACCCAGGCTCGGGAGCCGCAGGGGGTTGTCGCTGAGGTAGCGGTACCAGAGGTACGCGTCGATAGCTCCCAGGATCACGATCATCCGCCGCACGCGCTTTCGACGGGTCCGCTCCCTGATCCGGAAGACGTCCGCCTTTCCCGCGCGCAAGATCTGCGAGCCCTCGAGCGAAGCTGCGACCGATGGTTCCTTCATCACGAGCATCCCCTTCTTGGCCGATGCCTAGCCCCGAGTATCGTACGAAGACCCCCCAGGATGTGCATCCGTCCTTTGCCCTACCTGGCCGTCGAAGGGCCTACGCACGTCCGTGCCGGAATCCGGGCCGAACGGCTATGGTGCCTGCTCGCTTCGACTCGGAGGATGCCCGTGGCCAGGAAGAAGCAGACCCCCGCGACCAGGAGGACGCGGCTCCAGCCCGCGTCGGAGCGGGCTGTGAGCCGGTCATGCTGAACAGGATCGACCACGTGGGGATCGCGGTCGAGGACCTCGACGCGGCAGTGGAGCTCTACCGCCGTACGCTCGGGTTAGAGCCCGCCCATCGAGATGTCGTGGAGTCGCAGGGTGTCGAAGAGGTGCTGTTCGAGGCGGGCGATTCGCGCATCCAGCTGATCGGCGCGCTCGGCCCCGACACACCCGTAGGACGATTCCTGGCCAAGCGCGGTCCGGGCCTCCACCATCTGGGGCTCGGGGTCGACGACGTCGCGGCCACCCTCCAGACATTGCGCGCAGCGGGGGTTCCCCTCGTCGACGAGTCGCCTCGCCCCGGCTCGCGGGGTACCACGATCGCGTTCGTCCACCCGGCGGGGATGAGCGGCGTCCTGGTCGAGCTGGTCCAGGACCCCCGTTAGGGCAGGTCGGTCGAACCGGTTGACGGCGCGTTGACCAGGACGGCCACGTTGCCCTCGGGGAGCTTGCCCTCGGCCATCAACTGGTGGACCTGGCCCGTGTCCTCGTACGGGTAGGTGTGGCCGAGCGTCGTCTGGATCTGCCCGCCACGGACCAGGTCGTTGAACGCGGCGGCCTGCTCGTCGTTGAACAGGTGGGACCCCTGATACCGCTTCTGCAAGTACCACAGGTACCGGACGTCCACCAAGGTGTCGTACCCGCTCGTGCCGGCGCAGATCACGATCATGCCGCCCCGATCGCACACGAAGATCGACGTGGGGACGGTGTCCTGGGCCGGATGCTCGAAGACGATCCGCGGGCTCCGTCGCTCCCCCAGAACGTCCCAGACCGCCTTCCCGAAGGCCTTGGCCCCGTCGAACCATTCCTTCCACTCCGGCGAGTCCCACCGGGGGGGAACGCCCCAGTGGCTGAAGTTCGCCCGATTCACGTAGCCGACCGCTCCCAGGCTCTTGCAGTACTCCCCCTTCTCCTCCGAGGAGACCACAGCGACCGCCTTGCCGCCTGCGAGTGTGACGAGCTGGATGGCCAGCGAGCCGAGGCCGCCCGACCCGCCCCACACCAACACCACGTCCCCCTCATCGACCGTGTGCGGCGGCCAGCCGTGCAGCATGCGGTACGCGGTTGAGCCCGTGAGCGTGGGAGCGGCCGCCTCCTCCCACGAAAGGCCGGCAGCCTTCGGGAGGCATTGGTGGGCCTGGACCTTGGTGAACTGGGCGAACGATCCCCAGCAGGTGTCGTAGCCCCACACCCGAAAGCTCGCCGCGAGGCCCGGGTCCTTCCCAGCGAGGACCCACGGGTCGTCGGGATCCCACTGGCCGGCATGCACGACGACGCGGTCACCGACCACGAGGTTCGACACGCCGTCGCCGACCGCGGTGACCACACCGGACGCGTCCGAGCCGATGATGTGGAAGTCGGTCGGCTCGCCCCATCGTGCCTGCGTCTTCGTGACGTCGATGGGGACCCCCCGAGCCGCCCACACATTGTTGAAGTTGACGCCGGCGGCCATGACCATGACCAGGGCTTCCCCCGCCCGGATCGGCGGAACGTCGATCACCTCGTCCTGGATGGATTTCTCCGGCTCCCCGTATCGGTCGGGCCGCACCAGCTGGGCGTGCATCCGTGCGGGGATCTCCCCCACCGGGGGGATCTCGCCGATCTCGTACAACTCCTTGGCCATGCCCCACCCTTCGCGCGAACCCCGGTAACTGGAAGGTATTCGTCAAATCCCGCTGCGACAACCTAGCCGGAATCCCGAATCACCCTTGAGATCATCCAGCGAACAGCGGCAGACACATTGATGGGCAGGAGCCTTGTTTCGGGATGACCCCGCGCCCAAACGCGGAAGAGCTCATCGACAAAGCCCTGACCAACCTCTTGGATGCCGTAGAAGTCAAGCTCCACCTCCTGGAAGCCCTCCAAACGGCTGGCAAGGCGCTTCGCCTCAGATCTCGACACGAATCGCTCCCCCACTTCAAACAGGCGCACCCGCACGGAGGTCCGTTGGAACGCTGGCACGTCCACTTCAACCGCGTACTGGTCGAAGATCTTGGACAGGATGCGCTCAGAGTCTGGCGAGATCTCGCACCGGACTCTCGTCCCGCGGCGGGCTTCCGCATCGCCAACAGCGATGTCATCACGCAAGTTATCGACCGTCCATCGCAGTTGTCCGCTTTCAAGAAGAAAGACATCGACCGCACGAGAGGTGAAGAAGATTCCTTCCCCCGTGTGACGGTCTGGCGCCGTCGTTGCCTTGCCCTTCTCGATTTCCTGTAGCGCCGCCAGATCGTTGGGAAGCTCCATTCGCTCCCGCACTGACCGGAAGGCACCGATGCCGTCGTCGAGAATCTCGAACGCGATAGCCTCCCGGCTGATCCAGAAGCGGACGTCTACGTTCTCCCCTCGTGAGTGGTCGATCGCGTTGTTCATCATCTCGGTGAACGCATAGGCCAGGATCGAACGCACGTTGACTGGGAGCGCCTCGAGTTCTGGGGTTGCGGCGACGACTTCCCGCCATACGGCGTCTTCCTGAAGGCCCGCAGTCGGATAGGTGCGCGCGAAGGCAGTCGCGACAACGTAGTGGGCTCCACGCCCGGCCCCTCGGAGGAAGAGCTCGCCGGCTTCCACCATGTGGGACAGGTGGTAATGAGCGGCTTGTCGGGTGATTCCGGCCGCCTCAGCAACCTCCCCGGCAGACACTGCCGACCGCCTGGAGAGGAGTTCCCTGATTTGGCCGGGGACTCTGCTTTGAGCTTTACGTTTTGTCATTGGAGTAGATTATGCCAGGGGAAACGACAAAACGTCAAGACCAACCTTCCTCGATACCGACTAATCGTAAAAACGACAACCCGAGGGAAGGCAAGAACCGGAGCTCGGACGGACGGTTCTTCAGTCGATGGTCGCTGCGGCTTCGGCCGGCACCGCGTCGCGCTCGGGAGGGAAGGCGCTCACGGGGCACACCCCGGCCCGAGGACACCATCGGCAATAGGGCCCGGGCGCGAGATCGAGCTCCCGTCCAGCCCCCGATGCCGCCGCGGTACGGACGGCCCCGATCACGCGTTCGGCCGCCCGGTCCAGGATCCTCTGGTCCACGTCCTCCGCCTGCCACTCACCCGAATCCAGGTACAGGGTGGCCACCCGATAGGGGGGCACCCCGAACCGCAGGGCGAGCAACAGGGCGTAGAAGCGCATGTCCTCGGCGTGCTCGGGCCAGGCCCGACCGGTCTTGAGGTCGATGGCCAGGCGCGTGGCTCGTCCCGGCTCCACGGGCCATCCCGAGCCGAGCACGAGGTCCATCGTCCCGCTCAGGACCACGGCCCCGCCGAGCAGCTCGACCCGGACGTGCCACTCGGTGGACGGTGCGAGCTCCCTCCGCATCCGTCGCAGGGGCGGCATGGTGGAGCGGAAGAGCTCGAGGGTCTTGGCCGCGTCCATCAGCGTCTCGTCCCGCCGGAGGCCATCGAGGCCATCCCAGAAGACCCGGAACGCCTCGTCGTCGACCAGCCGATCCACCGCCTCTTCGACGAGGCCGTGAGGGTCTCTGTCCACACGCCCGGCCACCTCGAGCTCCACCGCCTTGTGGGCCAGCCGCCCCGCCGCGAATCGAGGGGTGAACGAGAAGGGCCCGCGCTCGCCCGCCCGGATGGCGTCGAACAGCCCGGCGCACCGGGCCAGGTCGTTCAGGCTCGACTTGCCGAGCCACAGCGGCTCGGGGAGCTCGACCGCCCGAACGGCTTCCTCGATGCGATCCCGCAGATGCGACACGACGTCGGCGGGGAAGAGCGGGCGTTCGCCAGGCCCGATGAGCCGCTCGAAGGTCCGGCGCTGTGAGGCGGTGAACTCTCCGGTGACCTCCACCCGGCCGATGGTAGGCGCCCCCACTGACACACTCGGTAGATCCGCCAGATCCGGCAGATCCGGCCGAGCCGGGCGCTACACTCCGGGGACCATGGCCAAGACCGAGGAGCGTCCCCAGGTTCCGGTCCGGACGGTCGACGAGCGAATCGAGGAGCTCCGCAAACGCAAGGCGGCCATGCTCGACGCCCACCGCAAGGAGGCCGTCCGCAAGCAGCACGAACGCGGCAAGCTGTCAGCCCGGGAACGCCTGGAGCTCCTGCTCGACGCGGGGTCGTTCCAGGAGACCGACCCCTTCGCCGTCCACTCGTCTCACGACTTCGGGATGGAGCGCAACCGTCCCGCGGGGGACGGCGTGGTTACGGGCCACGGGTCGATCGACGGGCGGAAGGTGTTCGTCGCATCGCAGGACTTCACTGTGTTCGGGGGCTCACTCGGGGAGGTGCACGCCCAGAGGATCTGCAAGGTCCTGGACCTGGCCATGTCGACCGGCGCGCCGTTCATCCAGCTGAACGACTCGGGGGGAGCTCGGATCCAGGAGGGCGCGGCCTCGCTGGCGGGCTACGGGTACATCTTCGAGCGGAACGTCCGGGCTTCGGGCGTGATCCCCCAGATCAGCGCGATCCTGGGACCCTGCGCCGGCGGTGCCGTCTATTCGCCGGCCGTCACCGATTTCACGTTCATGGTGCGAGAGACCTCGCACATGTTCATCACCGGGCCCGATGTGATCAAGGCCGTGACCGGCGAGGAGGTGTCGTTCGAGGAGCTGGGCGGGGCCATGACCCACGCCTCCCGTTCCGGCGTGGCCTCGTTCGTGGCCCAGGACGAGGAGGAGAGCCTTGCCATGGTGCGGCACCTGCTCTCGTTCCTCCCGTCGAACAACCTGGAGGACCCGCCGTCGTATGCGCCGGTCGACGACCCCGAGCGCCGGGACGAGGGCCTCACCCGTCTCATCCCCGACTCGGCCCGGGAACCGTACGACATGCATGAGGTCATCAGGCGCGTCGTGGACGACGGCGAGTTCCTGGAGGTCTTCCCGTACTGGGCCATGAACATCGTGATCGGGCTCGCCCGCCTGGACGGGCGGACGATCGGGGTCGTCGCGAACCAGCCGAAGGTGCTCGCCGGCACGCTCGACATCGAGTCCTCCGAGAAGGCCTCGCGCTTCGTGCGATTCTGCGACGCATTCAACATCCCATTGGTGACGTTCGTGGACGTGCCGGGGTTCCTGCCGGGGACGGCCCAGGAGTTCGGCGGGATCATCCGGCACGGGGCAAAGCTCCTGTACTCGTTCGCCGAGGCGACCGTGCCCCGCATGACCGTCATCACTCGGAAGGCGTACGGCGGCGCGTACGTGGTCATGAACTCGAAGCACCTTCGGGCCGACGTGTCCTTCGCCTGGCCCACAGCCGAGATCGCGGTCATGGGCCCGGACGGCGCCGTGAACATCGTGAACAAGAAGGAGATCGAGAAGGCCGAGGACCCCGCCGCCCGACGCACCGAGCTGATCGCTGAATACCAGCGAAAGTTCGCCAACCCGTACGTGGCGGCGGAACGAGGCTTCGTCGACGACGTAATCGAGCCGGCCGAGACCCGGGCCCGGCTGATCAAGTCCCTCCGGATGCTCGTGACCAAGCGCGAGGCGGTCCCGGCGCGCAAACACGGGAACATGCCGCTGTGAACGGAGAGCGGCGGTTCGAGGTCCCGACCGGCCTCACCCGTGAGGAGGAACGGGCCATCGTGCTCGCCCTTGAGCGGTACTTCCTTCAGGAGAGCCCCCACCCCGACCCGTGGGTCCTCGCTGGGCGTTTGGAGGCAACCGGGTACGGGGCGCTGCAGGCCCGCAGGCACATGGACACGGCGTGGGGCCTCCCCACGAGAGCGGCGTTCACCCGTCAAGGCGTCCCCCCGGTCCACGGCCGCGGCGACGCGATGTAGATGTCGGGTCGCGAGATCCTGGGCATCCGTTCATGAACGGTGCGACCCTGACCACCGGGGTGGTGTCCAGGCGTCGGGAGGCCATCGAGCGGATGGCCGAGGAGGGATGCTCGCCGCCACGCTTCTGGGGAAATGGGCCGGGCCACCGATACGGTTGGCATTCGCACGACTATCACAAGGTGCTGTTCTGCCTCACCGGCTCGATCACCTTCCACACGAAGAGCGGGGACATCGAAATGGGCGCCGGGGACCGGCTCGACTTGCCCCCCCGGACCGAGCACGCCGCAACCGTGGGACCGGTGGGTGTGGAATGCGTCGAGGCTCCCAGGTGACGGGGGTCGCCATCCACGTCGATCAACTCTGGTTCCACACCCCGGGTGGGATCGGGACCTACATCCGAAACCTGGTCCCGGCGATGGCCAGGCGGGACCCAGCCCTCGACATCCGGCTGTTTCATTCACGGTTCGACGAGGATGGGCCACCCGAACGATGGATCCGCGACTTCTGGGTGGAGGAGCTCCCGGCGCCAATCCGGACCCTCTATCCGAGGTGGGATCTCCTCGGGCGGCCGCCACTTCCTCCGAGCCTGCAGGGTTCCGAGATCGTCCACGCTACCAACCCCGCCGCGATCCCCCCCGCGGCATCGGGGCAGCGGCTGGTGGTGACCGTCCACGATCTCGCCTTCGAGTATCACCCGGGGATGTTCCCTCGGTCATGGCGGTACACCTACCGGCTGGGGCTTCGTGCGGCGGTCGCCCGGGCCGACGCCATCGTCACCCCGTCCCGCCACACCGCCGAGGATCTGCTATCGCGGACGAGAGTCGACCCCGCTCGGCTCCATGTCGTCCCCCTGGCCGCGTCGATCGGCGTCGCGGGTGGGGACGCCGACCCGACCCTGGCACGCCTAAAGGTCCGAGAACCCTACGTCCTGTTCGTGGGGACCCTCGAGCCGCGTAAGAACCTGGTCCGATTGATCCGGGCGTACCGCCGGGTTGCCGCCACCGGCCTCCCGCATGCGCTGGTGCTCGCCGGTCCACTCGGATGGCACTACGACGCGCTGATGCGGGAGATCGCGCTGTCGGGCCCCGGCGACATCGTGATGACCGGAGCCGTGTCCGAGAGGGACCTCGACGCCCTGTACCGCGCGGCCGCCGCGTTCGTCTACCCGTCGCTGTATGAAGGGTTCGGGCTCCCGGTGATCGAGGCCATGGTGCGCGGCATCCCGACGGTCGCATCGAACACCTCCGCCGTCCCCGAGGTGGCCGGAGACGCCACGCTCGGCGTGAACCCCCGGTCGGTGCGCGAGATCGCGCAAGCCATCGAGTCGGTGCTGACGGACCTGGATCTCGCCGAGCGGCTGGCAAAACGGGCCCGGCGCCAGGCCGAGCGGTTCTCCTGGGACGAGACGGCTCGCCTCACACTCCAGGTGTACGACCGGGTGCTCGAGAAGAAGTGACCACCTCGCAGACGTGGCAAAATCCGCAGTCTCAGGACGTGTAGTCGTAGAAACCCGCGCCGCTCTTGTGCCCGAGCCGCCCCGCCGTCACCATCCGTTTCAGAAGCGGTGGCGGCGCATACAACGGTTCCTTGAACTCGAACAGCACGTTGGCCACGAACAGCGCCGTGTCCGGCCCGATGAGGTCCAGGAGCTGGAGCGGCCCCATGGGATGGGCCAGGCCCAAGCTCATCGCGGTGTCGATGTCCTCGCGCGTGGCGAACCACTCGTCGAGCATGCGGACGGCGCCGTTGAGGTACGGGATGAGCAGCATGTTCACGATGAACCCCGCGCGGTCCTTCGACAGCACCGTGGTCTTGCCGAGCATCGCACCGAACCCCCGCGAAAACTCGACCGTCTCGTCCGAGGTCGTGATGGCCCTCACCACCTCGATCAGCCCCATCACCGGCACCGGGTTGAAGAAATGCATCCCCCCACCTGCGCTGGCCGCCCGGTGACCGCGGCCAGCTCGACGATGGGGATCGACCTCGTGTTGCTGGCCAGGACCACCTCAGGCCGGGTGACCTCGTCGAGCCGGCTGAACACCTCGCCCTTGGTTTCGTGGTGCTCGGTGGCCGCTTCGATGACGAGATCGCGATCGGCCAGATCGTCGATGGTCGTGCTGCCGGCGATCCGGGTCAGCTCCTCCGCTCCATGCTGCTCGTCGAGTTGTCGAGGCCAACCCTCGCACAAAACCTCGACGATGCCCGCGCCCATGAGGCCGCATCCCACCACCCGACCTTCCGCACGTCCTCAGCCTTCATCCGCGCCCCCCAAAGGCCAACACTAGCTCGAGAGAAACTCGCCCACGCGGGCGAAGAGACACATCAGCATGGCTCCGCTGGGATCGAGAGCGCCCGCAACGCCACGCGGGTTGCGGCCAACAGTCGATCGAAGGCGGTGGCAAGAGAGGCGGGAGACAGAGGCCGAGCGAAGCGCTCCTCGACGACGGCCATGGACCGGAGGAGCGAGCCCGCCGCCGGCCGGTCGATCTCCTGGACTGCTGCGGCGATCGTGTGCAAGCGGTCGTGGGACAGAGAGTAGAAGGCGTCGCGGGCGGCCGGGGGGTCGCTCGGAAGGCGCTCCAATGCTACACACAGCCCAGTGACCGCCTCCCGGAGGGAGCTCGCGGCGACCTCCTCTCCATCGACCTCGATCGTCCGGCTCCGCGCAACAGTTGTTGGGCCAGACGAACAGGATGAGAGCAACTCGGCACCGATGAGGGCCGACGCAAGAACGAGGACTGCTCGGGTGTGGACCAATCCTCCGATCACGAGGCCCCCGCCCGAGTCGAGACCTGAAGAAAGGTGGATCGGATGGCGCTGGCGACCATGGCACGCGGCTTCCGGTCTCAGCAGACCTGTGACAGCAGCGGGTAGGGGTTCAGGGCGCTGCCGATGACCGCGTATCCGTATGGACTCGTCGGCCAGTTGGATGGGATCGCCTTGGGGTGCCACTCGAAGTGGTCGTGCGGCACGCCGCCGAGGGCGTCGCCCGAGTCCCCGACGTACCCGATGACGTCGCCCACCGCGACCGGCCCGTTCGAGTCCGACGAGTAGGACGACAGATGCGCGTTGTACACGTAGCCGAGGGCCCCGTACACGTACACGGCGCTCCCCCCCAGCGTGTTGTAGGAGGATCGGGCGGTGCCCGCGAACGGCGCGCGGATGGCCGTTCCCGCGGGCGCCACGATGTCGTTGCCAGCATGTGGGTGATAGCCGCCCGCGTACCGGGGCGCGCCGAACCCGTCGTAGACGGCGCGCGGCTGGTCCACCGGGCACACCTTGAACACCCCGTTGCTGACGCCCGACAGCGAGGCCAGGAAGTCCCGGTACGCCCTGCCGAGCCGCTCCACGAGCCGCTCGGCCTCGGCCCTCTTGTCCTGGATGTCCTCGTAGATCTGCTTCTGTTGGGAGAACTGATCCTGGAGCTTCGCCCGCTCACCCTCCAGCGCTCGAAGGATGTCGGCCTGGCGGGCCCGGAGCCGCTGCTGGTTCCGAGCCTGGGCGGACAGCTCGTTCTTCAGGTTCTGAACCTGGTCGGCGAGGTCGGAATCGGACTGGGCCAGCGCGTTCACGAACTCGAGCCGGTCGGACAGGTCGGCCAGCGAGGTGGCGCCGAGGAGGAACTCGACTGGGGTTCCCGGCCCCTGCATGTAGGCCTCGCGGACGCGCTCGTTCAGTCGACCCAGCACCGCCTGGAAGCGCTCCTTCGCGGCGTTGAGCTCCACCTTGGTCTGCTGGAGCTGCGTCGTCACCTGTTCGTAGATGGCCTGGTGCTCGTCGATCTGCATGGCGATGGCCGCCGCTTCGGCCGAGAGCCTGTCCAGGACGGCCTGCTGCGCGCCGATCTGGCGCTTCAGCTCTGCCAGACGAGCTTTGGCCTCATCCAGGTTCTGCTTCAGCCCGGCCCCGGCGGTTGGAGCCAGGGCCATCAGCAACAGTAAGGACACGGCAGCAACGCCGATCCAGCGGCGGCGGTAAGAGGCAGAGCGTCCCCGGTTAGCCCTCATGGAAGTGACCCTTCGTACCGAACGCGGTGCGGAGATGTCAAGCGAGCGCCCCACAGGGTGCCTCGGATCGAGGCCGGATTCAAACATCTTGGGGCCGGGGCCCGGGGGTCTCGAGCGGGAGGGCTACAGCTCCGTGCCCGGAAGGCCCAAGTCTCGGGCGATCAGCAAGCGCTGGATCTCGCTGGTTCCCTCCCCGATCTCGAGGACCTTGGCGTCGCGATAGAACCGGGCCACCGGGAACTCCTCGATGAAGCCGTATCCCCCGTGCACCTGCACGGCCTCGCGGGCACACGTGACCGCAATCTCGCTGGCGTACAGCTTGGCGATCGACGCTTCGACCTTGTACGGACGGCCGTGGTCCTTCAACCACGCAGCGCGAAGGTACCCAAGCCGCGCGGTCTCCACCGCCACCCGCATGTCGGCCATCTTGAATTGGAGCGCCTCGAAGGACCCGATGGGCCGGCCGAACGCCTCCCGTTCACCGGCGTACTTCACGCTCTCCTCCAGGCATCCCCGGGCCAGGCCCACCGCCAGCGCGGCGAAGGCGATGCGGCCGTCATCGATCACCTCCAGGAACTGCGCGTACCCCCGCCCTTCCTCGCCGAGCAGGTTCGTCTGGGGGACGCGACAGCCGTCGAACGACAGCTCGTGGGTGTCGCTGGCCCGCCATCCGACCTTGCGGTAGGAGCGCCCCACCGAGAACCCCGGCGTGTTGGTAGGCACGATGATGTTCGAGATCTCCCCGACGCCACCGGTCATCGCGGCCACGACGCAGACGTTCGAGAGCGGCGTCCCCGAGTTGGTGATGAACGCCTTCGACCCATCGATCACCCACGACCCCCCTTCGAGCCTGGCGGTGGTCCGGATGGACTGCGCGTCCGAGCCCCCACCCGCCTCCGTCAGACCGAAGGACCCCAGGATCTGGCCGCGGGCCATCGGGATGAGCCACCGTTCCTTCTGCTCCTCGGTGCCGAACCGGTAGATGGGGTTGGCCCCCAGGCCAACGGCGGCTTCGAGCGTGATGGCCACCGAGGAGTCTGCCCGGGCGATCTCCTCCAGGCACAGGCAGAACGTCAGGAAGTCACCGTCCAGGCCGCCGTACTGATCGGGGAACGGAAGGCCGAACAGACCGAGCTCTCCCATCTGGCGCACGATCTCCAGGGGGAAGCGCTCCTCGCGGTCCAGCTCCTCCGCGGACGGGGCGACGATCTCCTCCGCGAATTGCCGGACGGCCTTTTGGAAGTCCTGTTGCTCCTCGGTCAGGTCGAAGTCCACCGGCTCACCCGCTCACCAGGTCGGGCGCCATGAGAGCCGCCTCCCAGTGCGTCTCGTCCAGGAGGTTCCTGGCTCGTTCCATCTCCTCCGTGCCTCCCACGGCATCGGGGCCGAACACCCGACCGATCCACCAGATCCGCGCCGCGACGTCCTTCGCGGACTCCTGTGCCCGCTCGAGTCGCAGGAGCTCCTGCGCCTTCTCCAGCGCGCCGTCCCGGTCCCCCTCCGCCAGCAGGATCTCCACCTCGGCCTCGAGGAGCCAGTCGACCGACCCTGGCCCACCCGAGCCGACGACGGCGGAGGTCTCCTCCAGCACCTCCCTTGCCGCCTGGAGCTCCCCCGTACGCACCAGCGAGATCGCCAACTGGCTCGCCGTCCAGGTCACGATCCCCCGCTCCTTGAGCTCGCGGCACAGGCGGTAGCCCTCCCGAAGGTCCTTCACGGCCTGGTCGATGCGACCGGCCAAACGGTGGAGGGACCCCCGGGAGGTCAGCGCGCTCGCCAGCTCCCATCGCGCCCCCAGCTCGCGGAAGGCATCGACGGCAGCGTTCAGGTGCGGCTCGGCCTCGCTCAGGCGTCCGGTGCGGCGAAGGGCGTTGCCCACGTTCTCCCGGGCGACCGCCACCGAGAACCGATCGCCCGACGCCTCCGCAACGGCCAGGGACTCGCTCGAGAGGGCAAGCGCCACCTCCTGGTCGCCCTCGTTCTCGACGAGGGTCGCGACCATGCCGAGCGCTCTGGACTCGGCCCACGGGTCACCGTCGGGGTTGGCCCGGGCCACCGCCAGAGCCTCCTCGAACATCTCGCGCGACTTCCCCATGTCGTTCCTCCAGTACGGGGCCCACCCGGCGACCAGCAGTGTTCGAGCGAGCGTCCAGGGGTCCCCGAGCTCGCGGGCGGCCGCCAAGGCCTGCTGGAGCAAGTCCTCGGCCCGTTCCAGATCGCCCCTGATCGAGAGCTCGATGTCGCCGAGGAACCGCGACGCGTCCGCTCGGATCTGGGGATCGGTGCCACCGATCTCCAGAGCCCTGGTGAGCGGGGGGACCGCCGCCTCGAACTCGCCAAGCCAGTACCGAGCCTCACCCAGGCCGGCCAGGATCCGGGCCTCTGATACCTCCCACTCGCGTTCCGGGCCCGCCAGGGACAGCGCCCGTTCGTACAGGTCCGCCGCCGCCCGGGCCTGCGAGGTCTCGAGGGCCTGATCCCCCGCCCGGACCAGCGCCTCGACCGCCCGCTCGGCCATGCTGCGGTCCGCCGGATTCAGGTCGAGGGAAGCGCGGGCCGCCTGCTCCAGGTGGAAGGCGATCGACCGCGGGTACCGGGACGACATTTCCGGGTCCTCGGAGAGATTCGTCGCAACCTGCAGGTGGAGTCGGAGCCGCTCCCGCTTCGGCAAACTGTCGTAGGCCACGTCGCGGAGCAGGCCGTGGCGGAACCGCCAGTATCCTTCGCGGTCCTCGTCCCGAACCAGGAACTCCTCATCCTCAAGCAGCTCAAGAACCTTGTCGTCGGGCTCTGCCACGATCGCGAGCGACGCTCGGTCGAAGGTGCCGGGCGCGAACACGGAAGCCTTGCGGATCAGGTCGCGAGCCTCCTCGGCGAGGTGGTCGATCCGAGCCGCGATGATCGCCTGCACCGTGGGCGGCAGAAGGTCCCGCGGAAGGGGCTCGGTGTCCGAGGCCACGTCGGCATCGGCGTGCATGAGCATCCCGGTGGTCTCCACGATGAAGAAGGGGTTGCCCCCTGCATGCCGAGCGATCCGCCCGGCCGAGGCCTCGTCGAGCCCCTCGCTCGCTTCTCTCGCCAGCTCGATGGCGTCCGAGAGCGACATGGCCTCGATATGGAGGTTCAACGAATCGCCGAGGCCTCCGCCCCAGTCTGGGCGCTTGTCGAGCAGGTCGTAACGGGCCACGCACAACACGAACAGGGGGATCGTTCGAGCCCCCCGCACCAGCTGCTCTACGAGGTCGAGGAGGGGTGGCTGCGCCAGATGGGCGTCCTCGACGACCATGACGACCGGACCGCGAGCCGCCAGACCCTGGAGGAGCGCGAGCAGCCCCGAGCGGATCTCGGCCACCCGGTACCGGCGTCGATCCCGGGACTCCTCGCCCAGCCCGAGCGCGAGCCGGAGCAGGTCGACGATCTCCTTCGTCCGCTCCGTGGGGCAACAGTCACGCACGAGCTCCTCGAGGCTCTCTTCTAACTGCTCGGGTGGCGCGTCCGGGGGTTCCCCGATCTCCTGCAGCAGGATCTGGGCGACCGGGCCGAACGTGACGTCCTCCTCGAATGGGCTGGCCCGCCCGGTCAGGACCCTGGTCGTGTCCGGAAGTCCCGCGAGGAACTCCTCGACCACACGGCTCTTGCCGATCCCCGGCTCGCCGAGCAGCGTGACCATGTGCCCTCGGCGAGCCTCCTGTGCGCGTTCGAAGGTCTCGACGAGCAGGCGAAGCTCCCGCCGACGGTCCACGAAGGGGATCGTCCGGCGGGACGAGCGGGGTGCGAGGGCCAGGACCGGCCAGCCCGGAAGGGTCTCTTCGAAGCCCTTCGCTCGCACCTCCAGCCGCTCGCCGTACTGGACGTGGTCCTTCGTGAGGAGCCACGTCGTCTCCCCGGCCAGCACGGTGTCCGGCTCGGTGGCCTGTTGGAGCCGGGCCGCGGCGTTCACCACCGCCCCGTACAACAGACCCGCCTCCGCCCCCTCGGTGCCGATGGCCACGCGTCCGGTGTTCACCCCGACCCGGCATTGAAGGGAGGCGGGCAACAGGAGGTTCTCGCCGAGCTCGGGCACCCGTTTCACTATGGCCAGGGCCGCCCGGATCGCTCGGATCGCATCGTCGTCATGGGCATGCGGGATGCCGAACACGCCGACCACTGCGTCGCCGGCGAAGTTGTATGCGCGACCCCGGAGGGACTCCAGCCCCTCGGTGACCGCCTGGTAGAAGGACGTGATGACCTCGCGGTAGCGCTCTGCGTCGATCTGCGCCGAGAGCCGGGTCGAGCCCACCAGGTCGGCGAAGACCACGGTGACGATCTTGCGCTCCTCCATGAGCGGGGACCCCACCGGGAACCCGCAGTTCGGACAGAACTTCGCCTCGTCGGGCAACGGTTCACCGCAGCGTATGCAGGTTGGCCGGTTCATCCAGCCAAAGCATACGTGTGGCCGATGACCGCTCTCGGCCGGCCTTACCCGCCCTCCGCATCGGCCGGGGCGAACCCCAGGATGTCCAGGATCGAGCCGGTGCGGTCGGCGGTAGGCCGAAGGACGACCTCCACCCGCTCCCCGATCTCGAGTGGCTCGTCGCCTGGGTCGAGTACGTGATGGAGCAGGACCGCGTCGGCCCCGTCGAGGCGAACGAGCCCCAACGTGACCGGCCGGTCGAGCGGGTCGCCCTCCACGCCGGCAAACCCGATCGTGAACGAGACGAGCGTGCCGCCCGGGCCGAGCTCGACATCGGCGGCGAGCTCGGCGAAGCACCGCTCGCAGAACAGCCTGGCCGGAACGTACGTGTAGGCGCACCGCTGGCAGCGAGACCCGAGGACTGCGCCGCGGTCTCGAAGCGCAGTGAGGAACGCCTCACCGGCCACGCCGGGCGTGTATCGATGCGCGACGGGGAATTCCCCCGGCCACCGCCGGACCTGGTCCGGGCGAGCCACCTTCTCCCGCATCAGACACGTCTCCTGGGCCGGAAGTGGTCGATGTCGAGGATCGAGCCGGTCCGATCGCCGACCGGCTTCCACACGGCTTCGACGTCCATCCCGATGCGTACGTCGTCGGGGTCGACCTCGCCGAGCAGGTGCAGGAGTCCGCCGTCGGAGCCACCGATGGACACCACGGCGGGGATCTCGGGCGACTCGAGCGGCTGCATGTCCCAGGACACGTGGCAGATGGAGTACGTCTGTACCGCCCCCGTATGCTCGACCTCGATCCAGCGATCGGTCTCCCGGAAGCATCGCTCGCAGAACATGCGAGGCGGAACCAGGACCCGCTCACAGCTCCGACACTCGCGTCCCAGGATCTTCCCGGCACGAAGCCCGTCCAAGAATCGCCCCACGGCGACACCGGCATCCCAGGAGTACCGTGCGCCGAGCCGGTGGTCGACCGCTCCCACGGCGGTGCGGAACCCGGCGTCGGAGAGCGGGTGGCCTCCGCTCGTGTACGGCGGCGTCTGCACGACCGGCAGCTCTCCGGTCGCCTTCGGCGATCTAGCGTCGGTGCCCATCACGACGACCGTCCCGACCTGCATGAGGTCGCCCCACGCCTGGGCCACGCCGCGTTCGGGGGTCCCGGGCACCTGCCGCGCTCCCGCCTCCCCCCGCAGCTGCCAGAACAGCTCCGCGACCTTCATCAGGCCGGCAGCCGCGATGGGGTTCCCCACGCCGAGCAGCCCGCCCGATGGGCAGGAGGGCAGGTCGCCGTCGCGATCCAAAACGCCGTTGCGTGCCGCCTCCGGAGCCTTGCCCTTCTCGAACAGGAGCAACCCCTCGAGGTGATGCAGCTCCTTGTAGTCGAACGGGTCGTAGGGCTCGGCGACGTGGATCTGCTTGCGCGGCTCCTTCACCCCCGCCATGTCG
This sequence comes from Actinomycetota bacterium, assembly GCA_044869895.1. Lineage (GTDB taxonomy): Bacteria > Actinomycetota > UBA4738 > UBA4738 > HRBIN12 > AC-69. Next base: position 14,228 of record JBIOXZ010000085.1, on the reverse strand, counting down.
TAGGCCATCCGCGCCGCGTTCTCCACGTATTCCGGGTACACCAGATCACGGTTCGTCCAGTACGTCGTGTCGAGGTTCCAGCCGACCCCTTCGATCCACACCGGGCGATCGGTGATCCGCTTGGCCGCCTCTTCTGAGGCGACGACCACGGCGACGGCGCCGTCGGAGATCGGCGAGACGTCGAGCCGTTGCACCGGCCAGGCCAGCACCTCGCTCGCCAGCACGTCGTCGACGGTGATGTCGGCCTGCCCCAGGAGGGCGGCGGGATGCCCTGCCGCGTTGCGTTTGTTCTTCACCGCGACCGAGGCGATGTCGCGCTTGTCCAATCCGTGCACCGTCATGTAGCGGTTCATCTCCAGGGCGAAGATCCACAGGAGGTTCGGGCCGAGCGGCCGTTCCAGGATGTTGTCGAAGATCGTCAGGAACGCGCCCTGGGGATGCGGCTGGGTCGAGGACATCTTCTCCTCGGCCACCAACAGGGCCACGTCGAACATGCCGCTCGCCACCGTGTACCAGCCCTGGATGGCGGTGAACACGCCGCTGCCCCCTCCGACATAGGTGCGGATGAACGGCTTGCCGAAGCCGCCCGCGCCGTCGGAGAGGTACTCCCCCTTCATGTGTACGCCATCGAACGCATCCGGCGCAGAGGTCAGGCAGACCGCGTCCACGTCGGCAAGGGTGAGCTCACATGAATCCAGAGCCGCCCTCGCGGCCTCCCACGCCAGCTCCTTGCCGGTCTCCTGCGCTCGGCGCATGAATCGGGTCATGCCCGCGCCGACCACCGCGACTCGGGACCCGGTCATGATCGCGCCGGATCCTGCGGGTACTCCAGCAGGCCGAGGACATTGCCATCGGGATCCCGGAACTCGACGAACCTCGGCTCGCCGCCCTGGCCTCCGCCTTCGGGGCTGAAACCGATCCCGCGGGCGGCCAGTGCGATCCGGCTGGCGTCGAGATCGTCGACCCGAAACGCCACCGTCCCACCGGCACGGTGCTCGCCCTGTCCGGCAGCATGGAGCCCCAGCTGGACGGGGCCCGCCTCGAACTGGGCCCAGTCGTCGCCCGTTCGATACAGGAGCCGAAGCCCCAGCACGTCCCGATAGAAGGTCACCGCTCGTTCCATGTCGGAGACGAAGAAGTAGACGAGATCGGCCCCTTTCAGCCCGCTCATGTCCCCTCCTCGTTGCCCAGCACCATCACGGCGGCGGACGTGGTGGGCACGCCTCGCCAGCTCTGGGCCAGGGCGACGTACGCCTCGTCCACCTGCCGCTCGCCCGCCTCCCCCCGCAGCTGCTCCACGCACTCCAGGAGCCGGGCCAGGCCGTTCGCCTCGAACAGGTTCCCCTGGCCCAGGGAGCCGCCCGAGACGTTCACGGGGAGCTCGCCGTCCGCCTCGAGCGCGCCCCCCTCCAGCATCTCGGCCAGCTCGCCCACCGACCCCAACCCGAGGGCCTCGAGGTGCTGGAGCTCCTTGAACGCGAAGACGTCGTCGACCTCGGCGAGATCGATCTCCTCCCCCGGATCCTCCACCCTCGCCATCGCGTAGGCGCGCTCCGCCGCCCGCGCGACGAAATCCGCCTCCCCCCACCTCCGGCTCTCCAGCGTGGGACTCCCCGACGACCACCCCGCGCCCAGTGCCCATACCGGAGCCTCGGAGAGGTCGGCGGCCCGCTCCTCGGCGGCGAGCACGACCACGACGCAGCCGTCGGCCCTCCCCGCCACTTCGAGCTCCCTGAGCGGCCAGGACACCGGCCCGGAGCCCTCGACATCCTCGGCCGTGACGTCGGCCGGATACGCCGCCCTGGGGTTGTCGAGGGCGTTCGTCCTGTTCTTGGCGGCGACCATCGCGCAATGTTCCTCGGTGAGTCCGGTCCGCTCGAGGAAGGCGTTCATCTCAAGGCCGGCGACGGCCAGGGCGGGAACGCCGAGCGGTCGGTTGAACACCGGATCCATGGCGAACTGCTCGATCGCCCCGAGGGTGAGGACGTCGGACACCTTGCTGTGGGCCTCGACGGCCACCACCCGGGCCGCCCCCGAACGGATCAGCATGAGCGCGGTGGCCACTCCGAACAGCCCGTCGGCGGCCACCGTCTGCACCGGCCGCTGCACCGCCCCGAGCTGGTCGGGCACGTACTCATCGAAGATGCTCGTGCCTTCGAGGTAGTCCTCGGAGCAGCAGACGAACGAATCGACGTCTGTTCGCGGATCGACCTGCGCGTCCGCGTAGGCTCGCTGGGCCGCCTCGAACATCAGCTCCTTGTACGACAGTCCGGCGGTGATCGGGGCGAACCCCGCATGCCCGATGCCGACGACCGCGACCCTCGGTTCCACGCCCCGGTTATACCTCGCTCGCGGCCGGTGCCACGAGGCGCTCAGCCGCCCAGGATCCTGCGCTTCTGGGCCTGGAACTCCTCCTCCGTGAGGACGCCCCGGGCCCGAAGGTCGGCCAGGCGTTCGAGCTCGGTGGTGGCCGACGGTGCGGAGGCGCCCGCCGAACGCCCGTGGAACATGCGGAGCTGGTTTCGCTCCCCCTGTTCGTAGATGGTCTTCTGGACGTGCTCGGGCTCGCGGATGTCTTCGAACACCTGGCGGCCCCGCTCGCCTGCGGACTCGATGATGAGATCACCCGCCCCGATCACTCGCTCGAAGACGCCCTGCTGGAAACGCACGTCGTTCACGGCTTCGAGCGGGATCTCCATCGATGACTTCGCGATCCAGCCCTGGCGATGGATCACCCGATCCGAGGTCACGACGAAGTGGGAGGTGAGGAACCGAACGGTGTCGCGCACCGGCCAGAGGATGAACACGACGATGCCGGCCACGATGACCGTCCAGAACAGGACGTCGTGGCCGGCGTCCGGGAGCCGCGGCAGCGCCAGGCCCCACGCCACGGCGATCAGGACCGTGACGAGGATCGCTGGCGCCAGCGCGATCGGGTGTGGGCGCAGATCGAGGACCAACTCTTCGCCCTCGATGAGGAGCCGCCGCGGGAACGCCACGGCCGGACCGTATCCTCCCCTCCGTCGGGGAGCAACTCATCCAGCCGCGCCGGTCGCTCCCCGCCGGAGCTGTTCGACGTCGCCGAAGCGGACCACCTCCAGAGCGTCGTCGGTTCGCACCACCAGCCCTCCATCGTCGTCGATGTCGACCGCCTCGCCCTCCGTCACAAGGCCCGCGGTGGTCGTGACGCGAACCCGCCTGCCGATCGTGGCGCAGACCTTCCGGTAGGCCGACACGGTCGCACCGGGGAAGGCGGGGTGGCCGGGTTCGTAACGCCCGGCGAAGGCGACGAGGAAGGAGTCGAGCACGTCGGCGGGCTCGACGTCCCCGAGGGCGGCGGCGCCGGCGACGGCCGGCGCCGCCGCCACGTTCACCCCAACACCAAGGAGAACGTGCGCGATCCCGTCGCGATGCAGCGTCGACTCGGCGATGATGCCGCCCGCCTTTTCCTCCCCCACCATCAGGTCGTTCGGCCACTTGCACCGGGCCTCCACCCCCGCCGCCTCTCGGCATGCCACGGCCAGGGCCCAGCCGGCCAGGAGCGGGATGAGCCCTCCGCGCTCGGGCCGAAGGTCCGGACGCAGGACCAAGGAGAACATCAGGGCCCGGCCGGGCTCGTCGACCCACGGCCGGTCCAGACGACCGCGTCCCTCGGTCTGGTGCGCCGCAGCCACCAGGGTCCACTCCGGGGCTCCCTCCTCCGCGAGCGACCGGGCGGTGAGCTGGGTCGAACGGGTAACCTCGTCGAACCGGACGGGGGCCTGGACCCCGATCTGTTCGAGCGCGCGGATAAGCGCGAGTTCGGACAACGGCAAAGGTTTGACTCCCGTCCGGGTGCAGACGATTATCGCGAGCCGGAGCCGCTGGTGCCGAAGACCAGGATCCTCATCGCCAATCGCGGAGAGATCGCCGTCCGAATCATGCGGACACTCCGCGAGCTCGGGCTGCAATCGGTGGCCATCTACTCCGACGCAGACCGCGATGCGCTCCACGTCGAGATGGCCGACCAGGCCTACCGGATCGGACCGTCGCCGTCATCGGAGTCGTACCTATCGATCGGCGCGATCCTCGATGCGGGCAGGAGGGCGAGGGCCACCGCCATCCATCCCGGCTACGGCTTCCTCTCAGAGCACGGCGACTTCGCCCGCGCCGTCGAGGAGTCCGGGTTCACCTTCATCGGCCCATCTCCGGAGGCTATCGAGATGATGGGCGACAAGTCCGCCGCACGCCAGGCCGCCGAGCGGGTCGGGGTACCCATCGCCCCCGGCACCCCGGAACCCGTGAGCACGAAGCGGGCGCCGGCCGAGGCGGAGCGCATCGGCTATCCCGTGATGGTGAAGGCCGCGTTCGGCGGGGGCGGGCGAGGGATGCACGTGATCCGGTCTGCCGATGAGCTCCCATCGGCGCTCAAGCGGGCCGCGCGGGAGGCGCAGGCGTACTTCGGACGGTCGGAGGTCTTCCTCGAGCGCTACGTCGACCGGGCCCATCACGTCGAGGCACAGATCCTTGCGGACCAACGGGGCAACGCGTTCTTCCTGGGCGAGCGGGACTGCTCCGTGCAGCGTCGACACCAGAAGCTGATGGAGGAGTCGCCCTCGCCGGTCGTCGACGAGGATCTCCGGACTCGGATGGGGCAGGCCGCCCTGGCGCTGGCGAAGGAGGCCGGGTACACGAACGCCGGGACCGTCGAGTTCATCGTCGACGACGAGGGGAGCTTTTACTTCCTGGAGATGAACACGCGGCTCCAAGTGGAACACACCGTGACCGAGATGGCGTCCGGCCTGGACCTGGTCGCTTACCAGATCGCGGTGGCCCAGGGGGAGCGGATCGACCTGTCCGGGGTGGGCTTCCGGGGCCACGCCATCCAGTGCCGGATCAACGCAGAGGATCCCTCTCGCAACTTCCTGCCCGGCCCGGGGCGGATCACGGCCTATCGCGAACCGGCCGGACCGTTCGTCCGCGTGGATTCGGGGGTTCGAGAGGGTCGCCAGGTGCCCGCCGACTACGACTCGATGTTCGCCAAGCTCGTCGTGTCCGGCGAGGACCGCGAGCAGGCAAGGCGCCGAATGCTCCGCGCGCTGGCGGAGTTCCGGGTGGAGGGCGTGCCCACCACGATCTCGCTCCACCAGTGGGTGTTGGAGACCGACGAGTTCCGTCAGGGAACGCACACGACCACCTGGCTGGAGCGTGCGCTGAAGGGGGCGGAGCTGCCGGGGACCGCCGAGGAGGCGCCGGCCTCCGAACCCAGGCAGGCGGTGCCCGCCGAGCTGATCGTCGAGCTCGACGGGCGGCGGGTCCCCGTCCGGATCTTCGACCATCGCCGCGACACCGCCCCCAAGACCCCCTCCCGCCACGGTGCCCACCACGGACCGGGTGTACACAGCGTCATCGAGGCGCCGATGCAGGGGACGATCCTGCGCGTGCTGGTGGAGGCGGACCAGGAGATCGAGGCCGGCGACGTCATCTGCGTCCTGGAGGCCATGAAGATGGAGAACGCCATCCCGGCGCCCCGCGACGGGGTCCTCTCGGACCTTCCCATCAAGGCCGGTCAGGTGGTGCAGCCCGGACAGACCCTGGCCGTGATCGACTAGCCGCGGCCGGGCGGGAGGCCCCACGCGTCGCGGCCGGTCACCCTGAACCCGCTGTCCTTCACCTTGTAGGAGCGGTTCACCGAGACGAGCAGGGCCGTCATGGACTCGACGATCCTGGCCATCGTCAGGTCCCCGGCGTCCACCCATCGCAGGTCGGGGATCTGCTCGATCAGGTCACCGACGATCGATTTCGCCTCCGGGTCCTTGCCGCACACGAATACATCGCTCTCCAGCGGGTGGTCGAGGTCCCGAAGCGCATCTCCGGCGATCGTGTGGAACGCCGCCACCATCCGAACCCGGGGATCGAGGATCGCCGCGGCCTGCTCGGCCGCCGATCCGTGCCACGGGCGGAGCACGTGCCAGGCTCGACCGCCGACCGCGGTGGCGAGCGGGCTGGTGCAGTCCACCACGATCGTGCCCGCGGCCACGTGGTCCTTGATGGCCCGGTAGATCTCGGCCTGCCCGGCGAAGGGCACGGTGACGAACACGATCTCGCCCTGGTGCGCCGCCTTCTCGTTCGCCGTGCCGTCCACCGGGGCGTCGGCTCCCAGGATCGACCTCGCCTCACCCGCCGAGGTGGCGCCCCTCTCCTCGGATCGCGAGCCGATGATCGCGTGGTGACCCGCCCGGCCCAGGCGCAACGTCAGCCCGAAGCCCTCGTTCCCCGTGCCACCGATCACGGCGATGTCCATGGACGGCCGAGCTTATCCCTACTTGGGGTGGTACTCGCCGAACGCCCGGCGGAGCGCGTCGGAGACCTCGCCGAGGGTCGCTCGGGCCCTGAGGGCCTCCTTCATCGGGTACAGGAGGTTGTCGGTTCCTCGGGCGGCGTCCTCAACCGCACCGAGCCACCGTTCCACCTCGGCGCCATCCCGATCCGCTCGCATCTCCCGAACCCGGTCGACCTGCCTCTCCAATTCCTCCTGAGCGATCTGCTGGAGCTCGACCGAGGGCTCCTCGGCCTCCCGGAACCGGTTGACGCCGACCAGGACCCGTTCGCCCGACTCGATCCCCTGCTGGATGCGGAAGGCTGCCTCGTGGATCTCGTCCTGGTAGAAGCCGGCCTCGATGGCCGCCACCGCGCCGCCCATCCCCCCGACCTTGTCCACGTACTCCTCGGCCCCCTCCTCGATCTCGTTCGTCAGCGCCTCAACGAAGTACGAGCCCGCGACCGGATCGATCGTGTTCGGCACGCCAGACTCGTGTCCGATGATCTGTTGGGTCCGCAGGGCGATCTTTACGGCGGATTCGGTGGGAAGGGCCATGGCCTCATCGAACGAGTTCGTATGCAGCGACTGTGTCCCCCCGAGCACCGCGGCGAGAGCCTCCAACGTCGTACGGACGATGTTGTTCTCCGGTTGCTGGGCCGTGAGCGTGGCTCCTCCGGTCTGCGTGTGGAACCGGAGCATCGCGCTCCGCGGGTCGGTGGAATCGAACCGGTCGGACATGATCCGGGCCCACATCCGCCGGGCAGCCCGGAACTTCGCCACCTCCTCGAAGAAGTTCATGTGGCAGGCGAAGAAGAAGGACACACGAGGGGCGAAGTCGTCCACGGCCAGACCGGCTTCGGTGGCGGCCTCCACGTAGGCGATCGCGTTCGCCAGCGTGAACGCCACCTCCTGCACCGCCGTGGCGCCCGCTTCTCGCATGTGGTAGCCGGAGATCGAGATCGTGTTCCACTTGGGGATGCGGTCGTGGCAGTACGCGAACAGGTCAGTGATGAGTCGCATGGACGGCTTCGGTGGGTAGATGTAGGTACCCCGCGCGGCATACTCCTTCAGGATGTCGTTCTGCACCGTGCCGGAGAGCTGCCGGGAGTCGAAGCCCCGCTCCTCCGCGACCAGCTCGTACATCAGCAGGAGGATGCCGGCCGTGGCATTGATCGTCATCGACGTGGACACTTCATCGAGCGGGATCCCGTCGAGCAACCGCTTCATGTCCTCCACGGAGTCGATGGCGACGCCCGTCTTGCCGACCTCCCCCTCGGCGCGGGGGTGGTCGGAGTCGTAACCCATCTGCGTGGGGAGGTCGAAGGCCACCGAGAGTCCGGTCTGGCCATGGTCGAGGAGATACCGGAATCGCCGGTTGGTCTCATCGGCGGTGGACATCCCGGCGTACTGCCGCATGGTCCATAGCCGGCCTCGGTACATCGAGGGGTAGATGCCTCGGGTGAACGGCGACTCGCCGGGCCTGCCGAGGTCGCGGGGCGGATCCAGGCCCTCGAGATCGGCGGGGCGGTAGACGTGCTTGATCTCGATCCCGGAGTCGGTGATCCGGCGGTCCTCGTCCACGGTCGAAGGGTACCGCGTGGCCTCTATCCGCCCGAAGGCAAGCGGCTCACTGCACGGTCGGGGGTCCGCCCGCGCCTCGGCGCGGGCGGGCCCCGACCCGCGTCCTAGACCCTCGCGGCGTAGATGTTCTGGTCCAGCCCGCCCTGCGACAGGCAGGGGTCGTTCACCGCCGGCGAGGTGTACGAGGGAGCGTTTATGTCGTTCGGCGTGTACGTGCACGGCTGGAACACGTCGAACCCGTCGTGATCATCGTCCGCCCCGGTCTCTCGGGGGTCGGTTCCCGGGGCCAGGTCCCGCGAGTCGGTCCAGGTCACGTTCACCGCCCCTGGGACCGCGGAGACATAGAGGTAGTCGCCCCAGAACCCCACCCGCCTGGACCCATGGGTCTCCCAGCCGAAGTTGCTGCCGTGCGTGGTCACTTGTGTCTCGGTCCATGAGACACCGTTCGTGGAGCGTGCGATGAACGTGTTCACCACATCGCCGGAGTTCACCCCGGCGGCAGTGTTGCCGGGAGGCCGCCCGGGATCGTACGCGGGATCATTCCGGGAGTCATAGAAGATCACCGTGATCGTGCCGCCTGCTGAAGCGATGTCCGGGAACCACTGGTGACCGGTTCCCACCGTATCGAGCTGTATCGGCGGTCCGGAGAAGGTCACACCGTCCGTTGAGTTGCGGACGAAGACCTTCGACTGCCCGTCGGGCCGCTCTGCCGCATACACGACGTGGACGCCGTTCGCGTCTGCGGCCACCGCCGAGGAGCTGAAGAAGCGGGAGTAGGTGAAGCCGCTCTCGCACGCGAAGGGTCCGTCCCCGCAATCGACCGTCCCGGTCGTGCCGCTGAACTGATCCGAGTCGAACCGCGTGATCGAGGCGACCCTTTGGGCCGGCCCGAACGAGACCCCGCCGTTGATCGACTTCTGGAGCCAGATGTCGGAGGTCGGCCGACCGTGGGAGGGGTACGTAATGAACGTGAGGTACACGGCCCCGTCCGGCCCCACGGCGAGGTCGGCGAAGGACGCCGTGCCGAGCTCGACCGGCGTGACCCGCACCGGGCGCGAATAGGAGAGCCCATGGTCCGTCGAGCGGGAGAACAGGACGGCGTTGGTCGGGGCGAAGCCGTCGTATTGCGACCATGCGACGTAAACGTTGCCCGAGAACTGACTGTTGCTCTGATCGACCGTCAGGTTGATCTTGTCCTGGAATAGCCCAGTGAGGAACAAGCCGGATGGGGTCCCCCGCTTGATCAGCACCGTGCGGTCGTAGGTGGCGCCGTCGCCGACATACCTGGCCGCGTAGACCGATCCGTTCACCGGGCCAGACCGGTTGAAGCAGATGAACGCATAGAACAGACGCCCATCGTTGTCGAACGCCTGTGTGGGGTCGCCCGCTGCGGCGCACGAGCCGTGCGCAGGCGAGGCCACGCCGGCCGTCGAGGAGTCGTCCGGGTAGCCCGGGACCAGGCTGCTGGCCCAGGTGCCCCCGCCATCGGTTGAGCGGTAGTACCCCGCCCACACGTCCCCGTTCACGATGGCGGCGCAGTAGTCGTTCGATCCCGCCACGACCACTTGTGTGTTGTGAGGATCGACCGCGATCGTGGGCTCGTTCTGCGAGCGCCGGCCGGTGCTGCACGCCGTCATCGTTGCGTCGCTTCCGCCGGTCGCAAGCGTGTACGAGCCGACGGTATCATCGCGCGTCACGCGAGCTTCGCCCGGAGAGGCCTGGGTGGTGGTCGCCGAGCCAAGGACCAGCAACAGGGCGGCGACCGGGAGCAGGGCACGACGTCTCATCGCAGCCTCCCTTCCGTCGAGGGGATCCGGTGTGAGGCCGTGTAAGAATGACCTGGTCGGGCAACTTCATGCAAATCGGAGGGAGACGCGTGGATATCGTGAACCCGCAGATCGAGGAGTACATGCGCGGGCTCCTCTCGCGACACGACGAGCCCGTGCTCCTCGAGATGGAGGCCGAGGGCAAGGAGAGCGGCTTCCCCATCATCGGACGGCTGGTAGGGGTCACGGTGGAGCTTCTGGCCCGGGCCGTTGGGGCCCGGCGAGTCTTCGAGCTCGGCTCGGGCTACGGCTACTCGGCGTACTGGTTCTGCCGAGCCGTGGGTCATGACGGCGAGGTCCACTGCACGGACGGCGACCCGGAGAACGAGAAGAAGGCCCTCGACTACCTGGGCCGGGCCGGCCTGGCCGAACCCATCCGCTGGCACGTCGGGGAGGCCGTTGCCACGCTCGAATCGAAAGACGGCGAGTTCGATGTGATCTACGACGACATCGACAAGGATGGCTACCCCGACGCCTGGCGAGCCGCTCGCGAGCGAATCAGGATCGGCGGGCTGTACCTCTGCGACAACGTGCTGTGGTCGGGCCGCGTCGCGGCTCGCGATCCCGAGGATCCCCGACCCCGTTACACGGAGGCCGTCCTGGAGCACAACCGGCTCATCGCCGAGGACGAGGGGTACGTGTCGGCCATCATCCCGACACGGGACGGTGTCATGGCCGCCCTGCGAGTGTCCTGAGGGCCATCCTCGGTCCATCCGGCGGTAGACTCCCCGCGCTCGGAGGCCTGCTTCGGTTGTTGGGCTGGGCCGCGATAGTCTCAAGGTTGGGAACAACGGTGGCCAAGAGGAAGACTGACGTCGGCACGCTCTACAAGGGCAGTCCCGGCCAATGGTCTTGGATCGCCCATCGGATTACCGGCGTCGCGATCATCCTGTTCTTGTTCGCCCACGTGGTCGACACCGCGGTTGTTGGGTGGGGGCCGACGGCGTATGACCGGGTCGTTGCCGTCTACCACAACTGGGGCGTCCGACTGCTCGAGCTCGGCCTGGTGGCCGCGGTCCTTTACCACGCCATCAACGGCGTGAAGATCATGCTCTTTGACTTCTGGCCAGGGACGACCCGCTACATGAAGCAGCTGTCGATCGGCTCCACCGGGCTCTTCCTTCTCGCCATGGTCCCGATCACCTGGATCATGGGAAGGGACATCCTGAATCTCTCTTTGGGGTGGATCCTCTGATGGCCGTCGAGGCCGCGGAGCGCCCGCCCTCCACTCCCTCTCGGGGTGCCCTCGGCCACGGGACCGGGCGGGTGCGACCCGCCGGCGGCCTCGAGCTGTGGTCCTGGCTGTTCATGAGGATCTCCGGCGTCGTCCTGCTGTTCCTCGCCGTGGGCCACGTGCTGATCATGCACGTCTTCGACGGGGGGGTCTCGCGGGTGAACTTCGGATTCGTCGCCCTGCGGTGGCAGAGCCCGTTCTGGCGGACCTGGGACTGGGCGCTCCTCGTCCTGGCGCTCCTCCACGGGATCAGCGGACTACGGGTGATCGTGCAGGACTACGTGAAGTGGCCGAGCGCGCGCTTCGCCGTGAACATGCTCTTCTACGTCGTCGGCTTCAGCCTGTTCGCCCTCGGCACGGTCATCGTCTTCACGTTCGACCCCAGCAGGTGGCCGGGGGCGTCGTGACGTCGTGACCAGCTTCCACACGTACGACGCCGTGATCGTCGGCGCCGGGGGCGCCGGGCTCCGGGCGGCCATCGAGGCCTCGGACCGGGTTCGCACCGCCGTCATCTCCAAGCTGTACCCGACCCGCTCCCACACGGGTGCCGCGCAGGGTGGCATGTGCGCGGCGCTGGCCAACGTGGAGGAGGACTACCCCGAGTGGCACGCCTTCGACACGGTGAAGGGGGGCGACTACCTCGTCGATCAGCCCGCCGCCTTGCTCATGTGCGAGGAAGCCATCGACGCCGTCTACGAGCTCGAGCATTGGGGGATGCCGTTCAACCGGACCCCCGACGGGAGGATCGACCAGCGGCGGTTCGGCGGCCACACCCGAAACCATGGCGAGTCCCCGGTGAAGCGGGCCTGCTACGCGGCCGACCGTACCGGCCACATGATCCTCCAAACCTTGTATCAGCAGTGCATCAAGCGGAACGTCCGCTTCTTCAACGAGTTCTACGCTCTGGATCTGTTGGTCACGGACGCACGGGTGGCCGGCATCGTGGCGTACGAGCTCGCCACCGGCGAGCTCCACGTCTTCCGAGCGAAATCGGTGTTGTTCGCCACGGGCGGCTACGGCAGGGTATTCAAGATCACCTCCAACGCGCACGCCCTCACCGGAGACGGGCCGGCGATCGTCTGGCGCCGCCGGATCCCTCTCCAGGACATGGAGTTCTTCCAGTTCCATCCGACCGGCATCTACAAGATGGGGATCCTGATCTCGGAGGCCGTCCGGGGCGAAGGGGGGATCCTGCTGAACAGCGAGGGCGAGCGGTTCATGGAACGCTATGCCCCCACCGTGAAGGACCTCGCCCCCCGCGACCTGGTCTCCCGGGCGATCTACCAGGAGATCAAGGAGGGCAGGGGCGTGGGCTCTCGCGGGGACGCTGCCTACCTCGACGTCCGCCACCTACCCCACGAGGTGATCGAGGAGAAGCTGCCCGACGTCACCGAGTTCGCCCGGGTCTATCTGGGCGTGGAGCCGACGCGCGAGCCCGTCCCGATCCAGCCGACCGCCCACTACGCCATGGGTGGCATCCCCACGAACACCGACGCGCAGGTCGTGCTGGGGCCGGAGGAGACCCCCGTCCCCGGCCTGTACGCCGCGGGGGAGTGCGCTTGCGTATCGGTCCACGGGGCCAACCGGCTGGGGACGAACTCGCTCCTCGACATCGTGGTGTTCGGGCGCCGCGGGGGCCGGCACATGGCTCGATTCGCCGCCGAGGCCGATCTTCCCGAGCCACTCTCCCGCCAGGAGGCGAGCACCGTGGAGACGCTGCGCGGCCTCCTGAAGGGACCGCTCATCGAGTTTGTCGCCGACATCCGGGCCGAGCTTCAGAGGCACATGTTCGACTTGTGCGGGGTGGTACGCAGCGAGAAGGGACTCCGTGAGCTTCAGGGGATCCTCGCCGGGCTTCGCGAGCGGTACGGCCTCGTGGGGGTCCAGGACCAGGGCCGGGTCTTCAACACCGAGCTGATGGAGGCCGTTGAGCTCGGGTTCCTCCTCGATGTCTCCGACGCGATGGTCGCCTCGGCACTTGCCCGGGACGAGAGCCGGGGCGGGCACTATCGGGAGGATCACCAACTCCGGGACGACGACCATTGGCTCCGTCACTCCCTCGCCTACCGAGAGGCGGATGGGTCGATCCGCCTCCAGCACAAGGACGTGAAACTCGGCCCCTACGTGCCGATGGAGCGGAAGTACTGATGCCGGACGACACCTCCCCGTGGGCGGCGCCGGAGCCCGAAGACACCGAGCTCTGGGAAGGGGGCCCGCTCTGGGAGGAAGGCCCGCCCCGGGAGCCCGGGGCGAGGCCGCGGATCGGCCCGCCCGCGGAAGGCCAGGTTCGGCTGACGGTCCGGATCAGGCGCTACAACCCCGAGCTTCGCGAGGAGTCGTGGTGGGAGGAGCACGCCGTGAACATGGAGCCCACCGACCGGTTGCTCGACGCCCTCCACCAAGTGAAGTGGTACCACGACGGAACTTTGGCGCTCCGTCGCTCGTGTGCCCACGGGGTCTGCGGCTCCGACGCGATGATGATCGACGGGAGGAACCGGCTGGCCTGCAAGGTGCTGATCAAGGACGTTGCGCCCAAGTGCACGGTCGAGCCGATCCGCGGCCTGCCGGTGCTGAAGGACCTCATCGTGGACATGGAGCCGTTCTTCGAGGGCTACCACGCGATGCTGCCGTACCTCATCAACGACGAGGGCGACCCGCGACGGGAGCGGCTGCAGAGCCCGGAGGAACGGCACCGATACGACGACACCACGAAGTGCATCCTGTGCGCGGCCTGCACGACGTCCTGCCCGATCTACTGGGGCGACGAGGGATACATCGGCCCGGCGGCCATCGTGAACGCCCACCGGTTCATCTTCGACTCCCGGGACCGCGGGGCTCAGGAGCGCCTGGGGATCCTGGCGGAGAAGACGGGGGTGTTCCGGTGCCGGACCACGTTCAACTGCACGGAGGCCTGCCCCAGAGGGATCAAGGTGACCAAGGCCATCCAGGAGGTCAAGCGGGCCATCATGTTCGACCGTCTGTGAAAGCTTGCGCATATGTTCCTCACCGAAGCGGCGACCCGGGTCCAATACCGCACCCTCTCCTCGGTCCCCTACAACCGCACCGCCCTGATTGAGTCGTTCATCAACATGGCCGGCCCCGGGGAGGCCAGTCCCTACTTCTCCAGCTCCGGGGCCCGCAGGCTGGTAGAGAGAGGCTTCGCCCTTGCCGGTGCGGTGGCCGATGCCGCCAACACCCTCAATCCCTCCTTCTGGGCCAAGACCTACCGGCAGGGAGGCTGGCGCGGGGTAAGGGACCAGTTGAACGAGCAGCTCAACCACACGTA
>JBIOXZ010000084.1:0-7862 GCA_044869895.1 Actinomycetota bacterium | reverse complement strand
AACCTTCTCACCGGCGAAGTCCCAGATCACCGTGCGGAGCTTCGGGGCTTCGTGGAAGCACACCCCGTGGTCGATGACGAAAACCTCGCCGTCGGTCCCGAGCAGGCAGTGGCCGGACTTCCGATCGGCGTTGTTGACCACCGCGTCGAACAGGGCGACGTTCCGGAACTCGTCGGGGATCCGCTCGGCCAGCGTGAAGTAGTGCTCGTTCGGGTCGAACTCCATGAACAGCTGGACCGACCCCGGGCCGTCCGGCCCCCCGCGAAGGACGGTGGGGGGAACGCTGGGCCACCCCAGGGACCGGGCCACCACGTATGCGGCAACCTCTCGCCGGCACAGGGTCCCCGGGGGGAAGTCCCAGAGCGGGGCCTCCCCTTCCCGAGGCTTGTACACCGCGAGCGCCTCCTCCCCTCCACCTCGCACCTTCGCGAGGTAGGTGGAGTTGGATGCTCGCGGGAGGAGCCCCACGATCGACAGGTCGCCCTCCGAGAGGAGGGTGAGCACCGCACCGTCCGACGGCGTCAGCGTCGGGCTGGACCCCGGTGGCCGTTCATCGCGGGACATGTGTGGCCCTCCGGGTCGATGGGGTTGCCGCAGAACTCGCACCGGGGCCGGCCGGCGGCGGCCACCGCGGCCCCTTGCCTCGAAAGGGCGAGCATCTGCTCTCGCGTGGCCCACATCCGGATGCGATCCGGCTCGGGGAGGTCCGGCAACACCCCCTCGGTCTCCACCGCCCCCTCGTCGCCCTCCTCGTCCTCGTCTTCGGGGACCAGCTCCTCGAGCTCCAGCACCATGCGGTCGCGCTCCTCCTCGTAGCCGATGGACAGCCGGCCCACCCGCCACACGGGCTCGAGGGGTTCCTCGAGCTCGAGCTCCTCCTCGGAGGGGCCTTCTCCGGTCTCCTTTCCCACCCGCGACAGGATGTCGAGGATGGAGGCCGACAGCAGCTCCACCTGTTGCTTCTCCAGGATCAAGGTAACGAGCTCGGCCCCGGTTCGGGCCTGGAGGTAGAAGGTGCGCTCACCCGGCTCTCCAACGGCGCCCGCGGTGATGCGGTCGACGCGCTCCAGGTCCATCCATCTATCCTCGCACCTTCGCACGCGCCCTCCCACGCGAGCCGCGAGGCACGAGGACGGAGAGGTCTCCGGTGTCGTTCATCTTCAGGATCCGAGGCATGCCGTCGCCGAGCGCCAGCACCGACACCGACGCCGGATCCACCGAGATGCGGTGATACAGGTCGGTGTGCATCCCGGCGAAGTGCGCGAGGGCCAGCCTGATGGGATCGGCGTGTGAGCACACGGCGACCACCTGCTTGGGATGGGCGGCCGCGATCCTCTCCAGCTCTGCGACCATCCGATGCTGGACCTCGAGGAGGCTCTCTCCCCCGGGGAAGCGGGCCCGCGAGGGCACGTGATGGACCACCTTCCACAGGTTGGTCCGCGCCAGCAGCTTCACGTTCCGCCCAGTCCACGAGCCGTACCGAACCTCGCCGAGGTCGGAACGGGTCAGGACGCGCAGATCCCGGGCCGCGGCCAGCGGCGCGGCCGTCTCCCGGCACCGCTCCAGAGGGCTCGCATAGATGGAGTGGATGGTCACGCCGTCGAGCCGTGCCGCCAGGCGCTCGGCCTGCTCCCGGCCGGGGTCCGTCAGGTGAATCCCGGGAGTCCATCCGCCCAGCACCCCGCCGTCGGTGGCCGCAGTGAGGCCGTGGCGGATCAACATGAGGAGCATCGGGGGAGGATAGCGCCGGCCGTGTCGGCTCAACGCGAGCGATCCCGGCCCTCCGCGACGTGTGATTACGATTCCCGGTTCCGGGAAAGCTGGGGACGACGCGTTGGAAGGAGGTCCCATGTGCCTGTCATGCGGTTGCGGTGAGCCGAGTGCCGACCACGGCGATCCCCGGCACATCACGATCGAGGTCTTGCAGAACGCCGCCGAGGCGGCCGAGATCACCCCGCAGGAGGCCGCAGAGAACATCACCGCCACCATGGCCAAGAGCGGGGCCTAGGTCACCGCGGCGGGCAGGCGGACCTCGAAGCGGGTGCCGCGGCCCAACTCGCTCGTGACGTTCACCGTCCCGCCGTGGTTCTCGATCACGTGCTTGACGATTGACAGGCCGAGCCCCGTCCCCCCGGTCTCCCGGGACCGGGCCCGGTCGACGCGGTAGAACCGCTCGAAGATCCGGGGCAGCTCCCTCGTGGGGATGCCTACCCCGGTGTCGGCCACCGAGAGCACGACTTCATCGCCCTCGCCAGACAGGGTGACGTCGACCCGCCCGCCCGGCTTCGTGTAGCGGATGGCGTTGTCCACGAGGTTGCGAACCAGCAGCGAGAGGTCCCGGGCCGAACCCCGGACCGGCGGAACGGGCCCCAGATCGATCGACAGGGTGAGCCCGCCCTCTCGGGCCGCCTCCTCGAACCGGTCCCGCTCTTCCTTCGCCACCTGGTCCAGACCGACCTCCTCATCGAGCTCGCCGCCCGTCTCCAGGCGCGAGAGGTCGAGGAGATCCGACACGATGCGCGACAAGCGGAACGCCTCCCGCTCCAGCTGCTCGGCGAATCGGGGGATGACCGAGGGATCGTCGCGAGCGGCCGATCGGATTGTCTCCCCTGCGGCCTGCATCGAGGCGGCCGGCGTCTTGAGCTCATGGGAGGCATTGGCCACGAAGTCGCGGCGCACCGCCTCCAGGCGCTTGGCCTCGGTCACGTCGCGTACGACGAGCACCACGGACCCGTCGTCGCCGACCGGGATCGCGGTGGCCCGGGCCCATCGGCTCGGGGAACCGGTCTCGACCTCCAAGGTGTCCGCCGCCATGCCCGCCGCTGCCCTGCGGGCTGCCTCCTGGAAGGCCATCGGCAACAGCCCCGACATCATGAGGTGCCTCGTCCCGAGGAGGCGCTCCGCGGCCGGGTTGGAGAGCCGGACCCGGCCGGTGGGCCCAACCAACACGACCCCTTCCTCCATGGACGACAACACGTTCCCCATGGTGGACCGGTCCTCGTCCAGGGACCGTACGTGCTCCTGCAAACCCTCGGTCGACCGTCTGAGCAGCTCGGCAGCGTGCCGGGACCGATCCGCCGAGCGCCGCTCGCGAACGGCGACGGCGACCGCCGCCGCGACCACGAGCCCCGCACCGACCCCCAGGACCCATTCCACCATCGCCAGTGTAGAAGTAGACCATCCTTCATCCGCCATTCGCGGGGGGGACCCCCCTCCGGCGGCAGCCCGGCCGGTCGTTCACCGAGCGTTCATCAGCGAGCCAATGGACGGTCACCCCACCCACCTACGCTCGACGTCGATGAAGGGCAGCCGCAGACGTGCACTGTGGTCGACGGGGGGACGGCCGGCACCCCCCCTCTCCTGGCGTTCTCCCGTTCGCCCTTTCGCCGCCGCCCTCCCCGGATCCGGGCAAGGAGGAGAGATGAGCAGGAGTAGGGCATCGATCGTCGTGGCCGGACTCTCGGTTCTTGCGGTGCTGGCGACGGCCTGCTCCAGTGGGAACGACGCCGGTTCGGCCGGGCTGTCGGGCAGCGTCTCGGTGTCCGGGTCGTCCACCGTCCAGCCCATCTCTTCTCTCGTCGCCGAGGAGTTTTCCTCCGCGAACCCCGACGTCCAGATCAGTGTGAACGGGCCAGGGACGAGCGACGGGTTCGTTCTGTTCTGCAAGGGCGAGATCGACATCAACGACGCCTCCCGGGCCATCGAGCCCGAGGAGAAGCAAGCGTGCAAGCAGAACGGCGTGACCTGGGTTGAGCTCCCCGTCGCATTCGACGGGATCACCGTGATGACCAACCCAGATAACCCCGCGGTGACGTGCCTCAACACCGGCGACCTCTATGCCCTGCTCGGCCCCGAATCGCAGGGCTTCAAGACCTGGTCGGACGCGGCCACGTTGGACGAGCAGGTCGACGGCACCGACAAGTTGCCAAACCTGCCGCTGCAGATCACGGCCCCCGGTCAAGAGTCGGGTACCTACGATGCGTTCATCGACCTGGCCGGCATCGAGGACACCGCCCTGTCCCGCGGGGTGGCTGAGGACAAGGCGGCAGCGCTTCGACCGGACTACCAGGCCTCGGCGAACGACAACGTGATCATCCAGGCAATGGAGGGCGACCCCGGTGCCTTGGGCTTTGTGGGCTTCGCCTACGCGGAGCAGGCCGCCAGCCAGATCGACATCATCCAGGTCGACGGGGGCAGCGGCTGTGTGACGCCCACGCGCGAGACCATCGCCGACCACAGCTACCCGCTCTCCCGAACCCTGTACATCTACGTCAACGCGGCGAGGATCGCCGAGAACCCAGCCCTGAAGGCCTACGTGGACCTGTACATGAGCGAGACGGGGATCGTGAGCGCCGTCCAGCAAACCGGCTACGTCGACCTTCCCTCGACCCAGATCGAGGCCTCCCGGACCGCGTGGTCCCAAGCATCGGCCTAGCGCGCGGAAAACCGCACGAGGGCCGGGCGGTCGCAGGCCACCCGGTCCTGGGCTCCAGGGCGACGGGGTAAGGTACGCGCCGGGATGACCATGACTTCCCATGCGGTCACCAGGGGGGGAAGACTCACAGCGAGAAGCCTGCGCGGCAGCACTCGCCGACGGCGGAAAGAGCTGATCATCCACCGGCTGTTCTTTGGCGCCGCCTTCCTGTCGATGATCGTGAGCGTGTTGATCCTCCTCTCCCTGCTCGGGCGAGCCGTCACCTTCCTGACGAACATCGACCTGCCCAGCCTCGTGTCACCGGGGTGGTTCCCCCGCCAGGACATGTACGACATCCGGACCATCTTCGTGGGGACGCTTCTCGTGACCGGGGTCGGGATGTTGGTAGCCGCCCCGCTGGGATTGGGGGCCGCCATCTACCTCTCCGAGTACGCCCGGCCGAGGGTGCGGCGGAGCCTCAAGCCCATCCTGGAGACGCTCGCCAGCATCCCCAGCGTGGTCATCGGGTTCTTCGCCCTCACGTTCATCAGCCCGGAGATCGTGCGCCGCCTCGACAGCGAGGCGGGGATCTTCAGCCTCGCCGCCGCCGGCATCGGGGTGGGGATCCTGGTCATCCCGCTGATCGCCTCGGTGGCCGAGGACGCGATGCATGCGGTGCCCGCCGCGCTCCGGGAGGCCGCCTACGGCCTGGGGGCCAAACGGATGTCGGTGAGCTTACGGATCGTGGTACCCGCCGCGGTGTCCGGCATCGTGGCGGCGCTCATCCTCGGGGTCTCCCGTGCTGTCGGGGAGACGATGGTGGTGGCCATCGCGGCGGGTGGCACCGGAGGCTCCCTGCTCACCTGGAACGTCTTCCGTCCGGGTCAGACGATGACCGCGGCGATGACGTCGCTGGCCATCGGGTCGGATCAGGTTCGTGGTGCCGGCCAGGCCTTCAACAGCCTGTTCTTCGTGGGGTTGATCCTGTTCGTCCTGACGTTCGGACTCAACCTGATCAGCGAGCGGTTCGTCCGGCGAGTGAGGCAGCGGTACTGATGGCGGCCTCGACGACGGCTACGGTCGGTTCCGTCGACCTTCGTCTGCGAGGTAGACGGCGTGAGCTCCGCGGGCGACTGTTCGAGGGTTTGCTGTTGCTCACCCTGCTCATCGCCCTGCTGATCCTGGTGGCCCTGCTGTTCTCGATCGTGCGGCGAGGCTGGCCCGTCTTCGCCGAGCGAGGGATGGACTTCCTGACGGCGCCCAAGTCGAGTCTGGCTCAACGTGCCGGAGTGGCCCAGGGCCTCATCGGCTCGCTGATCCTCATGGTCTTCGTCGCCGTGCTCGCGTTCCCGTTGGGGATCGGAGCGGCCATCTATCTGGAGGAGTACGCGCGAGACACTCGGCTCACCCGCCTCATCGTGACCAATATCCGGAACCTGGCGGGGGTGCCAGCCATCGTCTACGGGATCCTCGGCCTCGTGATCTTCGTCGATTTCCTACGGCGCATCACAGGTCCGGGTGGGGGCAAGCCAGGGGTGAGCTACATCTCGGGAGGGCTGACCCTCGGCGTGCTGGTGATGCCCATCGTCATCATCACGACCATGGAAGCGCTCCGGGCCGTGCCACAGAGCATCCGCGAGGCTGCATACGGCGTGGGGGCCACTCGGTGGGAGGTCGTGCGCAGCCATGTCCTTCCCTACGCGGCTCCAGGCGTGCTCACCGGCACGATCTTGTCCCTGGCCAGAGCGTTCGGCGAGACCGCGCCGCTGCTGCTCGTGGGGGCCGTCACCGGGTTCCTGGCCACCGGGGGCGGGACCTTCCTCGAGACCCTCCGCGGGTCGTATACGACGCTCCCGACCATCGTGTTCGACTGGTCGCAGCAGCCCTTCCAGGAGTTCCGGCAGCTCACGGCGGCTGCGATCATGGTCCTGCTCGGTACCATCTTTGTTGTGAACTCGGTGGCCATCGTCCTGAGGAATCGCTATGAGCGAAGGTGGTGATCCGGTGGACGTGAGGGTGGTCCCCGAAGGGAAAGAGGAGAGGGCTGAAAAAGAGGTGACGATCGAGATCCCAGAGCGGGCCGGGGAGCGCCCGAAGGACGAGCGGGAGCTCGTATTCGACGTGCGCGACGTGAGCGCGTACTACGGGGACTTCCGCGCCGTCCGCGACGTCACCCTGCCGATCAGGCAGAACGAGATCACCGCCCTGATCGGCCCCTCGGGCTGTGGGAAAACCACGGTCCTGCGGTGTTTCAACCGGATGAACGATCTCATCGAGGGGGCCCGGGTCGAGGGCCAGGTCCTGTATCACGGGATCGACCTGTACGACCGGGGGATCGACCCCGTCGAAGTTCGCCGACGCATCGGCATGGTATTCCAGAAGCCAAACCCGTTCCCCAAGTCGATCTACGAGAACGTGGCCTTCGGTCCCCGGATCGCCGGCTTCAAGGGGAACATGGACGAGCTGGTCGAGGCGTCCCTGCACAAAGCGGCGCTGTGGGAGGAGGTCAAGGGAAAGCTCAAGCACTCTGCCATGGCCCTGTCGGGTGGGCAGCAGCAACGACTGTGCATAGCACGGGCAATCGCGGTACAGCCGGACGTGATCCTCATGGACGAGCCCTGCTCGGCCCTGGACCCCATCGCCACCTCCAGGATCGAGGAGCTCATGCGCCACCTGGTGGCCGATTACACGATCGTGATCGTCACCCACAACATGCAGCAGGCGGCCCGAGTCGCCGACCGCACGGCGTTCTTCACCGTGGACGTTGACGCCGAGGGACACCGGACGGGGTTCGTGGTCGAGTTCGATGACACGGAGGTCCTGTTCACCCACCCCAGCGACAAGCGGACGGAGGACTACATCACCGGACGGTTCGGCTGATGGGGCGGACCCGGTTCCACGAGGAGCTCGAGCTGCTCGAACTCGACGTACTCGGGATGGGCGAGCTGTCCGAGCGCGCTGTGGGGAAGGCCGTCGGAGCCCTGATCGACCACGAGGACGCCCAGGCGCACGCCGTGGTTGCCGCGGACGACGAGATCGACGAGAAGTACATCTCGATCGAGACCCGGATCCTCCAGGTGATGGCGCTTCAGACCCCGGTGGCCGGCGACCTCCGGCTGATCTCTGCGATCCTGCATTCGAACCTTCACCTGGAACGGATCGGCGACATGGCCGTCAACATCGCGAAGATCTACTTGTCGGTCCGCGACCTGCCCACGAGCCAATCCATCCAGGCCCACATCAGGGAGATGGAGGACGTCGTGCGTCCGATGATACGCGCCGCCATGGAGGCGTTCCGGCGGCGCGACCTCGAGCTGTGCCTTCGCCTTCCGGAGATGGATGACCCGGTGGACCGGCTGAACCTCGGGATGTACAAGGAGGTGGCCGTTCTGGCCGGCGACCCCGAGCTGCTCAACTGGGGCCTCCGGATGATCCTGGTGGCTCGGCA
>JBIOXZ010000083.1:0-11311 GCA_044869895.1 Actinomycetota bacterium | reverse complement strand
CGGGTTACGGATCAGAGCGACGTTGCGCAGGAACGAGGCGACGTGTCCATGGACCAGACCTCCGGGGACGATCGTGGCACCTGCCACGTCGTCCGGGTCGGGGATCGGCTCGCCCACCGGCACACCGAGGCGTCGCGCGAACCGCGCGACGGTCTGCTCGGTTCCGCCGAACGGAAGAAGCTCGGCGATCCGCATCCGCTCGGCCCGGTACCCCAGGTCATGCTCGACGACCTTGCCGGCCAGGTCGACACGCCCCGCCACCAGGAACGTGGCCGCCCGCGGCTCGGCCGTCCGTGCGAGGAAGGAGGCCATTGCTGGGAGCAGCAGGAGACGCCCCAGCGTGAACAACGACTTCACAGCGTAGAACCCACAGCTGCAGCTCTCCTCCGGTGCGTCATGGTCGTTCATCTGGCACCGAGCGGTCAGCCATGGCTCGGCCCGGTGTCCCAATGGATGGTTGAGGTTCACCTCGTAGACCGTCTGTCCGTTCATCGAACGGAGCGCCCGTCGCCCCGGACCGACCGAGAGCGTCCACACGCGGTACCCGACGAGCGGCGTGATGCCGTCTGGCGCTCGTCTCCGACCGATCCGCGAGCGGCTCATCGAGCGGGCTCCGGATCGGGGGTTCCGATCGGCCGGGGGTCCTCGGGGAGCGACGCCGGTTCCGCAGCGGGAGTCGGCTCGTCGATCGGCTCGATGTAGATCGTCCGTCGCTGTTTCCCGATGTGCATCGTATCCCCCTTCTGGGGGATGAAATTAATCCCCCATATGGGGGACAGTAGCGGACTTGCTCAGGTTCTGCAAGTCGTCGGATCGGATGGCGCATTTGCTCGGGGTGGGCGCTTGGTCGCGGGAGGTCTCGGTAGAGTTCTGCCCCATGGGGGATCGGCGAGTCGTGGTGACGCGCAATGGTCCGTACCGGGTCGAGGGCGGGGTCCCGCTCATCCGTACGGCGGTGGCCGAGACGGCCCGGGGCGAGCCGATAGCCTGGGACGAGGGTCCGAGCTTCGACACGCCAGAGACGTACGAGCTCTGCCGCTGCGGTCGTTCCTCGACGAAGCCCTTCTGCGATTCGACCCACGAGCGGATCAGCTTCGAGGGAGACGAGACCGCCGACCGTGGCCCCATCCTGGAGCGGCGGCAGACCTGGGAGAACGGTGGGATCGTGCTCTACGACGACCTCTCGCTCTGCGCGAAGCACGGCTTCTGCCGAAACGTCCGGACCGGCGTGTGGGAGATGCTCGAGGAGGCCGACGATCCGGAGGTTCGGAACGAGATGATCGCGATGGTCCACCGGTGTCCCTCGGGCAGGCTGGCCCTCACGCTCGCTCCCGATCGGCGACCGAGCGAGCCCGAGCTCGAGCCGTCGATCGGCGTGGAACCGAACGGCTCGCTCTGGGTCCGCGGGGGGATCCCGGTGGTCTCTGAGGATGGCTCGCCGTACGAGGTCCGTAACCGACAGACGCTGTGCCGGTGCGGAGGGTCCAGCAACAAACCGTTCTGTGATGGCACCCACAGGAGCAACGGCTTCGCCGACCCCGCCGAGCCGGAATAGCGCGGACGCACGCTCGGGTCACTCTCGGGGAGGCACTCAGCGTGGCATACACGTGGGGGATCAGCCTGCGGTTTTGCGCGCATCCCAGCGCACGATTAGGTCGATTCCCTCCTCAGCTGGGTCTGCCACGACTCGCTTCTCCAGGATCAGCCGATGGATCTGGGCGTCTTCGGCCTCGAACGGCGTTGCCGTGAGTGTTCGATCCGCTTGCTCATGACGGGAGTCGAACAGCGTATTGACCACCGGCCGCGCGAGATTGTCCATATCAGCGTGGCGGGCTCGTATGGGAAGGAGCAAGAAGACGATCTCGAGCTCGAATTCGGCATGAGGCGACACCTCACCGAGCCTGTGCTCGCTTCGAATCCTCCGGGTTTGTTGTTCGATCGCACGCCGCCATACCCATCGAGCGGAGGCGCCGCCTCCTACCGGTGACACGCCTCGTAGCCGTCGCCTTCCTGATCGGGGCCGTCTACCTTAGCCGGATCGGCACCAGGCTCCAGAGACTGGCCGTCGGCGATGAGCCCACGGGTGCGAATGAGGGGTCGACGCTGCTCGACCGGTGCCTTCTCGGGTACGGGATGAACCTCGTCGTGTTGTTGATTGCGGTGTGGACATGGTGTTCAAGCCGGGCTCTGATGCAGCCGGGGGCGGCGGGGGAGGGTGATGCCAGTGAGGTCGGACCGGACGACAGAGACGAACGCTGTCTCACCTCGACTTCACGCGTGGCTCACGTTAGGTCCGAGCCCTACTTGATGTGAAGGTTGACCCCGAAGAGGATCAGCGGCCAGAGCACCACAGCGATGACCGCGGAGATGATCGGCTTCGCGTTGCCGAGGTGGTCGAAGTAGTTGTGGTTGGCCGCGACGACGAGGCCGATGACCAGGTAGACCAAGAACAGGAAGCCGCCGAAGAATCGACTCATCGCGCCTATCTTCCCACATCACAGGTGGCCTAAACCGAGGAATTCACCGGGGTCCACCCGCCCTATGCTGGAGCCCATGCCCTGCCAGGTCTGCGGCGAGCCGCTCCCCGAAGGCGCGCGATTCTGCCCGAACTGCGGCACGTCCGTCGGCTCTCTCCTCGGCACCGAGGAACGGAAGATGGTCACGGTTCTGTTCGCCGATCTCGTGGACTCCACGGGGCTCGCGCGACGCCTGGACGCCGAACGAGCCCGCGAGATCCTCGGTAGGTTCTTCGACGCCGCGTCCGAGGAGCTTCAAGCGTTCCGAGGCCGGCCCGAGAAGTTCATCGGCGACGCCGTGATGGCGGTGTTCGGCCTGCCGACCGTGGACGAGGACGACGCGCTTCGGGCCGTACGGGCAGGCCTCGCGATCCGCTCCCGCGTGCACCGCATGAGCGATTCGCTGGCCCTGGGTGAACCGCTCGAGATCCGGATCGGGATCGCGTCGGGCGAGGCCGCGACCGGCCTTGGGCCCGCCGGACAGTTGCTCGTCACGGGGCCGGTGGTGAACGCCGCCGCCCGGCTCCAGACGGCTGCGGAGCCCAGCGAGGTGCTCGCCGGTGAGACCACCGTCGCGCTCACGGCGAACGCGGTCTCGTTCGCGGACCGACGAGACATCGAGGCGAAGGGGTTCGATGGCGGGCTGGCAGGCTTCCGCGTGGAGGGGCTCACACCCCGCTCGGCCCGCAGGACGATCCCATTCGTCGGCCGCTCGAGCGAACTGGCCATCCTGCGCGAAAGCCTCCACCGGACGATCAACACAGGCCGACCCGTGCTCGTCACGGTGCTCGGCGAACCCGGCATCGGCAAGTCCCGGCTCGCCGACGAGCTGACGGCAGGCCTGGGCGACGATGTTTCCGTGCTCGCGGGACACGCGCGAACGTTCACCGACACCGCGACGTTCGCCCCGGCGGCAACGATCGTCGCCGAGCTCGCCCAGCTGGACGAGGCCGACCCGCCCGAGAAAGCGAAGCGCCGCGTGCGCGAACTCGTCGACCGCTGGATCCCCGGACCACACGCCGAACGGATCTACGAGCGTCTGTCGCTCCTGTTCGGGATGGCTGAGCGGCGCGACCAGTCGGCGTTCGTTCAGGACGTGCAGTCTGGGTTCGTCGCGCTCGTCGACGCCATGACGAAGGACCTGCCCGCCGTGCTGGAGTTCGAGGACGCGCACACGCTGCGGCCGCCCATGCTCGAGTTGATCGAACGTCTCGGGGCGCCGACTCGCGGACAACCGCGCCGTGCCCTGGTGCTCGCGCTCGCCCGCCCCGAGCTCCTGGACGAACGGCCCGCGTGGGGCACCACCACGGCGAACGCGATCCGGCTGCGCCTGGAACCGCTCAGCCCCGACGAATCGGTCGATCTTGCACGGCAGGCTTCAGGCCGAGGGATCGACGATACCGAGGCGACCGAGATCGCCGAGCGGACCGGGGGCAACCCGTTCTTCATCATCGAAACGACCGGTATGTTGCTTCCCGGGGCTCCCGCGCCGCGCGGCAGCCTGCCGCCGACGGTGCAGGCCGTCGTTTCGGCTCGGCTCGACCACCTGCGGCCGCGGCTTCGCGAGCTCACCCGGCGCGCAGCGACGTTCTTCGTCTCGTTCGATCTCAAGGAGCTGCGCACGATCGATCCCGAGGTCACGGACGATGAGCTCCGGGAGCTCGAGGAGGCCGAGATCGTCGTTCGTGAGCACGAGAGCCACACCGTGGCTCGATGGCGCGTCCGGCACGCGACGTTGAAAGACGTCGCGTATGCGAGTCTCCCGAAACGGGAGCGGGTTCGTCTGCACCAACTCATCGCCGATCGGCTCTTCGCCGACCGTCATCCCACGTGGGCCGCCGAGCACCTCGAGCTCGCGGCGCTCGCATCCCTCGATCTGGACCGGGACGATCGCTCTGTGGTGGAGCGAGCTGCCGACGCGCTCCTGGAGGCGGGCGATCGTGCGAGGCGACGGATGGAGAGTCGAACGGCGATCGACTACTACGAGCGGGCGCTCACCCTGGCGGGTCCGGAGGAGCGGTGGGGCGTCCGCGAGGCTCGGACGCTCGCCGGCATCGGCGAGGCGCGTTACTGGCTCGGTGAGTACCGCGTGGCAACTGAGGTGCTCGACCGTGCGGTGAAGCTCGGCAGGAAGGTCGGGGACCACTTCACCCTCTCCCTGTCGCTGCGCTTCCTGGGCGACGTCGCGATCAACGTCGAGGGCAACGTCGACAAGGCCGAAAAGCTGCTCGACGAGTCGCTGGCCGCGGCTGAGGAATACGCCGATCCGTGGGCGATCACCCGCACCCTTTTGTTCGCGGGGTGGGTGCCGTGGACGCGAGGCGACTACCAGGGTGCCGAGGCGATCTGGCGACGCGCGCTCCAGGTCGCCGATGCCGAGGATGGCCTGGCGCGCGTTCGGGCGCTCAACTCGCTCTCGATCAACCAGACCGGTGGTCCGCGCCGGTCGGGTCCCGAGGCCGGCGCTGCTCTGCGGAAGGCGCTCGAGCTGAGTGACGAGGCGAGCGAGCTCGCCGAGGACATCGGCGACCAGTTCAGCATGGCGATGACGACGGTGCAGCGGTCCCGGATCCTCGAGGAACTGGGCCGGTACGAGGAGTCGGTCCCCGGTTTCGACCGCGCGATCGCCGTCTTCGAGGACCTGGGAGCGAAGTGGGAGATGGGCGACGCGATCGCCGAGCGCGGTATCGCCAAGCGGGAGCTCGGCCGACTGGACGAGGCTGAGGCGGATCTTCGCAAGGCGATCCGCATCTCGGAGGAGCTCGGCGAGCGCCAGCTGGCGAGCTGGACGTGGCGTGCGCTCGCCAAAGTCTCCGAACGTCGCGGCGACCAGGCCGAAGCCGAGCAACGGATGCGGCGATCCGGCGAGGCGGAGGAGCAGCGACCACGGTAGGAGTGGACGTGACCACCGATCGCGGTCGAGAGAGCTCAAGCAGGAACGAACACGGCGTTCAGCTCGAGCGATCTGGTCACCCGTGCATCGTTCATCGCGACGTACCCGAGGTCTCGCATGAACGCGTGGATGTCGGCCACGGTGGAACCCGCGCGACGCAGATGAGTCTCGATCGTCTCGATGACGATCATCCGCGGACGTTCGCGCTCCAGCGTCCGCCGCATCCCCTCGAGGACGTGCATCTCCGCTCCCTCGACGTCGATCTTGACCGCGTGCAGACCGATCGAGAGGTCAACAGCACCGGATGTGACCAATCCATCGAACGAACGGACGGCTACCTCGGCCACGGTGGGACCGCTCGAGATGAACAGGGACCGCTTGGTCGAATCCTCGGGATACTCCGGATCGGCACGAAGGTGGGTGGAGCCGTCCCCGCTTCCGAGAGCAAATTCGTGGACCGTCATCCGCGGTTCGACCCCTTGCAGGCGTGCGGCTCTCCGAAGCTGCTCCGCAACGTCTGCCGCTGGCTCGAACGCGTGGACCCGTCCCGCGCTCCCGACGATCTTCGCGATGGGCACGGCGAAGTAGCCGGTATTCGCCCCGACGTCGACGAAGACGTCACCCTCCGTGAGGACCTCGGTGAGGAGGGAGAGCAGGACCGGATGCTCCTCCGCGCATGGATTCGGCAAGGGAGGGTGTTTCTTGTCGATATCTTCGCTCATATCCCGCGCCTCTCTCTGTGACGTGCCTCCTCGTTCGCGATCAGCGTATCTCGATAAAGAGGCGCGCCGTCACGCGGGAGGACGAGTTCGTGCCTCCCGTGACCACGGTCTTGATCGGCTCGAGGTTCTCCTCCACGTCTGGCGGAAGCGCCGAGGCGAACCGGGAAACGATGCCCTCCACGTCAAGGTAGAAGCTGCTACTACCACTCGGAACCCGAGCGAGGGCCCGCGTGTACACCGAGGACGACGTGATGCTCGGCTGCCCGCCCTTCACGTCGATCAGCTTCCGGATCTCGGCGGGGCTCGACCCGATCAATGCCGCCTCGTCGAGTACGGCGTACGCGGGAAGGAACCCCGAGCCCGAGAGGCTCGGGTCGACGAGATAGCGGATCGTGATGCCCTGGTAGGTCGTGGTCCGCCAAGCGACCTCCGGCCCCACCCCGGGCTTGAGGGGCCTGAGCTGGGTCACCTGCTGCCTGGAGCGGCCGCCTTGGACGGGGAAAGGCGAGGGCGCCTGCGCCCGCTGCTGGGCAGCAAGGGCGAGGTCCGCCAGCCTGTCGAGGGTGTGCTGTATCGCCGCCGGGTCGTCCACGCCGAGCACGAGCGCGCCTCCAACGGGCGTCGCGCCCGATCCGGGCCCGATCTCGAAGGTCGTGTCGCCGGTCAGTGCCGAGAGTGCGTCGTCGATACCCAACCGTTGGCGCAGCCGCTCCCCCTGGGGCGTCGACAGAGCTTGGTCGACCACTTGCTTCAGGTTCGTGTCCAACCCCTGCTGCGTCGCGACGGCGTAGGAGTTGGCGGGGACGAGCGACAGCGTCGCGTTCTCGTGGACCGGCTCATCGAGCGCCTCGCGGGTCGCGGGATCGAGCTTCGAGGGCTCGAGCCGGACCGTGAGATCGAACGCGAGGCCATCGGGCTGGGCCGAGAGCGATATGCCGATGCTCCTGAGCGCCCGCACCGTATCGAGTCCCGGCATGCTGCCGGCAGCGGCGCCGAGCCCGCTTTCCGACAGCGCCCGGCTCACGAGCTCCGTTGGGTTCACGTACACGAGTCCGAGCTTGCCCTCCGGAAGCGTGGAGACGGTGTCCACGAAATCCCGGTCATCTGCCATGTTCGGGGTGGTGCCCTCGGACACGTCGATCACCCGGGTGAGGCCGACCTCGTGGTTGCTGATGACCACCACGTGATCAACGATCGCGTAGCCCATCAACGAGGAACCGCTTCCGAATAGGTGCATCGTGATGCCGCGGTAGTCGCGCGTTTGCCCGGCGCCGAGCGATGCGGTCATCCCCTTGTCGAGAGCCCGCTCCGCCGCGCCGTCGTCTGCGCTGGCCAGCAGCGCCGAGGTCGTGACCACGTCGTCTTTGGAGCTGAAGTCCACCACGATCGCCACCTCCGAGCCCAGCCATGGCAGCACGTCATCGTGTGAGAGACCCGTGCTCTCGAGCGCCTCGTCGAGTGCCCTGTTCACCTGCTTGCGGAGGTTTTGATCGTCACCGAGGGCGGGGAAGCGGTGCGCCAGGGCGAGCAGGTTCATCTTCTGGCCGACGGGGGGGTCGAGGGACGCCGTCACAAGGACCTCGCTCGAGGCAGGGACCAGCTCCAGGAGCTCCGCACTCGAGCCGCGCATCACGAAGAACGTGGCGGCGGCGACGCCACCACCGAGGACGATGAGAGTCGCGGCGACGATCGCCAGCAGGCGACGGCCGCGATCGCGCGAGGGCGATGGCGCATCCGGAGTCCCGGGCCCCGAGGGTGTGGATCCTGGCGGTGGGGGACCGTCGGCACCAGGGGCAGGTGGAGGCATGGAGGGCTCCCACTCGGAGGCTGGGCGTTCGGGCGGTCGCGGGTCCAAGGCTCGCTCTCCTCGTTGGTCGGGGACGGACATGGGGCGAAGTGGCCGTCCCAGTCCAGAACGGTATCGGACGAGAATGGCGCCGGCTTCAGAGGCTTCGGGCATTCACGCCCAAGAGGCTCCCAGGCACCTCGTCGGTCAGGCGCAGTTGCGACAGGTGCCCATCAGGTCGAGTCGATGACTGACGGCGGTGAAGCCCGTCCGGCGAGCGACGCGGTTCAGGGCACGCTCGACGCTACGTTCCAGCTCTGATGCGATCGAGACATCATCCACCGCGCCGCAGTTCGAGCAGATCAGGTGGTGATGGTGCTCGGTGAGCTCCTCGTCGAGTTCGAACCGGCTGAACTCCTCGTTGGTGACGACGCGCCGGACCACTCCCACCTGCTCCAAGATCGCGAGGGTCCGGTAGGCGGAGCTCTGGGGGACGTCCCGCCGAACGGCGAGCAACTCGTGGATGGTGAGGGGATGTGCGGCGTCCCATAGTGCCTCGACCAACGCCCGTCGATTCGCCGTGTAGCGCTGCGCGGCGGCCCGAAGTCGGGCTGCGACCGTCTGGTGGACGTCGGGTTCCATGGCCGATTCAGTCTATCTCTCGGGGTGAGAATCATCGAGAACCATCGTTGTTGCCTCCCTCGATGAGCTCCTCGTCCCTGGACAGGATCCGCGATCCGCGGCCCCGTGTGGCCATCGCCACGATGGTGAAGACCATCGCGCCGACCAGCACGATGCAGCCGCTCGGCGCCAGATTCCATACCCTCGCCGCTGCCAACCCCACCACCGCGGCGATCATCCCGATTCCCGCCGACCACGCCAGCGTGCCACGAAAGGATCGCGCCAACAGTTGACCGCTGGCGACCGGCAGCACCATCATCGCGGCAATCAGCAGGATCCCCACGATCTTCATGGCGGCCACGACGGCGCATGCCGCCAGGATCGCCAACAGTGAGTTCAGCAGACCGACCGGGAGACGGGCCACGCTCGACCACTCCTCGTCGGTGACCACCGCGAACAGCACGCGCCTCGTGGCCAGGATCGCCCCGATGATCACCGCGCCGAGCAGGACGATCAGCCGGACGTCGGCGGCGCTCGCCGTGAGCACTTGTCCGAACAGGTACGGGACGATCGCGCTCAGGCCCTGGACGCTACTCACGAGAACCACGCCGAGCGCGATCCCGGAGTAGAAGAACAGCGCCAATGCGAGGTCACCCGATGCGCGCCGCCGGGAGCGTAGCCACTCGATCCCCAGGGCGCCGGCCACCGCGAACACCAGGGCCATCCACACCGGAGACACGGTGGCGACGAGCCCCGCCCCCACGCCGGCGAAGGCGAGGTGCCCGATCCCGTCACCGATCAGCGACATGCGTTTCTGGACGAGGAAGGTCCCGATCATGGGGGCGAAGGCGCCCACGACCACCCCGGCGAACAGCGCGCGCTGCATGAACGTCAGCTCGAACGGATACGGCAGGGGGAGCGCGGAGATCACGTCAGGCCCTCGAGCCACATGGGGAGATCCTCGCGGTGCACGCCGAGCGAGACGCCCTCCCTCATGAGCCGTTCCGGTGGGCCGTCGAACAGCACGGTCCGTTTCAGTACCACCACCCGGTCCACGTCCTGAGCCACCGGTGAAAGCTCGTGCGAGACCAGCAGCACCCCGGCCCCGTGCTCCCGGATGAGGTGTACGAGCGAGTTCCGGAACCTCCGCTGGGATTCGGCGTCCACACCGGCGATCGGCTCATCCAGGACCAGGAGCTCGGGCTCGCCGGCGAATGCCCGTGCGATGAACGCCCGCTGCTGCTGTCCCCCTGAAAGCTCGTTGATCGGACGGCGGGTGAGGTGCGCCAGACCAACCGACTCGAGGGCGTGACCGACCTCCTCCCGGTCGGTCCGCCCAAGCGGGCGCCACCAACCACGACGAGCGAGTCGCCCGGACGCCACGATCTCCTCAACCGTGGCCGGGACCTCCGAACCGAGGATGGGGCGCTGCGGTACGTAGCCGAGGCGCCACGGCTCCCGCAGTCGCCCGGGTAGCTCGCCGAGGAGACGAACGGTTCCACTCGACGGGTGCAGCGACCCGAGGATCACGCGAAGCAGCGTGGTCTTCCCCGAGCCGTTCGGTCCGACCAGCGCCACGAACTCACCGCGCCGGACCGCGATGCCGACGTCCTCCAACACTGAGGTCTGGCCGTACGCGAAGGAGACCCCGGTTGCTTCGAGCAACGGGGCACCGTCCCCAGCCGATGCCCCCGGCACCAGCGACCGGGGGTCAGGAGCAGTCAAGGGCCTTCTCCAGGGTCGCGAGATTGTCGAGCATCAGGGAGATGTAGTCTGCCCCGGCCGCCTCCTCCTCGGGGGTGAGGCCCTCGATGGTGGAGAGGACCTTGGTCTGAACACCCGCCTCCTGAGCGAGCGTCTGCGCAACCTTCGGCGACATGAGCTCCTCCGTGAAGATCGTGGTGATCCCTTGCTGCTGCACGAGGTCCTTCAGCTCCGCGAGCCTGGCGGGCCCGGGCTCCGCCTCCGGTGACAGGCCGGTGATCGCCTCCTGGGTCAGCCCGTACGCGCTCGCCAGGTAACCGAATGCCTCGTGGCTGGTGACGATGATGTGCCGTTGGCAGTGCGCCAAACCCTCTTGATATTGGAGGTCGACCTGGTCGATATCCGCCTCGAACGCCTTCGCGTTGGCCCGGAAGGTCGAGGCGGAATCCGGATCGGCTTTCGCCAGCGCCTCGGCGACCTCGCTCGCCATCTCCGCGTACAGCCTGGGTGCGAGCCAGACATGCGGATCGACGGAGAGCCCCTCCCCGGCCTCCCCTGGGGGTGGGGGCAGGGTGTCGAGCCCCGCCAGGAGGTCGACCGTCTCGCCCTCGGCGCCGGACAGTGCGTCCTCCAGGGCCGGCTGGAACCCTCCACCGAGGTACAGCACCACGTCCGCGGACTGGATGCGCTCCACCCCGTCGGGGGTGAGTTCCAGGTCGTGCGGCTCGGCGCGAGGCGGGGTGAGGTTGAAGACCTGCACCGTCCCGCCTCCGACTCGACTTGCGGCCTCCTGGATCGGGTAGAACGCCGCCACTACGGTCGTCGACCCCGGGGTGTTCGCGCCATCGTTCGTGGAGCACGATGCCAAGAACGCGAGGACAGCGATCGATGTCGTCAGCCGGAGATGACGGCGGATCAGGGTCTTCC
The DNA here is from genome assembly GCA_044869895.1 of Actinomycetota bacterium. Lineage (GTDB taxonomy): Bacteria > Actinomycetota > UBA4738 > UBA4738 > HRBIN12 > AC-69. Next base: position 142 of record JBIOXZ010000083.1, on the reverse strand, counting down.
CATCTCAGAGTAGGACTCAGTCTCAGACAAGCGACCCTAGCATCGGGGGGCCCGGCCCGTCAATCGGGCGCTTGTGCCCGCGCCGACGCGCCGCGACTTGCTCGCTGATCGAAGCGGCCTGCTCCACCGGGAGTAGTCCAGA
>JBIOXZ010000082.1:0-10124 GCA_044869895.1 Actinomycetota bacterium | reverse complement strand
TCGGGGACGAGCGAGGCGTCCTCCATGTCCTCGGGCCGCAGGCCCACGATCACCGGTCTTCCGTCGAATGCCTTGAGCTCCGGGCGGGCCGACATGACCTCTTGGGGCACGCCGAGCCGATACCCGCCGAATTCCACGACACCGGACCCATCCGAACTGGACAGCTTGGCCTCCACCATGTTCATGGCCGGAGAGCCGATGAAGCCCGCGACGAAGAGGTTGTTCGGATGGTCGTACAGGAACTGTGGCGTATCGACCTGCTGGAGGACGCCCTTGCGGATGACCGCCACGCGGTCGCCCATGGTCATGGCCTCGACCTGATCGTGGGTGACGTACAACGTGGTGACCCGAAGGTCGTGCTGGATCCGGGCGATCTCCGAGCGCATCTGAACGCGGAGCTTGGCGTCGAGGTTCGACAGTGGCTCGTCCATGAGGAACGCCTTGGGCTCGCGAACGATGGCTCGACCCATGGCCACGCGCTGTCGTTGCCCGCCCGACAGGGCCTTCGGCTTTCGCTGAAGGAAGTCGTCCAGTCCCAGGATCCCCGCGGCCTCCCGGACCCGCTTGTCGATCTCCTCCTTGGGGAGCTTTCGAAGCTTGAGCCCGAAGCCCATGTTGTCGTACACGCTCATGTGCGGGTACAGCGCGTAGTTCTGGAACACCATCGCGATGTCCCGTTCCTTCGGCGGCAGCGCATTCACGACGCGATCGCCGATCCGGATCGACCCCTGGCTGATGCTCTCGAGACCCGCGACCATCCGCAGCGCCGTGGTCTTGCCGCATCCCGAGGGACCGACGAGCACGATGAACTCCCCGTCGTCGACGTCGAGGTCCAGATCGGAGACCGCCGCGGTCCCATCCGGGAACACCTTCGACACCTGCTCCATGACGATCTCGGCCACCGATCCCCCTCCGACGGTCGTGGTGCCTATCCTTAGCACAAACCTGGTTCGCCCTGCTATCCGCGGGCGCTACGATGCCCTGGTGCCCAGGATCCAACTCGTCCAGGGTGACATCACCGAGGAGCCCGTCGACGCCGTCGTGAACGCCGCCAACTCCTCGCTCCTGGGGGGCGGCGGGGTCGACGGCGCCATCCATCGCAAGGGCGGGGCGGCCATCCTGCGTGAATGCCGGGAGATCCGCCGGACTTCCCATCCGGACGGGCTCCCCGCCGGGAAGGCCGTGGCAACCTCCGCGGGGAACCTCCCGGCGCGGTGGGTGATCCATACCGTGGGGCCGGTGTTCTCCAGGTCCGAGGACCGCTCGGTCCTGCTGGCCAGCTGCCACATCGAGGCCCTTCGGGTGGCCGACGAGCTGGGGGCGAGCTCCGTGGCGTTCCCGGCCATCTCCACCGGCGTCTACGGCTACCCGCTCGAGCTGGCGGCACCCGTTGCCATCCGCGCGGTGATGGGATCGGACACGAAGGTCGAGGAAGTCCGGTTCGTCCTATATGGTGAGGATGCTTTCCGGGCCTTCGAGCGTGCACTGGCCGGCGCGACCTGAGATCGGTCGGCTCCGTCGGCGACCACGCTGTTAGCATCCAACCCGCGATGAGCGAACTGGGGACGGACCTGACCACCCCGACGGGCGCGTACGAGCGCCTGTCTGAGATCCAGCTCGTGGACTGCCGCGAGCTCTACGAGTGGAACGCCGGACGGGTCGAGGGTGCCGTCCACATCCCGCTGAACACGATCATGGCGGGCGAGAGCCCCGAGCTCGATCCCGACAAGCCCGTGGTCGTCGTGTGCCGCTCGGGCAACCGGAGCGAGCTGGCCGCGCTGATGCTCCAGGCCCGAGGGTTCCAGGCGTTCAACCTGGAGGGCGGGATGGAGGAGTGGGAACGCCAGGGCCTGCCCTTCACCACCCCCGATGGACAACCCGGCAAGGTCGCCTGACGGCCGAGCCACATCCCCGTTGCTGCCGCGCTAGCCTGTCCGAGTCGCCATGGCCGATGTCGATGCGGCCCGCCTCGAGCTGGAGGAAGCCCTCGGAACGACCGAGGTCCTGTCCGATCCGCTCGCCCTGACCCTCTACGCCCGTGACGCTTCGATGGTCGAGGGCGGGTGCGCCCTCGTCGCCTTCCCGCACACGGTCGAGGACGTGGTGGTCTGCATGCGGGTGGCCGCGCGGCACGCCCTGCCGGTCGTACCGCGCGGCTCCGGCACCGGCCTTGCCGGAGGGGCCACGCCGATCGGCGACTCCCTCGTCGTGGTGACGTCGAAGATGGATCGGATCATCGAGGTCCGGACCGAGGATCGCCTGGCGTGGGTGGAGCCCGGCGTCCTGAACCTCGACCTGGCCAACGCACTCGCGCCGCTCGGGTTCACCTATGCCCCCGACCCGTCATCGCAACAGACGTGCTCCATCGGCGGCAACGTCAACACGAACGCCGGAGGCCCGCATTGTCTCGCGTACGGCGTCACCTCGAGCCATGTCCTCGCGGTGGACGTGGTCCTGGCGGACGGCACCATGGAACGGTTCGGCTCCGAGGCTCCCGAAGCCCCCGGCTACGATCTCCGAGGGATCCTCATCGGGTCCGAGGGGACGCTGGGGATCGTCGTCGGTGCCTGTGTCCGCCTCACGCCCCGTCCCCCCGCAGTGCGAACCATGCTGCTCGATTTCAGCACCGTGAAGGATTGCGCGGCAACCGTCTCGGCCATCATCGCCGGTGGCGTCGTGCCCGCGGCCGTGGAGATGATGGACCACGGCATCATCGTGGCGGCCGAGAGTTTCGCCCATGCCGGGTATCCGACCGACGCGGCGGCGGTCCTCATCGTGGAGGTGGATGGGCTCCCCGAGGCCGTGGATGCACAGGCCCGCGAAGTGGAGGGCGCCGCTCGCGACCACGGCGTACGCGCGATCCGCGTGGCCGCCGACGAGGCCGAGCGGGCACTGTTGTGGAAGGGCCGGAAGAGCGCGTTCGGGGCGGTCGCCCAGATCGCACCGCACTATCACCTCCACGATTGTGTCGTGCCGCGTACGAAGCTCGTGGACGTCCTGGCCGGCGTCTACGAGATCGCCGGCCGGCACGACCTCATCGTGACGAACGTCTTCCACGCCGGTGACGGCAACCTGCATCCGTTGCTCTCGTTCGACCGGCGGACCCCCGGAACGCTGGAACGTGTGCTCTCGGCAAGCGAGCAGATCGTGCGACTGTGCGTCGAATGCGGAGGCTCCCTCACCGGCGAGCACGGCATCGGCCTGGAGAAGCGGGACTTCATGCCGCTCGTGTTCTCCCACGTCGACCTCGGTGCCCAGGCCTGCATCCGCGCCGCCTTCGACCCCGAGGGCCGGATGAACCCGCAGAAGGTGCTGCCGGCCGGGGCCCGGTGCGGCGACTTCGCCATGGCCCGGGGGATGGATGCGACGCAGGTCGCCCAGAGCATCCCGGAGGGATCGTGGATCTGATCCACCCCATGGACAAAGTGGGGGTCGCCGAGGCGCTCCGCCAGGCGACCGCCGACCGCAAGCGGCTGCTCGTGGTGGGCGGACGCACCCATGTGGACAAGGGCGAGCCCTGCGCTGTGGACGCCGAGCTGTGGACGACCCAGCTCGACGGGCTCGTGGCCTACGAGCCGGCGGAGATGATCGCGGTTGTCGAGGCCGGGATGCGGGTTGGTGAGCTCGACCGCATCCTTTCGGACGGAGGCCAGGAGTGGCCGTGCGACGCGCCGGCGACCGCCACGGTGGGCGGCGTGATCGCGGCGGCGGCCACTTCGCCGAGGCGCCTGCGAGTGGGCCCCATCCGCGACACCGTGATCGAGATGGAGGTGGTCACCGGCGACGGCCGGCTGGTGAGGAGCGGCGCCCGCACGGTGAAGAGCGTGACCGGGTACGACCTGCACAAGCTGATGACGGGGTCGCTCGGGACCCTCGGGGTGATCGTGCAGGTCGCACTCAAGGTCCGGCCACGCCCACAGGCCAGACGATCGGTCAAGGCGGCCGGAGGGCTGGAGATGGGTCGGCGCCTGCTCGAGGCAGTCCCGAGCGCGGCCGCCGCGCTGGCAATGCCCGAGGTCGTGGAACTTCGCCTGGAGGGATGGCCGGAGGAGGTGGAACATCAGGTCGAGGTCGCGAACCAGACGGCGGGAGTCATCGTCGTAACCGAGGATGGGGCGTTTCCTTCCGAACGTCCGTGGGAAGCCAGCGCCGTGGTCGCCGAGGTAGCCGTCCCTTCTTCTCGCCTGGCGGAGCTGTTCTCACCGCCGTTCCCGGATCTCCTCGATCCCCAGCTCGGGTCGTGGGGCGCACTGCTCGGCGTGGGGATCGGCTGGGTCGGGCTCTCCTCCTCCGACGGCGAGTTGGACGCCCTACGGGCCAGGGCCAATGCTCTCGGAGGGATCGCGCCGGTGATCAAGGGACCCGGCGGGCTGGGGACCGACGTTCCCCCGGGGCTGGACGTTCACCGACGGCTGAAGGCCGCCCTGGACCCGGCGGGGGTCCTGGCGCCCGGCCGGTTCTGGGGAGGGATCTGACGTGGCGGACGCGGAGGAGCGGGGCGGGCCACCCCTCGGTGCCGTCCTCCCGGAGGGGACCCGGTTCATCGGCCCGGTGGGCCTGGCGGCGAACTGGCTGCCGGGCGAGGCCCCCTCCGACGACGACCTGGCCACTTGTGTGGCCTGCGGCCTGTGTCTTCCCCACTGCCCGACCTACCGGCTGACCGGCGAGGAGTCCGCATCGCCTCGTGGCAGGATCGCCGCGATGCGGGCCGTGGCCGAGGGCCGGGCGAACGTCGATGCGACCTTCGCCCGGTTCATGGACCTGTGTCTGGAGTGCCGCGCCTGCGAGGATGTCTGCCCGTCGCACGTTCCGTTCGGCCGGATGATGGAGCGGACCAGGGTGCAGATCGAGCCGCTGCGTACCCGCCGAGCCCGGTTCGTCCGGTGGCTCGGTCTGAACGTGGCCCTTCGGCGGCGATGGGTGCTCTCGCTCGTCAGGCGACTGACGCCCATCGTGCGCCCCTTCCTCCGCAGGCGCGTGCGCTCGTTGGTGCCCAGGGGCAACCCCGGCCGCCGGGTGCCGACCTCGGTGGAACCGGAGGGACCGGCGAAGGGGACCGTTGCGATCCTCTCGGGATGCGTCCAGGACCAGTGGTTCAGATCGGAGAATCGAGCCATGGTCCGGGTGCTCGCGCGGAACGGCTGGCGCGTGGTCGCCCCCCGTCGCCAGGCCTGCTGCGGCGCGATCCAGGCGCACAACGGTGGGCTGAGGACGGCGCGGAAGCTCGCCCGGCGGAACCTGGCGGCCTTCGACGGCGCCGACTGGGTGGTGGTCGCCGCAGCCGGGTGCGGCGCCCACCTGAAGGACTACGGCGACCTCCTGGGCTCAGAGGAGGCCGTCGCCTTCTCGGCTCGGGTTCGCGACCTCATGGAGTTCCTCGACGAACAAGGGGTCGAGCCTCCGGTCGATGGACCGGGGGACCAGACGACGATCCGCGTGGCTTACCACGACGCGTGCCACGCGCTCCGAGCTCAGCGGATCAAGGAGCAGCCCCGTCGGGTGCTTCGCCGGATCTCCGGCATCGAGGTCGTCGATATCCCGGACGGCGACCGGTGCTGCGGCGCGGCCGGCCTGTACAACGTGCTCGAGCCGGAGATGTCGGACCGGCTCATGGAGCAGAAGGCGGCGTCGATCGGGGCGACCGAGGCGACCATCGTGGCGTCGGCCAACCCCGGATGCACCATGCAGATCGTCGCCGGCCTGCGGAACGCGGGCCGGCGGCTCGAGGTGCTCCACCCCGTCGAGCTCCTCGATCGCGCGTACGCGGTCTCGGACGCGCGCGGGTCCACCACCGACTGAACCGGAGGCGGCTCCCGTGGGAGCCGCCTCCGATACGTCCGGCCGAAGGGAATCGCTACATCCCGAGCGCCTTCAGAGCCTTCTCGTTGTCCGTCGTCACGATCACGCCGCGGTCATGCGTTGCCATGTACATCGCTTGGATGTTGACCCCCGCGTTCGCGATCGCCCGTGCCATCCTCCCGAGCTCTCCGGGCGTGTCCGCGCGCCCCGAAATCTCGGCGACCATCGGATCGGCCTCGCCCTCGACCTTGATCCCCGCCCCCTCGAGGGCCTTCCGGGCCGCCGTTGCATCCTCCACCAGGACGTGGATGATGCCGCGGCCCTCGACGCCGAGCCCGCAGATGCCCTCGATGTTGACGCCGGCGTTGCCCAGCGCCTCCCCGAGGTCGGCGAGCGCTCCCGGACGGTCCTCCAGCGATACCGTGAGGTCCTTGGCCATGGACCACCTCCCTTTCCGCCTCTGGGAGCGGTCTACTCCTCGCGGCCCCGGCGGGTCAATCCCGCTGCCTGAACCACCGACGCCGGCGAGCGCGTTACAGGTAGCTCCGAAGCTCCCAAAGCTCGGGGAAGAACCGCTTCCCGAGCGTCGTCCTCAGGTACGGGACGCCGCTGGAACCCCCGGTGCCCCGCTTGGCCCCGATCTCCCGTTCGACCATCAGCACGTGATGGCTCCGCCAGATGGCGAAGGACTCATCGTGATCGAGCAGTCCCTCGGAGACCGCGAACAACCCGGCGAACGCCGGTTCCGTCGCCATTCGGACCAGGCTGGTTCGACGGGCTTCCGCTTCGCCGGCGGGCATGGGAAGTCCGTTCGCCTCGAGCAGCGAACGGAAGCCGTCCCACAGGGTGGCCTCCTCGAGGCGCCGAGCCAGTCGGGCCCGTTCTTCCGGCGAAGAGGAGACGTCCTCGATGTAGCGCGCGTCCTTCAGCCCCGACACGAACTCGACCTCGCGGAACTGCACCGATTGGAAGCCCGACGCCGGCGCCAGGTGGGATCGGAATGCCAGGAAGTCCTGCGGCGTCATCGTTTGGAGCACCTCGATGTGCTCGATCAAGACGCGCTCGATGGCGCGGACCCTCGTCAGCCGGTGGCGTGCGCGCTCTGGGTCATCGCCCATCATCCGGTCCCGGATCGATCCCAGCTCGAACAGCAACTGCTTGAACCACAGCTCGTACGCCTGGTGCACCACGATGAACAGGTGCTCGTCGTGAACCGGTGGATCGGATCGAAGCTGTTGGAGCGACAGGAGCTCCGGGATCCTCAGATACTCGCCATAGGTGAGGAGCCCCTCCTCGGTCGGCTCGGTGAGCCGACCCATCCGCCTGACCCGCCCGAGCCGATCCGACGTCCCCACGCTTCGAATCCTAGGCCAGCTTCAGCCGGCGAGGACCCGCGACAGCTCTTCCAGGCTGTCGAGGTTGTGTCCCGGGAGGAACACGTCGATCGAGGGAAGCGCAGCGGCCATCCCTCGTGCCAGCGGCTCGTACCGGGGGCTCCCCTTCAGCGGGTTGACCCACACGATGCGGTGGACCAACCGACGGAGCCTGGCCATCTGGTGGCGCATCAGCTCCGGGTCGCCCCGCTCCAGGCCGTCGGAGCAGATCACGGCGATCGATCCCCTGAGCGCGGTGCGCTGGCTCCATCGATCGAGCAGCTGCTTGATCGATGGACCGATCCTCGTGCCGCCCTCCCAATCGGCCACGAGCCGCCCCAGGGCACGCAGGGCCCGGTCCGGGTCCTTCGTGCGGAGCGAGCGGGTGATGCGAGTGAGCCTGGTCCCGAAGCAGAACACTTCCACCTTGCGTCCCGCCGCCATTGCTGCGAACGCGAACTGCATCAGGGCCCGGGAGTAGGGACCCATGGATCCCGACACGTCGAGCATCAGGACGAGCGGCCGGCTCCGACTCCCACGGCTCCGCCAGGCCCTGTGGAATGGCTCGCCCTCGGTCCGAAGGGATTTTCGCAGCGTCCGGCGCATGTCGAACCGATCCCCCGATGGAGAAGGGCGAAGGCGCCGGCTCCTGCGTATCGGGGCCGACACCGCCAGCCGGCGGATGAGGTGGGCGACCCGCTGGCGCTCCTCCTCGGAGAGGTCGGCGAAGGACTTCTCCCGGAGCACCTCCGCCGCGCTTGCCACGATGCGAAGCGCTGCCTCCCCTTCTGGCTCCTCTGCCTCGCCGGCGGATCGCCATCTCCCAGCGACCAGGCCCGCGGTCGCCATCAGCTCACCCACCGGTTCGGCCTCGGGTGAGGTTGCTGGCGTCCTCGGCACCACGAGGCGAGCGAGCGCCGGGAACCTATCCGCCACCCCGAAGTACTCGTCGAAGGCGCGGTCGAACGCTTCGAGATCTTCGGGCCTCGACACGAGCGAGGCTTTGGCCGCCCAATACAGGTCCTCACGACGCAGTGGCAGGAGCGCCACCGCGGCCCGGCAGAACGTGACGATCCGGCCGGTCCCGACGGGCAGCCCGCGCCGCCGCAGATCTCGGCCGAATCCGATCAGCCTATCGAGAGCCTCCAGGTCCTCGGGGTCAGGCGTCGGCGTCGCCGACCACCTCGGCGAGCCGCGACTCGGCCAGCTCCTGATCCTCGTGATCCTTCAGCACCGCACCCAGCGTCTCCCTTGCGGTGCCCTCGTCAAGGCGCTCGACGCCGAGGAAGGACAACGCGTTGGCCCAGTCGATCGTCTCGGCGACGCCCGGGCGCTTCGCCACATCCAGGGACCGAAGGCGAGCCACGGCCCCGGCCACCTCACGGGCCATGGTCTCGGACACGGCCGGTGCACGCGTTCGAACGATCTCGACCTCGCGTTCGAGCGAGGGGTGATCGATCCAGTGGTACAGGCACCGTCGTTTCAGGGCGTCGTGCAGCTCGCGGGTCCGGTTGGATGTGACGACGACGGCAGGGGGCTCCTCCGCCACCACCCGACCGATCTCCGGGATGGTTACGGCGAACTCGGACAGGATCTCGAGCAAGAACGCCTCGAACTCGTCGTCGGCTCGATCGAGCTCGTCCACCAGCAGCACCGCCTTGGAGCCCGAACGGATCGCGGCGAGCAGCGGCCGCTCGACCAGGTATTCCGGCCCGAACAGGTCCTCCACATGGGTCTCCGCCGTCCCGTCCTGCATGGCCCGCACGGCGATCAGCTGGCGCGAATAGTTCCACTCGTAGAGCGCCTGGGACGCGTCGATGCCCTCGTAGCACTGGAGCCTGATGAGCTCGCGGGACAGGAGCGACGCGAGCGCCTTAGCCACCTCGGTCTTGCCCACGCCGGCCTCGCCTTCGAGCAGGAGCGGCTTGTCCAGCGAGACGGCGAGGTAGATCGCCGTGGCCAGCCCGCGATCCGCGAGATAGCCCTCCCCGCGAAGCCCCGTTTGCAGCTCCTGGACCGAGTCGAACGACAGCCTGCCCGTCACGATTCCAGGGTAACGGCTGCCGCCGCAGCCCGCGGTGAAGCCGGCACGCGTCGGCCCTTACGGGAGGGAGCCGGTGGCGGATGCATCGTCCGGTCTCGATGAGACGGCCGGCGGGAACGGCACGCGGATCCCGCGCTCGGATAGGCGGCGCGTGATGCGCTCGCGAAGACGGCGCTCGGCGTCCCACCGCTTGGAGGGCCTCGTGTCCGCGACCACCCGCACCACCAGCGCGTAATCGGCCAGGCTCTCCACGCCAAGGATGCTCGGGCCCTCCATGATCCATTCTTTCAGGACCGTGTCCTTGCGGATCTCCTCGAACAGCTCCTCGAGAACCTCACGGACCCGGTCCACGTCCTCCCCGTAGGCAACCCGGACGTCGACGATGGCCCGGGCCCACCCCTTCGACTTGTTGGATACGACCTGGATGTTGCCGTTCGGAACGACGTGCAGCGTGCCGTCGAAGGCCCGAAGGGTGGTGATCCGGAGCGTGAGGTCCTCGACCTTGCCCGAGATCGGACTGGCGGTGGTCAGGACCTCGATCACGTCACCCACGCCGAACTGGTTCTCCAGCAGGATGAAGAACCCCGACAGAGTGTCCTTGACGAGGCTCTGGGCCCCGAAGCCGAGCGCGACGCCGGCGACCCCCGCGCTGGCAAGGAACGGCGCGAGGGGGACGTCCAGGGTTCCCAGGACGAGGAGGACGGCCATCGCCCAGATGATCACCACCACCGCGGTGGACAGGGCGTGGGCCAGGGTGGTGGCCCGCTGGAGGTTCAACTCCTGGGTCAGGCTGGGCTTGCCCTCGAGCTTGCGGCGGAATCGCCGGACCAGGAATCGGGTCACGATGGACACCACGATCGCGACCACCACGATCGCGATGACCTTGACCCCGTTGTTGTCGAACCAGC
>JBIOXZ010000081.1:0-17781 GCA_044869895.1 Actinomycetota bacterium | reverse complement strand
CTCAACCACTGAGGCTCAAACGGCGCCGGGCCGGGCGAAGACGCCGAAGCGAGCGAACCAGCAGGCCCTCACGGGCTCGCCGGCGTCGTCGTAGGCATCCTCCCACTGCACGTCGCCGGCTCGGATCGCCGCGAAGCCTTCGGCGACTTCGCGAACGAAGGCAGCGTTCTCCGCGTATCGGGTGACGTGCGCCATGTAGACGCGGCGGATCCCGTCGGCTATCGCCGCGATTCGCTTGGTCGAGCGCGCGAACGCCTCGAGCTCGGAGTCCTGCATGTGCGCATAGATTGGCCCGGTATTGTACGTGTCACCCCCGAACAAGAGCCCATTCGCCTCGTCCAGGTAGCAGACCGAATCCGGCGTATGCCCCGGCGTGTGGAGCACCCGGAGGGTCCGCCCACCGAGGTCGATCTCGTCACCATCGCGGAGCAGCCGGGTCGGCACGCACGGAGCGATCCGCCATCTCGCGGGGTCAAACCCTTCGGGCAGCGGCCGGGGCGTTGTCTCGTCGGCCAGGAGCTCGTAGAAGAGGCGGTCGAGCGCCTTGAACTCAGCGAACCGCTCGAGCAGCTCTCTCGTGAAGGCCACGTACTTGCCGGCGAACGCAAGGTCGTCGCCGGCCCGCAGGTGCTCCTCACCGAGCTCGTGGATCGCGACCTCGGAGAACCGATCGTTTCCACCCACGTGGTCCCAATGATGATGCGTGTTCGCGACCATCACGTCGAGGTCGGTGAGCGACTCGACGATCGAACGAATGTCGGCGATCCCAAGACCTGAGTCGATCAGCACCGCTCGCTCCCGTCCGGCCACCAGGAAGCAGTTCACGTGGACGGGTTCGGCCACGAGCCACACCCCTCGCTCGAGCTCACGGGTTGCGAACCAGCCGTTCGCCTGCGCCATGGGGAGTGTCAGCCTCGGGCCAGAGGGCGCGTCAGACACGTCGGCCCGCCGCCCCCCTTCCGGCTGATCTCGTCCCCCCGATAGGACCGGACGTCGACGCCGGCCGCCTCCATCCGCCGTCGGGTTTCCGGGTTCCCGTCCAGGGCGAGGGCGTCCCGAGGCGCGAGCGCGAGCACGTTGGCTCCCATGGAATCGAACTCCTGGTCCGGTACCTCGATGAGCCGGATGCCCCGGTCCCGAAGCAGCTCGACGAGGCGAACGGGCAGGAGCCGTGGATAGGCGACGGCTAGATCCGGCGCGAGGGGTGACAGGAGTGACAGGAGGTGCAGACACTCCGCCGGTCCGCGAGCATGCGGCAGATCGAACGGCACCACGTCGACGCCGCGAGGAGCGAGATGCGTCCTCAGTTGTGCGATCCCCTCATCGTTGGTCCGGTATCCCCGGCCGGCGAGCAGCGTTGATGGGTCGAGCCAGAACAGATCTCCGCCCTCGGCGGTCGCGGGCTCGACGAGCTCGGCGACGATCCCCACCCCAACCGCGGTCAGATCAGCGCGGGCAGCTGCCGGCTCGCTCTGCCGCTCGGGCTTTCCCGGCCGCAGCAGGACCGCGCCGTCGTCCGTCAGGAGTGCCGGGTCGTACGTGTAGATCGCGTCCGGGTCGCCAGGGACCTCGACCCCTCCCACCACAACCTCCGCTCCGGCCCTCTCGAGCTCGGTCCGGAAAGCGGCATGCTCCTCCTCGGCGCGGGAAGGATCGGGGGCCTCGAGCCACCCGTAGCTGCGCCAGCCAGCAAGATCGTCTCGACGTGGTTCTCGAACGTAGACACGGCGAAGGGGCGCCGTCTGATCCTGAATCATCTCGGCGGCATCTCGCTCGCGAGGGCGATCGGCACGGCGGTCCGCATGCGCTCGCGAAACGTGCTCGCCGGCCAGGGGGCGGCGCTCATGAGCGGAGGATAGCGTCCGATGGAGTCTCCATGGGAGTGCCCGCTCTCTCGTGGCGCTAGCGGCGACAAGCATGGTAATACACCCTGCGATAGCCACCCCACACGCGAGGGCCGATGACCACCTATTCGGCGTTGAAGCTGATCCACGTTCTGGCGGCGATCGTTGCGGTGGGTACGAACGTGACGTACTTTGTCTGGCTCTCGCGGACCAGGAGGCAACCCGAACAGGGCGCTTACGTGCTTCCCGGGATCAGGGCACTCGATGCGCGGCTCGCCAATCCCGCCTACGTCGTGCTGCCGGTCACGGGGATCCTTATGGTGCTTGACGCTGACATCGGATTCACGACGTTCTGGATCATCACGGCGATCATCCTTTACGTCGCCATGGGCCTGATCGCGGGGATTCTCTTCAGCCCCTCGCTGAGGCGTCAGGTCGAAATGGCAACGCGTGGCGTGGAACCATCCGTCTATGCTGAGGCGGCGAGGCGAACCACGGTGACCGGGGTCATCACGATGGTGCCGATCGCTGCGATCCTCTACCTGATGGTCATCAAGCCCACGCCATGACTTGCATCCGCCGTGACGGCGACCTTGACCACTGTCGCGGCTCGTGCCTAGAATGACCGCTCGAACCGGTTAGGAAACTTTCCTAATCATTGAGGAGGTGAGCCGCAGACGGAGGCCCTCCACGAACCCCGAACCTAAGGAGACACCAGCATGCCTCGTACCCCACGCATCTGGCGGCGCCTGCTCGTTTCTTCCATTGCACTCGCCACGACGTTCATCGTCCTGACCCCCCCGGCACATGCCGCCCCCGGTTCCGCGTTCGTCCGGGTCAACCAGGTTGGCTACCCAGCGTCGTCGGCGAAACGGGCCTACCTGATGTCGACCGATGCAGAGACGGGCGCCTCGTTCGAGGTCAGGAACGGGACGGGCGCCGTCGTCTTCTCAGCGCCGATCGGTCCGCTGCTCGGCTCGTGGAGTCGCACCTTCCCGTTCGTGTACGGGCTCGACTTTGGATCCGTCACCGCGCCAGGGACCTACTCCATCACGGTGCCCGGGCCGATCCTCGCGTCCTCCCCAACCTTCGAGATCGACACCGGTCAGAACGTCTACGACGAAGCTCTCTCGAACGCGCTCTCCTTCTTCCAGACCGAGCGTGACGGGCCCGACTTCATCGCCAACCCCCTCCGCTCCGCCCCCGCGCATCTGAACGACCAGAACGCGATGACGTACCTCGCGCCCCATGTGAACCCGAGCGGGCGCTTCTCGGGTGATCTCGATCCGCTCGGTATCCAGATCGACGCGTCGGGCGGATGGTGGGACGCCGGTGACTACATCAAGGGTGTGCAGACCCTGAGCTACACGACGGACATGCTGCTCACCGGGGTTCGCGACTTCCCCGCGCAGATGGGAGCCGGCTCGACGATGTCGGACTTCACGGCGGAGGCGAAGTTCGGGACGGACTGGCTCCTTCGGATGTGGGACGACCAGACGAACACCTTCTACTTCCAGGTGGGGATCGGAACGGGAAACGCCAATGCGGTCGGAGACCACGACATCTGGCGCCTCCCCCAGGAGGACGACACGTACGGTGGGACCGATCCCCTCTACCGATACATCCGCAACCGCCCGGTGTTCCGCGCCGGTCCGCCCGGGTCGCTCATCAGCCCGAACCTGGCTGGGCGGATGGCTGCGGCGTTCGGCCTGTGCTTCCAGATCTACAAGCTGAGCGATCCGGCATTCGCGAACAGGTGCCTCCTCGCGGGTCAGCACATCTTCGATCTTGCCGATACGACTCCGAAGGGCAACCTGATCACGTATCTCCCCTTCAGTTTCTACCCGGAAACCGAGTGGCGGAGCGACCTCGAGCTCGGCGCGGTGGAGCTCTACCTGGCGGTGGCGAGCGGTGGCCTCCCGCCCGGACTGCCGCATGCCGATGCCGGCTTCTATCTCCAGCAGGCTGCCCACTGGGCCAAGGCCTACATCACCGGGTCGGACGATGCCGAGGACACCCTCAATCTCTACGATGTCAGCGGTCTGGCGCACTACGAGCTCCACAAGGCGATCGATCAGGCCGGCAACCCGCCCGGACTGGAGGTCACGCAGGCCGAGCTCGTCGCCGACCTGAAGAAGGCTCTCGACAACGCGATCGCGCAGGCCGCGACCGATCCGTTCGAGTTCGGTTTCCCCTGGGCGACGTGGGACACGGCCTCTCACGGCACCGGGCTCTCCGTCATGGCGAGCGAGTACGCGCAACTCACAGGGTCCAGCGCGCACGCGGAGTGGAGCGGTCGCTGGTTGGCGAACATCCTCGGCGCCAACGCCTGGGGGTCGTCGTTCATCGTCGGCGACGGGACCACGTTCCCACACTGCATCCACCATCAGGTGGCGAACCTCGTGGGATCCCTCGACGGCTCGCCGCCCGTCCTGGAGGGCGCTGTGGTCGAAGGTCCGAACGGAACGCTCTATACCGGGTTCCAGACTGGGATGAGGAACTGTCCGCCCGACGACAGCGACCCGTTCGCGGAGTTCAACTCGGGCAAGGCCAGGTTCAAGGACGACATCGAGTCCTTCTCGACGGTGGAGCCTGCCGTCGACCTATCGGCCACGTCCCCGCTCGCCTTCGCGTGGCAGACGGTGCCGCCCCCGCCCCCGCCTCCTCCGCCGCCGCTCCCCCAGACGGTCGTGACGATCCAGTTCGACGACGGCGTGACCGATCAGTACGGTGCCCTGGCGACCTTGAACGAGCACGGGATGCACGCGACGTTCTTCGTGAACACCGGAGTCGTCGGAGACCCCGCCCACATGACCTGGACGCAGCTCCAGGATCTTGCGGCCGCCGGGAACGAGATCGCCGGGCACACGCTCACCCACGTCAACCTGAAGCCCTTGAAGACCGCTGACGCGAGGCTCGAGGTCTGCCAGGACCGAAACAATCTGCTGGAGCACGGGTTCCAGCCAACCTCGTTCGCGTACCCCTTCGGGACGTTCGACGACGGCACCAAGCAGGTCGTCAGGGACTGCGGCTACAACAGCGGGCGCGGGGTTTCTGGTGTGGACGGCACATCGATCTTCGCCGAAACCATTCCTCCGGCCGACCCGTACGCCACTCGCACGCCACCCAACCCCAAGCAGGGCACGACCCTGGAGACGATCGAGGGCTACGTGACGGGGGCGGTGACCCATGGCGGCGGCTGGGTGCAGCTCGTGTTCCACCACCTGTGCGACGGGTGCGACGCCTACTCGATCACCCCGGCCAACTTCGACTCGCTCCTCGACTGGCTCCAGGGCCAGGCGGCGAACAACGTGGTCGTCCGTACCACAGACGAGGTGATCGGCGGCTCCGTGCAACCGCCCGTAACGCCGTAATCACGGAGGTACGGAGTCCGCCATCTCGATCCGGTTCCGCCCGTTGCGCTTCGCCGTATACATCGCAGCGTCCGCATGGCGGATCAACAGCTCCGGGCGGATGCGATGGTCGGTTGTGAGTGAGATGCCGGCACTTGCCGTCACCCATACCTCCCGCGCGCCCAAGGGGAACGGCGGGGGGAGGGCCCCCATGAGGCGTTCGAGCGTGTCCGACGGTCGCAGCGCGCGGAGGAGGCGCCGTCCGACGGCCTCGAGGAGCTCGTCGCCGCCCTGATGGCCGAGCGTATCGTTCACCTCTTTGAACCCGTCGAGGTCGAGGAAGACGACGGCCACACCGCTGTTCCGTCTCCTTGCCAAGCGGGCGAGGGCGTTCCCGAGTCGGTCCTCAAGCAGCCGCCGGTTCGGCAGGCCGGTGAGTGGGTCGTGGACCGCACGCTGCATCAACTCGTCTTCCACGTACTTGCCGTTGGTGATGTCCTCCAGCATGCCGATCCCATAGTTCGGGTCGCCTTCCCCGTGGCGCACGAGCGCCATGACGGTCCGGCTCCAAAGCAGGGAATCGTCCCTTGCGTCGCAATTGATGCTCAACGGCGCACCGGTCCACAGCGCCCTCGATCACCTCGCCGAGCTTGAACAGTTCGTCCTGCTCCCCACGGTCGACGAGCGCCGCCAGGGGAACCCCGGCCAGCTCGCCCGGTTCATACCCAGCCATGAGCTCGAGCCGTCGGATTCGATTGATGATCCGAGCTCGGATATCAACGGTCACCACACCAAACGCGGCCGCATCGAACATCGTGCGGAACCGCATCTCGCTCGCGCGCAGAGCGACGGTCTCATCTGGGTATCCGGGTACGACTTCTATGGGCTCGTTCCCGTCCAACGACAGGTCCGCGACGTGCTCGTCCCGAAGCTCTTCGTGGCCGGCGAGTCCGACAAGGACGCCGCCGCCATGATTTCGGTGTTCGACCGGGTAGCCCCCTCGCCGAAGGAGATCGTGGTGCTCGCTACCGGGGAGCATGGGACCGAGATCCTCGCCTACGCCGATCCCTCGGTCGCCGACGAGCTCCGTCAGGCCGTGCTCGACTTCCTCGGCGCCATCTGATCTGGCATCGGGTAGGTTCGCCGAGTGATGCGAACGATCGGGTTGCTCGGTGTCCCGACGAACTCGGCGGGAACGACCAGCGGCGTCGCTCGTGCGCCGACGATGCTGCGAGAGGTCGGGCTCGTCGATGCGCTCCGGCAGCACACGGACGTGCACGACTACGGGGACGTGATGCTCCCGGATCCTTCGCCGGAACGCGATCCCATGACACTCCTCATCGATCATCGCGGATTGATCGCGATGGTGACTCGGGTTCGGGACGCGGTCACCTCGATCATGGACCACGGACATTTCCCGCTCGTTATCGGCGGCGACTGCCCTCTGCTGCTGGGGTGTCTCGCCGCCGCGAAGAACCTCGAGCGGACCGGCCTGTTGTTCGTCGATGGGCACGAGGACGCGTACCTTCCCGTGCAGTCATCCACAGGCGAAGCGGCGGACAGCGAGCTTGCGTTCGCGCTTGGGATGGCCGACGCCTCCTGGTCGCCCGAGCTTGCCGCCTTGCTGCCGCTCGTCGCACTTGCCGACGTCCGAATGCTCGGTGCGCGCGACGCCGGACTCCTGCGTGCCGAGGGCGTTGCCTCGCTCGGCGACCGCATCGCGCTCGTGGACGGCGACCACCTCTCCGCCGAACCCGTCGTTGCGACCGCAGAGGCGGTTTCGCATCTCCCCGACCCGTGGTGGTTCCACCTTGACCTCGACGTCTTGTCGACGGAGGCGCTTCCGGCGATCGACTACCCGCAGCCCGGCGGCCTGGGATGGAACGAGCTCTCGGTCGTCGTCACAAAGGCAATGGGCGCGAACCCAGCGGGGTGGGACATCACGATCTACAACCCGGACCTGGATCCCGAACGGATCCATGCCCAGCGTATCGTCCGTTTCATCCGCTCCGCGATCGCCATCGACTTCAGTAGCGCGTCTAAGTAATCAACGTCGCGCGTCGGTTCCGTCCACGCATGCGCGGGGACAGCTCCCGCTGGGAGAAGCGCGGGAGCGACCCACGTATCGGGGGTTTGGTGGTCACGACGTTTCTCCCGGCGGCCGATCGATACCAGCCATGCAATACCGCCACACCGGACGGAGTGGGCTGACCCGGAAGGTCACATTCCTCATCGACGACACGTTCAGCTCCGGGAACGCTCGCCAGGCCCGTGCGCTCCAGGTCGGGCCAGGCCCAGCTCCACGACCGGCGGCCACAGGATCAACCCGAGGTTCCCGAACTTCGCCCCGCAGTTCTTCCGGATCCGCCCCAGACGCATCGTAAGCAGGGGCGTGGACGAGGCGGCGACCGGCTGCGGCTTCTCGATGAATCTAGGAATGTCGCCCGGCCAAGTACCTGAGCGCCGCGGCTACGAGGGAGCGAGGGCGTCTCGAAGCCCGAACATCTCCGCTAGGTCGTCGGCCGGCTGCGGGCGGGCGAAGTAGTAGCCCTGCGCCATGTCGCAACCGACGCGCCGAACTTGCTTCAATTGCTCCTTCGTCTCCACGCCCTCCGCGATCGCGGATAGACCCCGTGCATGGGCAAGGTCGACGACCGCCGCCACGATCGCGGAGTCCTCGGGGTCCCTCCCAAGGCCGTCGACGAACGAGCGGTCCACCTTCAAGGCATCGACCGGGAAGCGCTTGAGGTAGTTGAGCGACGAATACCCCGTTCCGAAGTCGTCGATGGCAAGGTGCACACCGATGTCCCGGAGCCTGCCAAGGACGCCGAGGATGGACGGGGCCTGCTCCATCAGGACCGTCTCGGTGATCTCGAACATGAGCCTCGTCGAGTCCAAACTCGTCTCCTCGAGGATCCTCGCAACCGTGTCCTCGAAGTCCGGGCGGGCGAGCTGGCGGGCGGAGAGGTTCACCGTGATCGCGGGAGCATCGTCCGCCTGAGCCGATGGGGACCACGTGGCCGCCTGGCGGCACGCCTCCTCCAGCACCCATGAGCCCAGGGGCCCGATGAGCCCCGTCTCCTCGGCCACCGGGATGAACTCCTCAGGCGGAAGGAGCCCGCGTTCCGGATGGTCCCATCTGACGAGAGCCTCGACGGACCGGATCTGCCCGTCGTCCAGGCGCACCAGTGGCTGGAAGTGCAGGACGAGGTGGCCTGACTCGATACCCCGGCGGAGCTCGTTCTGGGTCCGAAGGCGCTTGTCCGCCCGCCGCCGCATCTCGTGGTCGTAGAGCTCCCAGCGGGCACGGCCGCGCTCCTTGGCCCGGTACGCGGCCGCGTCGCCGTCCCGAACGATGGCCTCGGGCCTATCGGCGGTGCCGTGGGCGATGGCGATTCCGACGCTCGTGGTGACGACGATCTCGCCGGCTTCGAGGCCGATCGGCTCGGCCACAGCGCGAGCCAATCGCTCGGCGATGTGGATGGCGTGCTGCTCGCCTTCGATATCCTCCAGGAGGATCACGAACTCGTCGCCTCCGAACCGGGCGGCGGTGTCTTCCGGGCGAAGGGCGGCCCGGAGCCGAGCTCCCATCCGGACTAGGACCGTATCTCCCGTCTCGTGCCCCAGGCTATCGTTGATCACCTTGAAGTGGTCGAGGTCGAGGAACAGCACCGCGACCAGGGTCCCCCGGCGCTCGGACCGGGCCAGGGCCTGGCTCAGTTTGTCCATGAACAGCGTCCGGTTGGACAGGTCCGTGAGCGGGTCGTGAAGCGCCCGGCGGGCGAGGTCCTCCTCGATGCGTTTGCGCTCGGTGATGTCGCTGATGATGCAGGTGACCAGCCGTCCCTGCGGCACGTGGAAGGAGCTCAGCCCGATTTCTACCGGGAACTCGGTCCCGTCCCTCCGCCGGCCGGCCAGGTCCATGCCCAACCCCATCGGCCGTGACGTAGGGTCCTTGAGGTAGTCCGCGCGGTGATGGGCGTGCGCGGCCCGGAAACTCTCCGGCACCAGCGTATCGACGGATAGGCCAATCAGCTCGTCGTGGTCGTACCCGAAGATGTTCTCCGCCCGCGGATTCGCCAGCTGGATCCGGCCGTCCTCCCCGACGACCAGGATCGCGCCGGGGGCCGAGGCGAACAATCCGCTCACCCACTCCTGGCTCCGCCCGAGCTCTTCCTCGGCTCGCTTTCGCTCCGAGACCAGGGCGGCCAGGACGACGGAGGATAGTGCGACGGTGGCGTTGAAGACTTGGAGCGCGAACATCCGCTCAAGCAGGGCCCCCTCATCGAACGGCCCGATCCCTTTCGCGGCAGCCCAGACGGCCGTGGCCGAGGCCAGCAGAGCGGCCGACGCGGCGCCGCGTTGGCGGAACCGCCAGGCCGCCCAGGCGAGGAAGGGGAACACGAGGTATCTCGCCTGGAGGGGGCTCGCGATGCCCAAGTAGGAGACGACGACCAGCCCACAAAACAACAGGCCGGCCTCCGCCCGTCGGCGCGGGCTGGAACGGTGCCGAGCTCCTGTCGATCGAAGGCTCAGCAGGAACGGGGCCACGATGAGGACGCCCATGGCGTCCCCCGCCCACCACACCGACCACGTCGGCCAGAACTGACCGAACGAGATCGTTCCCCAAAGAAGCAGCATCACCGTTCCCCAGGTTGCGCTGATGGTCATGCCGAGTACCCCGAAGACCACGAGGGCCACCGCGTCACGGAGCCTGTCGAGCTCCGGCCGGAACCCGGCCCTCTGAAGCAGGGTGACGCACATGAGCGGCGCAACGGTGTTGCCGACGGAGATGCCGACCGCCGTCAGCAGGGACGGACCGATCGGAGCGTTCACCAGGAAGGCGCCGAGGAAGACGGCCGGCCACACCTTGCGACCGAACAAGACCATCGCCGCCACGGCGATCCCGGTCGGCGGCCAGACGGGGGTGACCTGGCCACCGACGAGCGCCACCCGCAAGCTGAGGACGGCTGCGACGTAGTACCCGCCTCCCACGAACGCCAGCTTGCCGAGTTCGATCATGGCCCCCGACCAGGTCACTTGGAGCCGGCTGCCGGTGGTCGGACCGCGGTGTGATCCCTCGAGGACATGTCCCGCGGACAGCAGGGCGACGTGCCTACGGTCTCTCATGTGGGAGGGAGGTCCTCGAGACTGAGCGGGGGGGCCAGCGCGTAGCCCTGTCCATACGCCACCCCGAGGTCTCGAAGGACGTGGAGGGTCTGGCGGGTCTCGATTCCTTCCGCGACGATCACCGCCCCGACCTCCGAGCCGAACCGCACGAGGAACGAGACCACATCCCGTTGCGACGGATCGGTATCGATCCCGCAGACCGCGTCGGCATCCAGCCTCAGGACGTCGGGCCGGAGACGGCAGATGTCCGAAATATCGGTCAACCCTCTGCCCACGTGATCGATGGCGAGCCTGAGGCCCCGTGCCCTGAGATCCTGAAGGGCATCCATGAAGCCGGGCTGGTCGTCCGGCCCAGTCGAAGCCAGCCCGACGATGATCCGGTTTCCGGAAGCCTCGGACAACATGTCGCGGATCGTCGAGGAACCGGCGCCGCTGGGGGACAGGCTCACCCAAAGAGACACGCGGCCGGGCAGGTGCTCGAGGTGCGCCAGGGAGACCTGCTTCGCCGCCCGCTCCAGATCCGCACCCAGGCCGATCTCGGCGGCCTCGGCGAACCATCGCTCCGGGCTCCCGCCGTCTTCGAATCGCGTGAGAGGCTCAAAGCCCACGATGCCGAGAGAAGCGAGGTCGAAGATTGGCCGGAAGACGACGCCGAGGCCTCCTCGTTCCAGGACCCCACGGATCCGTTCGACCGCTTCGAGCCGCTTCACATGGGCGGCCCATTCCGCCTCGAGCTCCTGGCCGATGAGGGCCGCAACCATGGTCATGAACCCAGCATCCCGGTCCCGAAGGGATGGGTTGGGAATGTGGCTCAGGCAGCACAGGCAGCCGTTGATCCGGCCGTCCGAGAACCGGATGGGAACCCCAATGTAGGAGCCGATGTCGGCCTCCCACGTGACCTCGAAGTCGCGCAACCGAACGTCGGCCTTCGCGTCGGGGATGACCCGAGGGAGGAGGCCGTTTACCACCCTCCAGCAGTAGGTGTCGAAGAGTGGTGTCCCGGCCCCGACCTCGAGGCCGAACGCCTCGGGGTCGCCCGCCACGATGCGCACGATCCGCTGGTTGTCGGTGAACTCCGAGACCAGGGCGAGCTCCATATCGAGGTGCGTGCGCGCCAGGGCCAGGAGTCGCTCGATGGCGTCGCGAGCGGGCAGGAGGACGAGAGGGGGGGCACTCTCGGTGCCGTGCTCCCCCACGACGGGCTGGGGAAGGGCCAGGATCTCTGACATCTGCCGTATCTCGAGAGGGACGCTAGGGAGCGTTGGAGCGGCATGCAATCAGGAGACCGGGGGTTTGCGGAGTCACCTTGCCGCCGGATCGCGTAGCACGTCTGGGCTAGGGTGACGTGGGGAAGACCCCGTCCCCGGCGCTCACGACACGTGACGAACGTCGCGATCGTGTCGGCGATCACGCCATCTCGGACCTGGCCGAACCACCGTTGGACTTTCTGATAGTCCGTCCCCCGGATGGGGGGGCGGAGCACATTTGCCAACAAGTGGCGATTCGAGCACGCCGTGCACAACCTTCTGGAGATCAGGACTTCCGGGAAGTGGATACGCCGGATGGAAGACCGTCTCTGACATCAATCTCAGGCAAGGTTCTCTCTACTCGGCTCGCCTCTTCTTCGACTGCTGCGCCGCTCCCGATGACAACCTAGGCTTATGACACGCTCTACAGCCTGCGCGCCGAGCGCGAGCCTCATGATGGCGCACACCAAGTACCGGGCACGATCGAACGCAGCGATCGCGCCCCAGTCGGCGAACGCGTGCGCCACCGCGTCGTTGGTCAGCTCGGCTGCTCGCGCGGCGTCTCCGGTGAGGAGGAAGGCGAGCCACTGGGATGCGGTCGCGTTGCCCTGCGCCAACGTCGCAAACTCCGTTTCGATCGGCCGCGCGGATGTCTGGATGGTGAATCCCGTCGGCCGATCTGTGATTCCTGCACCGCCGTGAGATCCGGGACTATCGCACGACGCGTCGGTCGCACCGTCCAGATGTGCCTCTCAGGCTCGCGGCTCCCGATGATGTGGCCGCCCCGGGAGGGCCCGAGGAGCGCGTCCCAGATAGACAGTGCCCGGGGTGGGATTCGAACCCACATGTCCCGAAGGACGGCGGGGTTTAGGCCCGCCGCGGCTGCCTGGTTTCGCCACCCGGGCAGAGAAACTATACGCGCGCCCAGGCTCCGATGTTCTTGCCTCGGTAGGTGTCTGTCTGGGCGTGGCAGTTTGGGCAAAGAACCCGAAGATTGGCCAGCCTATTGTCGTCGCGCCTCCCGTTGATGTGATCCAGTTCCAAGGGGATGGCGTGCCCGTTCCAGGAGCCCCGAGCGCACATCTCACAAGTGGATCCCTTCAATCCTTCGTCGATCAGTCGCTTCTTCAGCCTATTCGTCTCCGCGTAACGACCGTCAACCAGCAACTCCTCAATGGGCCGAGCAGGAACTGGTGGTGCCGTGGTTCCTCGTCTCCATCCCTTCCCCACCAGGTGAGTCGTATCCAATCCCATCTCCTGGATGAGATGCCGCACGCGGGCCTGGTTTCCGCCGGGTCGAACTTCAAGCTTCGCTAAGACCTGAGCTAGTGATCGAGAGCTGCGCAGCGACTCGGCCACCTCCTCTTTGGAGATGGCACTCAACGGCCTCCCCCTTGTCAGCTTTCGCAACTCAGGAACGTCCAGGCCGAGTACGGCCATGCGTCGCCTGACTGTCTCGTAGTTCCCACCGCGGGGCACAAGACCCAGTTTCGCAATGATGTCACGCATGGTGTGACAGGTGCGTGCGGCATCGAGGAGCTGCATCCGTATACGTCCTTCGCCCCACGAGGTTGAGCGTAACCTCTCCCACTGACAGCCCAGAACGACACGATCAAGCATCAATCTGGAAACAAGCACAACTGATACGAACGCTCCCGCACCTCAGAAAGGACTCAGTACTTTATGAGCTTGCCGATGCAGTAGGGTTCGTCGAGCTCTTCCTCTTCGGGAAGGCACGCGAGCCGATCGACCGTCTCGGGAGGGTGTGGGCCCATCGACAGGGTCAGCGACACGCCCTCGCCCGGCTCGAGGAGCGAACCACCATTTGGCGATTGGGAGATCACCGACCACCTGGGGTGGCGGTCGACGACAGCGACCACGTTGCCGAACTCGAACCCCGCATCGAGGACGGTGTGCGCGGCGTCCTCCCAATCCTCCCCCTCGACGTTGGGCACACGGATCTGCTCCCCCGCGGCCTCGGTGGGTGAAGCGTGTACCTCCATGGGACCGCCCGCGTTGAATCCCGGCGAGCCGCCTGACCCCGAGCGGGGGCCACCGGAGGCACAGCCCGCCAGCAGCAGGGCGCCAGCGGCGGTAACGCACACCACCGAACGCGACGCTCCGGCGCGGGGTGGGATCTCCATCGTTCCCCTATACGTCGGTCTCATGGTGGAGCGCTTGCCGTTCCTTCCGACCCCTAGGAGACCCTGACCGTGACCGTGTCGATGTACACGGTCTTTGATGGCTGCTGCCCGGCCGGGCCGGCGCTCGGGTCCTGCACGGGGATCGTGGCGATCCGCTTGACCACGTCGAGCCCCTCCACGATCCGGCCGAAGATCGTGTAGTTGGGTGCGGAGTCGAGATTGTGCCCGTTCGGCCCGTACACGATGAAGAACTGGCTGCCTCCAGTGTTCGGCCCGGCATTGGCCATGGCCACGACCCCCGGGCCGTAGCTCTCGTTGCCGGTGAGCTCGTCCGGGATGGTGTAGCCGGGGCCCCCCTTGCCTGTGCCGGTGGGGTCGCCTCCCTGGATGATGTCGATGCTGGTGTCGATGCGATGGAACCGCGTTCCATCGAAGTACCCCTTCCCGGCAAGGAACACGAAGCTGTTCACGGTCTCGGGAGCCCGGTCGGCCAGCAGCTGGATCGCGATCGTGCCGCAGGAGGTATCGAGCGTCGCGGTGTAGGTCTTCTTCGGATCGATCTCCATCGGTGGCGGCTCGGCGAACTCCTGGGGCTGCTTGTTCGCATCGGCCGGTGCCGTTGCGCCGCAGGCGACCGGCTGGTTGGTCGATGACGCCGACGGGGTGGGCGTCCCCGACGCCGCCGGTGGCAGCTCGGTCCCGGTGAACGCGGCGAAGGCCACAACGCCCCCGATCAGGGCGACCACGAGGGCGACGGCGATAACGCCGATCCTCTGTCGCTGGCGCCGCCGGCGCTCGGCCTGCCTGCGAGCGGCGACTCGGGCGAGCTGACGATGGCGGGTCTTCCTTGGCACGGCGACAGAGGTTACAGGGTCGCCAACAGTTCCAGAGCCAGGCCGTCCAGGATGTCGGTCTCCGACACGAGCGCCCGCTCGAATCCGAACCGGCGTATCACCTCCACCAGGATCACGGCGCCGGCCACGATGACGTCGGCCCGTCCCGGGGCCATGACGGGTATCGTCGACCGCTCGTCGGTCGTCATCCTCGCCAGCTCCTCGAGGACGCGCTCGGCCTCCCTCATCGAGAGCCATGAACGGTGGATGGCTTCCGGGTCGTAGAAGTGCAACCCGAGCGAGATGCCCTGGATGGTCGTGGGCGTCCCGGCCACCGCCACGAGCGTGCGTGCCGTGCGAATCGGCACGGAGCTTTCCACATCGTCCAGGATCCCGCGGACGCCGTTTCGGATGGATTCCAGCTCGTCCTCCGAGGGAGGGTCGGTCCGGATCAACCGCTCGGTCAGCCGAACACTTCCCATCGGCGTCGAGATGGAGGCGTCCGGCTGCTCCGTCCCCACGGCGAACTCCGTCGACCCACCCCCGATGTCGAGCACGAAGAACGGAGCCGGCGCATCGAGACCGTGCGTGGCACCCAGGAACGACAAGGCCGCCTCGCGCTCGCCGGTGATGACCTCCAGCTCCGAGCCTGCGTGCGTTCGCACCCAAGCCTCGAGTTCGTCGCGGTTGGAGGCCTCCCGCACGGCGGCGGTGGCCGAGACACGGATGCGTTCGGCGCGAAGTGTCCTGGCCCGGCGGCAGTACCGTTCCAGGACGTCGACCGTTCGCGAGAGCGCCTCCGGGTCGATGCGACCTGTGCGGTCGATCCCCTCCCCGATCCTGGTGATGACCATGTCTCGGGCGAACTCCTCCAGGCCCTGGTCCTCGGACGGCCCGGCGGATGCCACCAACAGCCGGATCGAGTTGGTGCCGAGGTCCACGACGCCCACCCGGCCGGGCTTCTCGTCTGGATGGACCGGCTCGATCTCCCCGGCCACCCACGATCCGATCGGGTCCCGGCCGCCGGACAGGTGATTCGCGTAATGGGCGTGCAGGCATTTCACGCCCCGCGCCGCTCCTCCGACCCCACCCCATGCGAGGGCCTGCGCGAACCCCCGGGAACGCTCCCGGGCGTACTCCTCGTGCGCGGTGGCCAGGGCGGTCGCCAGTGCCTCGTCCTTCTCGGCCCGAGCGTTCCACCGGCCGACCCAGCCCTCGGACTCCAGGCGAGCGGCAGCTTTCACCGCGACGGGGCAGGTCAGCCAGAACAGGGTGGGGAACGGATGGCCGTCCCGGTCGATCGGCGCATTCCGGATCACCAGAGGGTGCCCGCCCGGGCACCGGGCCACCACGGTGAAAGGGACGGTGGGCTCGCGGCCGAGCTGCTCACGGACGATGGAGAGGTCGCTTCCACGGAGCTCGCCCACAGGGGGCGTTACTTGCGCTTGTGCTCGACGGAGCGCTTGAAGTCGACCTGGCGCTCCTCGCTCTGGCGCATGAACTTCTTGAGCATGGACTCGAACCCAGGGTCGCTCCCCCTGCGTGGACGAGGGGGTGCCGGGTCCTGGAGGGCCTTGATCGAGAGGTCGATCTTGCCGTCCTCCTTGATGGCGATGACCTTCGCCTGGACGACGTCGCTCTCCCTGAGGTGCTCGTGGACGTCCTTGACGTAGTTCCGGTCGATCTCGGAGATATGCACAAGTCCGACCTTGCCCCCTTCCAGGGTCAGGAAGGCCCCGTAAGGAGTGATTCGAGACACGGTCCCATCGACGACCGCGCCAACCTCTAGATCAGCGATCTTGGCTCCTTTCCACAGCCCGAAGGGCCGTTTTCCACACCTCGGGCGCCTGGCGAACGGCCACTATCCCACCCCCTCCATTCAAGCGTCAAGCACCCCTTGCGGAGGGAGAGAGGGCGGGACCCGGTACGGCCGCGAAACCGGGACATCCGTCACGGGGGCCCGGATGGCGTCGGAGTCGGGCGGCATAGGACTCGGGCCCAGCTCGGACCACGGCCCCTGTTGCGACGCGTGGCGGGGGGCTTTCCGGGCGTATAGGGCGCCGGGCCAGCAGGCTCGCTTCAGGGGCACTAAGCCCAAGCCGAGAATGTTGGCATGACGGGCAGCCCAATCGAACGGATCGCAATATTCGAGACAGGGTGAGTCTTACATGAAGAGGGCAATCCTCTTGGCGTCGGTGGCGCTGCTCTTTTCCGGCTGTTCATCGGATGCACGCCCTGACGCGAAAGAGCAGGAAGCATTCCCCGTTACGTACGACGTCCAAGTCCTCCAAGGACGCGTCCGTGCGCTGACCATCAGCTATTTGCTTCCTTCCGGCAAGCCCGAGGTCGTCAAATTCCGGGGACGCAGGTGGAGAAGCGAGCTCATGAGGTTTCCGGACCGTAGTCGACTGGAATTGTTCGTTCAGGCAGAAGAGGCCGGTGGGTTAGCAATCGTTCAGTGCTCGATCGAGACGCAAGCTCGTGATGACCCCGATGGGACCGTCTTCGCGGGTAGCGGGCCCGATCGCTGCAAGGCGAAGGGAATCGCGGGGAAGAATCCGTTCCAGTTGGACTAGGCCTGTGGGTCCAGTTTGAGCCTCGGTTAGACTTCTCGGCGGAACATACTCTGGACGCCACCGAACGTCAGCACCAAGCGCCCATCCTGAGTGATACTGAATTGGGTTTGCTCGTCACGGGGGGCACTAGGCTGATCGGTCAGTAGCTCATCTCCAACTACGCGATAGGTCAAGAACATGGTCTGAATCCGGCCCTCTTGCAGCGTCGAGTAGGTGAGTGAACCATCCTCGCGGAAGTCAAGGCTGACCTGCCCGAAAGCCTCGATGGCATGCGAATCGGACGGGTCGATTACCCACCGCCCGACCAGAGTGCTTGCATCTGACATAGGTATGACCGCTCACGCAGGAGACTCTCGGGACCTCAACGAGCTTGCCCGATGAATCGTAGCCAAACCCAAGGGCTAGGCTCTCTCAGAGCCCAGAGGCTTTCGTCAACTCAGAGTCTCGCAATTATGGATCGCACCAGGCCCGTATCAGATCAACCACTTTGACAGCGCGTCCATAATACTCCTTCATTCGAACGTACGTGATCCCGACATCCTGTCCATGGGCTATTTGATGGCGGTTAGCTACGATGCTGTCCACCGCGTCCTTTAATTCCCCATCTGTGGCAGCCTCAAGCTCATCTCCCCAAGTGGGATTGAAGTGTCTGGT
>JBIOXZ010000080.1:0-32439 GCA_044869895.1 Actinomycetota bacterium | reverse complement strand
GGCATCTGGGGCTTGGCCGGGCTCATCCTGGCGGCCAGGTTCTTCACGTGGGAACCGAGGAGATGAGGGGGTCGACGGTGCGGAAACTGATGATTGGGTTGGCCGTCTTCGGGTTGCTGGCCGCGGCTTGTGCGGAGGAGAACCCGGTCGTCCCAGCCACCAGCCCGTCCGCAGGCGAGACCGCGGCCGATTGCGCGAAGGGTGTCACCACGTACGTGAGTTCCGGGACGCTCACCATCGGTACCGATAACCCGGCGTACCCGCCGTACTTCCAGGGCGGGACGGCCAAGGATTCGCAGTGGAAGCTGAACGACCCCACGACGGGCAAAGGTTTCGAAAGCGCCGTCGCCTACGCGGTCGCCGGCGCGATGGGGTTCTCCCCGGACAACGTGCAGTGGGTCGTGGCCCCGTTCAACCAGACCTATGCGCCGGGTTCCAAGGGCTGGGACTTCGCCATCGAGCAGATCTCCTACTCCACCAAGCGGGCCAGGGCGGTCGATTTCAGCGAGAGCTACTACGACGTGAACCAGGCACTTGTCGCTGTGAAGGGAACGCCGATCACAGGCGCGACGAGCCTCGCCGACCTTCAGAGCTACACGCTCGCGGCGCCTATCGGGACGACGAGCTACGACTACATCGTCGACGTGATCGAGCCGGCGAAGGAGCCGGGCGCTTTCAACACCCTCTCGGACACCGTCGCCGCCATCAACGCCCACCAGGTCGACGGCATCGTGGTGGATCTGCCGACGGCGCTGTACGTCGCCGATCCCTTCGTCCAGGAGGTGAAGGACAGCCTGGTAGTGGGCCAGTTCCCCACCGTCGGCACGCCCGAGCACTTCGGGATGACATTCGTGAAGGGCAATCCTCTGGTGGGCTGCGTGAATCAGGCGTTGGCCGAGCTGAAATCCGACGGCACGCTGGAGGCCATCACGACGAAGTGGCTGTCGGAGAAGACCAACGTGGGTTCGGTGCCCGTCTTCGCTACCTCGTAGCAGGTCGCCATGGGAGGCGGCGCTCCGGAGCTCTACGAGCTCCCTCCCGGTGAACCGGCCCTCCCCGGACGAGGTCCGGGCATCCTCAACGGGCTCCGGCAGGAGGGGGCCCGAGGCGTCCTGATCGCCGTCGCCAGCACCCTCCTAGTGGCGGCCGCCATGGCGTTCGTCGTCACCCGCTCTCCGAACTGGCCCCAGGTCAAGGAAGCCTTCTTCAACTGGGAGGAGTTCCGGAGCTCGTTCCCCGACATCGCGGCCAAGTTCGTCAAGAACGTCGAGTTCTTCCTGGTGGCGGAGGTCTTCATCCTGGCCTTTGCCCTCTTGCTGGCAGTGATGCGGAGCCTGCCCGGCGCCGTGTTCTTCCCCATCCGGCTCCTCTCGATCCTCTACACCGATCTGTTCCGGGGGATCCCGACCATCCTGGTCGTCTATCTCTTGGGCTTCGGCGTGCCCAGCCTGTCGCTCACCGGCGTCCCCAGCTCGGCCACCTTCTGGGCCGTCGTCGCGTTGATCCTGTCCTACTCGGCCTACGTCGCGGAGGTCTACCGTGCGGGTATCGAGTCGGTGCATCCCAGCCAGGCTGCGGCGGCCCGCTCGCTCGGCCTCTCGCGCTGGAAGACGCTGCGGTTCGTGGTCGTCCCGCAGGCCGTTCGGCGTGTCGTCCCTCCGTTGCTGAACGACTTCGTCGGGCTCCAGAAGGACACCGCCCTGGTGGCGTTCGTTGTGTCCGTCCCCGAAGCGTTCAAGGAAGCGCAGATCATCCAGAGTGCCGACTTCAACTTCACTCCGCTCCTCGCCGCTGCTCTGCTCTTTCTGCTGGTGACGATCCCCATGACCCGCCTGGTGGACTGGCTCGTGGCCCGGGAGCGACGTCGGCGGCAGGTGGCAACCGCGCTGTGAGCCGGCCGAGAGCCGACGGACAGGCCCTGCGCCTGGAGGGCATCCACAAGTCGTTCGGGCGGCTCGAAGTCCTGAAGGGCATCGACCTGTTCGTCGCGGACCATGAGGTGATCTGCGTGATCGGGGCGTCCGGATCGGGGAAATCCACCATGCTCCGGTGCATCAACCTCCTCGAGCCGGTGGACGCGGGCCGGATCACGGTCCGGGGCGAGGAGATCACGGCCCGAGGCGTCGACGTGAACCGGATCCGGCGACACATCGGGATCGTGTTCCAGGCCTTCAACCTGTTCCCCCACATGACCGTGCTTCGGAACATCACGTTGGCTCCCATGCAGGCCCTGGACATGTCGAGGGCGGATGCGCAGGCCAGGGCCTTCGAGCTGCTAGGGCGGTTCGGCCTGGCCGACAAGAGGGACGAGTACCCCGATCGGCTCTCCGGCGGTCAGCAGCAACGCGTGGCCATCGTCCGGGCCCTGGCCATGCGGCCCGACATCATGCTGCTCGACGAGGTCACGAGCGCCCTGGACCCCGAGCTGGTGGCCGAGGTCCTGAACGTGATCCGGGAGCTGGCCGCCGGTGGGATGACCATGGTCATCGCCACCCACGAGATGGGGTTCGCCCGCGACATCGCCGCCCGTGTGTGCTTCCTGGACGCCGGCCGGATCCTGGAGGAGGGCCCACCCGAGCGGATCTTCTCCGCCCCCCGCGAGGAGCGGACCCGGCGGTTCCTCCAGAGCATCATCGATGCAGGTCGGATGTAGCGCCGCCCCGGCAGGGGTGTCCGCGAAGACCCCTACAATCGATGCGTGCCCCCGTTCAAGGTCCATGCGGAGTTCGAGGCTGCGGGCGACCAACCGGCCGCCGTCGAGGGCCTGACCCAGGGTGTCCGGGCCGGCGAGGACTACCTGACACTGCTCGGGGCCACCGGGACGGGGAAGACCTTCACCATCGCCCAGGTGATCGAGCGGGTCCAGAAGCCCACCCTGGTGATCGCCCCGAACAAGTCGCTGGGGGCGCAGCTGGCAAACGAGTTCCGGGAATTCTTCCCGGAGAACGCGGTCGAATACTTCGTCAGCTACTACGACTACTACCAGCCTGAGGCCTACGTCCCCCAGACCGACACGTACATCGAGAAGGACTCCTCGATCAACGACGAGATCGATCGGCTCCGACACTCGGCCACCAGCGCGCTGCTCACCCGGAAGGACGTCCTGATCGTGGCCTCCGTCTCATGCATCTACGGCCTGGGAACGCCCGAGGAGTACATGGGTCAGGTCCTGCGGCTGCACCGGGGCGTGGCCATCGACCGGGACTTCGCCATCACCCGGCTGGTCAAGATCATGTACGAGCGGAACCAGGTGAACTTCGTGCGGGGCAAGTTCCGGGTCCAGGGGGACACGCTCGAGGTGTTCCCGGCCTACGAGGAGACCGCCGTCCGGGTGGAGTTCTGGGGCGACGACGTGGAGCGGATCACCAGGTTCGACCCACTCACCGGGGAGGTCCTGGGGGAGCTGTCCGAGGTGTGGATCTACCCGGCCACCCACTACGTGGCGTCGGACCAGCGGATGCAGCGTGCGATCGCCGGTATCGAGGAGGAGCTCAAGGAGCGTCTGGGCCAGCTCGAGTCCCAGGGCAAGCTCCTGGAGGGGGAGCGCCTGCGGATGCGGTCGAACTATGACCTGGAGATGCTCCGGGAGGTGGGGTTCTGCTCGGGGATCGAGAACTACTCCAGGCATATCGACGGCCGGCAGCCCGGCGAGGCTCCGTACACGCTGCTCGACTACTTCCCAGAGGATTGGCTGTGCGTCATCGACGAGTCCCACGTCACGGTGCCCCAGATCCACGGGATGTACGAGGGCGACAAGACTCGCAAGGAGACCCTGGTCGAGTTCGGGTTCCGGCTGCCGTCGGCCCTGGACAACCGACCGCTCCGGTTCGATGAGTTCGTCGAGAAGGTCGGGCAGACCGTGTTCATGTCGGCCACTCCCGGGTCCTACGAGCTCCGGACGTCGAAGCGGGTCGTGCAGCAGATCGTCCGGCCGACGGGGCTGATCGATCCGGACGTCGAGATCCGGCCGACCCGGGGGCAGGTGGACGACCTCATCGAGGAGATCAGGAGGCGGGCCGAGGCGGGGCAGCGTGTGCTCGTCACCACGCTGACCAAGAAGATGGCCGAGGACCTCACGGATTACCTGATGGAGATGGGCATCCGGGTCCGGTACCTGCACTCGGAGATCGACACGCTGCATCGGATCGAGATCCTCCGCGATCTCCGCCTGGGAGAGTTCGACGTCCTGGTGGGGATCAACCTGCTCCGGGAGGGACTGGACCTCCCGGAGGTGTCGCTGGTGGCCATCCTCGACGCCGACAAGGAGGGGTTCCTCCGGTCGGACACCTCGCTCATCCAGACGATCGGCAGGGCCGCCCGCAACGTGGACGGAACGGTCTTGATGTACGCGGACGAGGTCACCGACTCGATGAAGGCGGCCATCTCCGAGACCCAGCGCCGGCGCAAGATCCAGCTTGGATTCAACCGCGAACACGGCATCGATCCGCAGTCGATCCGCAAGAAGGTGTCGGACATCCTGCTGTCGATGGCGGTCGACGGGGGGAAGGCGCCGTCGCCCGATCGCGGGCGACGGCGCCGCGAGCGAGTCGAGATGCCCACCGAGGAGCTCGAACGGCTCATCCAGAGCCTGGAGGAGGAGATGCACCAGGCGGCCAAGGAGCTTCGGTTCGAGTACGCGGCGCGCCTCCGGGACGAGGTGGTCGACCTTCGAAAGGAGTTGAAGGCGCTCCGCCAGGCGGGTGTGGGGACCTGAGCCCGACGCTCGCCGTCCGGGCCCCGCTGGCGTGGCTGGGGCCGGGCACGGTCCTCGACCGAGCGAGCGTGGTCTGCGAGGGCGGCCGGATCGAGTGGGTGGGTTCGGCCCGGCTGGCCCCCCGGGCGGACGACGAGCTCGAGGTGGACGGGTTCCTCATGCGTGCGGCTGCCGATCGCCACGTCCACATCGGCCTGGCGGACCCGGGCGCCGTGCTCCTCGGCGGGGTCACGGCCGTTCGGGATCTGGCGTGGCCGCCCGACGTCATCTTCCCGCTCGCCGACGCGTCGGAGCTGCCCACGTTCAACGGGCCGGTCATCCGGGCGGCCGGCCCCATGATCACCGCACCCGGGGGCTATCCGACCGCCGATGGGTGGGCGCCACCGGGGACCGGACTGGAGATCCCCGGGGCCGAGGAGGCGGCCACGGCCGTCCAGGTCCTGGCCGATCGGGGAGCCGCGGCGATCAAGGTGTCCCTGAACGCCGAGGCGGGGCCCACCCCGACGGACGGAGAGCTCGCGGCCATCGTCCAGGCTGCGGGGGAGCGAGGGCTGCCGGTCACGGCCCACGTGCAGGGCGTCGGTCAGGCCGAGCGGGCGCTGGGCGCAGGGGTGAACGAGTTCGCCCACTGCCCGTGGAGCGAGCGGCTCTCCGAGTCGGTGCTGGAGGCGGCGGCGAAGGCCGTGCGGATCGTCTCGACGCTCGACATCTGGAGCTTCGGCAACGTCACCCCGGAGCTCCGGACGGCCGCCGACAACATGGCTCGGTTCCGAGCCGCCGGCGGCACGGTCGTGTACGGCACCGACCTGGGCAACGGAGCCATCCCGCCGGGCATCGACGTTCGGGAGGTCCTCCTCCTCCGGGAGACCGTGGGCATGACGGCGGACGAGATCCTTGAGGCCCTGGTGGCCGGGCCGCTCGAGTCCGGCGGCCCCGCCGACCTCATCGCGCTGGCCCGCGATCCCCGTGAGGACCTCACGGCGCTCGGCGATCTGAAGCTGGTGATTCGGGCCGGTCGGGTGATCACGGCCGCCTGAGGCCTACCGCAGGGAACGGAGCTCCTCGAAGCAGCGGTCGATATCGGCCTCGGTGTTGAAGAAGTGGGGGGAGATCCTGAGCCCGTCGCCCCGGTAGTCGGTGCAGACGTTCCGCTCCAGGAGGGCGTGGCAGATCTTGCCGGCCTCGGGCCCTACCCCCACGTTCACCACACCGCCCCGCTCGCCTCGCTCTCGAGGCGTCCGGACGGGGAGGCCCGCCTCATCCGCCCGGGCGATCACGTGATCGGTGAGCTCCCCCTGCCGCTCACGGATCCGGTCCACGCCTGCCTCCGAGATGATCTCGAGTCCGCCCAGGGCCACGGGGAAGACCGGCGCGGGCGGCGTCCCGTGCTCCAGTCGCCGCGCCGTGGGGTGCAGATCCAGGTGCTGGGTGTCGAAGGAGAACGGCTCGCGGGTGGCGAACCATCCCGTGACGGCGGGCTCCAGCTCGGGAAGGAGGTCGCGGCGCGCGTACAGCAATGCCAGGCCCGGGCCCCCGCACAACCACTTCAGGACGCCGGCGGTGTAGAGGTCGCACCCCAGGTCGTGGAGGTCGAGGGGGACGATCCCGGCCCCGTGGTAGTCGTCCACGATCGACCACGCTCCGGCCTCTCGCGCCATCCGGCAGATCTCCTTGGCGTCGACGAGCGCGCTCGAGCGGTACAGCACGCGGTTCACCATGACCACCGCAGTGTCCTGATCGATTGCCCGTTCGTACTCCTGAAGCGGGATCGTCAGGCCGTCGGGTGACTTCAGGAACACGATCTCGGCCCCGCTCCGCCGCTGCGCCAGCCAGACGTGCCCGTCGGTGGGAAAGTCCAGCTCCGAGAGGATCACCTTGCGGCGCCTGGAGAAGTCCACACACGACGCGATGGTCGAGAGCGCCACCGAGATGTTCGTTGTGATGGCCAGCTCGTCGGCATGACACCCGGCCAGCGCCGCGAAGCGCTGCTTCAGCGCTCGCATGGTGGGGAAGATGTCCTCGAACCACACGTGGTCGGGCGCGCCCTTCGAGGCCCACGCGTCGACGAACCCGTCCAGGTAGCCCCGAGACCGGCGCGAGATGGGACCGAGCGACGCACTGATCAGGTAGGCCTTCCGTTCGAGGACCGGGAACTCGTCGCGCCAGGACGGGTCCACGCCACGTGATCGCGCATTCACCCGGAGGGGCCCGTCAGGTGCCTCCGTCGGCTCCGCCGTTGCGTCCCTCGTGCTCTTCCAGGTACTCGATGTACAGCGGACGGAGGGCGTCGGCAAGGGTGCCGCGGTCGGCATCCACGAGGTCGTTCAGGAGGGCCAGCGGGCGCATGATGTCGGTCTCGCTCCGTTCCTCGTCTCCGATGGCCGCCCGGGCCTCGGGGATCGTCTTCAGCAGGTCCCACAGGAAGCCCACGTCGAGTCGCCGCCAAGCCAGGCGGGTGGCCCGGTCGTGCAGCTCGGCCGAGGACAGCTGCTCCAGCTTGGCTCGCTCGGTCACGGGGTCAGCCTACCGCGAGGTCGCCTGCCCGCCCGATGGGGCGGTGGCCAGGCACGCCGGGGCCTTGTCGGGGCCGCCACTACAATCTCCCCGTGGCCACCGAGACGCTCGTGATTCACGGGGCCCGCGAGCACAACCTCAAGAACGTCACGCTGGAGCTACCCCGCAACCAGCTCATCGTGTTCACGGGCCTGTCCGGCTCGGGGAAGAGCTCCCTGGCGTTCGACACCATCTACGCCGAGGGCCAGCGGCGCTACGTCGAGTCGCTCTCGGCGTACGCCCGGCAGTTCCTGGGCCAGATGGAGAAGCCGGACGTGGACTTCATCGAGGGACTGTCTCCGGCCATCTCGATCGACCAGAAGTCCACGTCGAAGAACCCCCGGTCCACCGTGGGGACCATCACCGAGATCTACGACTACCTCCGGGTGCTGTACGCGCGGATCGGCCATCCGCACTGTCCCAAGTGCGGGCGGCCCATCGGCCGGCAGACCCCGGAGCAGATCGTCGACCAGGTCATGCAGCTGCCCGAGGGTACCCGGTTCATGATCCTCGCCCCGGTGGTCCGGGGCCGGAAGGGTGAGTACGAGAAGCTCCTGGCCGACCTGGCCCGCCGAGGGTTCCCCCGGGGCCGGATCGACGGCGAGATCCGCGACCTCTCGGAGTCCATCCGGCTGGACCGCTACTACAAGCACACGATCGAGGTGGTGGTGGACCGCCTGGTGGCCAGGCCCGACATCCGCCGGCGGGTCGCGGACTCGATCGAGACGGCGCTCCAGCTGGCGGAGGGGATCGCGGCCATCGCGGTGCAGACGCCGGACGGCAAGGAGGACGTGCAGAATTTCTCGCAGAAGCTCGCCTGCACGTACGACGGCATCTCGTTCGACGAGCTCCAACCCAGGAACTTCTCGTTCAACTCGCCGTACGGGGCCTGTCCGACGTGCGACGGCCTGGGGACTCGCCTGGAGGTCGACCCCGAGCTCGTGGTGCCCGATCCCGAGCTGTCCATCGAAGAGGGGGCCATCGCGCCGTGGGCCGGGACCCGCCTCGAGTACTGGTACAGGGTGCTCGAGTCGGTGGCCGAGGCCCATGGCTTCGCCACCAAGGCTTCGTGGAAGAAGCTCCCGAAGAAGGCCCGCGAGACCGTGCTGTACGGATCGGACCAGGAGATCCACGTCCGGTACCGGAACCGGTACGGGCGGACACGGTCGTACTGGACCAGGTACGAAGGCGTCGTCCCGGCCGTCGAACGCCGGTACGAGGAGACCGACTCCGACAGCCAGCGGGACCGGCTGGAGCAGTACATGCGGGAGGTTCCGTGCCGGACGTGTCACGGCGCGCGCCTTCGGCCGGAGAGCCTGGCGGTGACGATCGGCGCGGTGAACATCGCCCAGCTCACGACGCGATCGATCCGCGACACGTTCGCGTTCTTCGAGCAGGTGGACCTGTCGGAGCGAGAGCGGATGATCGCCGAACGCCTGATCAAGGAGATCCGGGCCCGGCTGGGATTCCTGGTCGACGTGGGACTCGACTATCTGGCGCTGGCCCGGGCCTCGGCCACTCTGGCGGGCGGTGAGGCCCAGCGGATCCGCCTGGCCACCCAGATCGGGAGCGGGCTGGTCGGTGTCCTGTACATCCTGGACGAGCCGTCGATCGGCCTGCACCAGCGGGACAACCGGCGGCTGATCGACACGTTGTTTCGGCTCCGCGACCTGGGCAACACGCTGATCGTCGTGGAGCACGACGAGGCCACCATCCGGGCCTCGGACCACATCGTGGACATCGGGCCTGGCGCGGGCAATGACGGCGGCGAGATCGTCTACTCGGGCGGCCTCAAGGGCCTGCTGGACGACGACGGGTCCCTGACCGGGGCGTTCCTCTCGGGCAAGCGTGTCATCCCCACCCCCCAGGTCCGCAGGACCCCGGGCGAACGGTGGCTGAAGGTGCTGGGGGCCAGTGAGCACAACCTGAAGGACGTGAACTTCGCGTTGCCCCTCGGGCTCTTCGCCTGCGTCACGGGCGTGAGCGGCTCGGGCAAGTCCACCCTGGTCCAGGAGGTCCTGCTCCGAGCGCTCATGCAGAAGCTGTATCGGTCGCGCGTCCTCCCGGGCAAGCACCGCCGCCTCGTCGGGTGGGAACGCATCGACAAGGTCATCGACATCGACCAGTCGCCCATCGGCCGAACGCCGCGATCCAACCCGGCCACGTACACGGGCATGTTCGACCATATCCGCGCGCTGTACGCCCAGGTTCCGGAGGCCCGGGTCCGCGGGTACCGGCCCGGGCGGTTCTCCTTCAACGTCCGAGGCGGGCGGTGCGAGAACTGCGCCGGCGACGGTCAGATCAAGATCGAGATGCACTTCCTCCCGGACGTCTACGTCACGTGCGAGGTGTGCAAGGGCCACCGGTACAATCGCGAGACGCTCGAGGTCAAGTACAAGAACCGTTCGATCGCCGACGTCCTGGAGATGAGCGTCGAGGAGGCTCTGGAGTTCTTTCGCAACATCCCGGTCATCAGCCGGCACCTCCAGACGCTGTCGGACGTCGGTCTGGGGTACGTCAAGCTCGGACAGCCGGCGCCCACGCTGTCCGGCGGCGAGGCCCAGCGGATCAAGCTGTCCTCAGAGCTCCAGAAGCGCGCCACCGGCAACACCCTGTACATTCTGGACGAACCCACGACCGGGCTGCACTTCGAGGACGTTCGGAAGCTCCTGGCGGTGCTCCAGCGGCTGGTCGGGGCGGGCAACACGGTGCTCGTGATCGAGCACAACCTGGACGTCATCAAGACCGCCGACTGGATCGTCGACCTGGGGCCGGAGGGTGGGGACGCCGGCGGCAAGATCGTCGCCGAGGGTCCTCCGGAAGCCGTGGCCGCCAATGCCGGGTCCTACACCGGACAGTTCCTTGCCGAGGTCCTGGGGGCGCTCCCGCTGGAGCGAGAGCGGATCCCGCAGGACGCATAACCCGGGCGCGCGTACCAGCCGGGCTTGCTAGCATGGCCCGCGCTCATGTCCAGGAAGGTCCTTCCGGCCGTCTTCGTCCTCACGATGGCGGCATGTGCCACCCCGACCGCGCCGAGCGTCACCTTCGGTTCCGGCAAGCAGTTCGTCCCGCAGGTCGCCGACTTCCTCGACAACGTGGGGCTGTCTCCATCGGTGGCGGTGGACTCGGCGGGCACGCCGTACATCTCCTCCTTCGGGTTCCCCGCCGAGCTGAAGGAGGGAGAGATCGCGCCGACACACCCCATCGGCGCGCCCTCCCTTCCCGCGGTCCTCATGTCCAGCGCGAAGGAAGGCATCTGGACGCGGGGGGCGGTGGCCATGCAGGCCCCCATCCCCAACGTCAACGTGCCGTTCGGCCCAGCGACCGTGCGCCAGGTCAAGTCGATGACCCCCCAGAACGTGAACGGGACGGCTCTGGCCGTCGATCCGTCGGGCGGTTTCCACGTGGCGTGGGCCGCCGACACCGGCCTGTGGTACGCAGAGAGCACGGGGACCTCGTTCGATGCTTCGCTCCTGCAGGCAATGAGCCCACGCCTGGAACGAGCCGGCCCGCTGGGCCCTCCCGCCGTGTCCGTGACCCCCTCGGGCACACCATGGGTGGCCTTCATCATGACCACGGCTCGAGGCCAGGAGGTCACGGTGAAGACGCCGGTCGCCGGGGCGTGGAAGACCGACGTGCTGGACACCATCCCGCCGCGGTCCGGGCCGTCGCTACCGTACCGTATCGCCTCCACCATCTCCGCGTCCGGCCAGCCCGTGGTGCTCTACTCGAACGGATCCAGTGTCCTCGCGGCTGCCCTGGGTGGAGGGGAGGAGGGAGGCTGGGCCTTCTCGACCGTGGAGGCCGGCGCCGATGGTTACGGGCTGTCGGCGACGACGGGGAAGGACGGGACCATCCACGTCTCGTACTACGCGGGGGATCAGGTCCACGCGGCAACCTCCAAGGAAGGCACCACCTGGCAGACGCGCACTGTGGCGACGGTGGGGGAGGGGGCCAACGACGCCGGCCGATCCACCGGGATCGCCGCGGACGACGCCAGCACCGTGTCCGTCACCTGGTACGACCCCGGTACCGACAGCGTGCAGCTGGCGTCGGCCACCGGTGACTCGTTCGAGCCGATCGAGATGAAGGGCACGAACGGCGGCATCCTGCCGGCCGTAGCCGGGACGCCCGACGGCTCGGCCGTCTACGTTGCCTGGTATGCCGAGCAGTCGCAGGACCTGTTGCTGGGGACCTACGCTGAAGTGAGCGGGCTGGACCTTGCGGTCCCCAGCCCCACTCCCTCTGCCGCGGCGACCACCACCCCGCCGACGACACAGTGCACGAAGGCGTCGAACGGAGCGGTGGACATCGTGGCCGAGGGCATCGCCTTCGACACCAACTGCATCGAGGCCCCCGCAAGCGCGCCGTTCACCATCGCCTTCGACAACAAGGACAGCGGTATACAGCACAATGTGTCGGTCTATCCCAGCGCGACCGACCTCACCGACCCCATCGAGCAAGGGGAGATCATCACCGGCCCGGCAACGGCCGACTACAAGGTGCCCGCGTTGAAGTCGGGCGAGTACTACTTCCACTGCGACGTGCACCCGACCCAGATGAACGGCACCCTCCGAGTGGCTGGCGGCGGAGGCGGAGGCGGCGGCGGCTCGGGCGGCGGAGGAGGCGGAGGTGGAGGCGCAGCCACCACCACGGAGGTGACGGCGCAGGGATTGGCGTTCGACACGGACACCATCACCCTGGCCGCGGGCACCAAGTCCACCATCACGTTCACCAACGACGACGCTGGGGTCCAGCACAACATCGCCATCTACCCCAGCTCGACCGAGCTGACCAGCCCGCTGTTCCGAGGGGACGTGGTGACGGGCCCCGACAAGGCCACCTACTCGATCCCGGCGCTCGAGTCGGGCACCTACTACTTCCATTGCGATGTCCATCCGACGATGAGCGGGCAGGTGGTCGTGGAATAGGCGTGGAGGTGCGGCCCTGCTCCCAGAGGCCGCAGATCCCGCCCATAGAATGGGTACGTGAGCGTCGCCCGCCTCGACACCTCGACCATCCCCGACGCGCCCGGTGTCTACCTCTTCCGGGACGCGGACGCTCGCGCGATCTACGTGGGCAAGGCCACCTCGCTCCGCAAGCGCCTGGCGAGCTATTGGGGAAAACCGCTCCATCCCCGGACGGAGGCCATGATGGCGGCCGCCGAGTCGGTGGAGTGGATCGTGGCGTCGAACGAGGTCGATGCCCTGATGCTCGAGTACAACCTGATCAAGGAGCACCTTCCGCGATTCAACATCCGGTACCGCGACGACAAGTCCTACCCGTACCTGGCCCTCACCGTGGGCGAGCGGTGGCCCCGGGCTCAGGTCGTGCGGGGATCCAGGAGGAAAGGGGTCCGGTACTTCGGGCCCTTCGCGCATGCCTACGCCATCCGCGAGACCCTCGATGCGCTGACCCGCGTGTTTCCCGTCCGAACCTGCTCGAACGCCTTCTTCGACCAG
Source organism: Actinomycetota bacterium (assembly GCA_044869895.1). Classification (GTDB taxonomy): domain Bacteria; phylum Actinomycetota; class UBA4738; order UBA4738; family HRBIN12; genus AC-69. Next base: position 19,710 of record JBIOXZ010000080.1, on the reverse strand, counting down.
CGTGCCCGGGCCCGCCGGCCCTGTCTGTACTACGACATCGGGCGGTGCGCCGGCCCATGCGTGCCCGAGGTCACCGGCGTGACCGAGGAGTCCTACCGCGCGCACGTCGACGCCCTGGCCGACTTTTTGTCCGGCAACGAGCGGCCGGTCCTGCGGCGGTTGGAGCGGGAGATGCGCGAGGCCTCCGAGCGCGAGGAGTACGAGCTCGCGGCGAAGCTCCGCGATCAGCTCGTCGCCGCCCGCAGGGCCCTGGAGAGCCAGGAGATGGTCCTCAAGCAGGCGGAGAACCTCGACGTCGTCGGCCTGGCCGAGGACGACCTCGAGGCGGCGTTCCAAGTGTTCTTCGTCCGGAAGGGACGGGCCATGGGACGTAAAGGATGGATCGTGGACCGAGTGGAGGAGCTGGACCGCCCCGGCCTCCTGGCATCCTTCGTCCGCGAGCTCTACATGGAGCGCGAGGAGGTCCCGCCCCGGATCCTCGTTCCAGAGACGCCCGCCGACGCCGATGTCCTGGCCAGGTGGCTCTCCGGCCGCCGAGGCGGTCCCGTCTCGTTCGCGGTCCCCCGCCGTGGCGCCAAGCGCAAGCTGCTCGAAGTGGTCACCCAGAACGCCAGGGAGCACTTCCAGCGGCACAAGCTGCGCCGGGCCTCCGACTTCGGCGCGCGGTCGCGGGCCCTGACCGAGCTGGCCACGGTCCTCGGCCTGCCCCAGGCTCCCCTTCGAATCGAGGCCTACGACATCTCCAACCTCGGCCCGACGGACACGGTCGGATCGATGGTCGTGTTCGAGGACGGGCTCCCCAAGCGGTCCGACTACCGCCGGTTCGAGATCAAGGGAGTGCCCGGACAGGACGATTTCGCAAGCATGGAGGAGATGCTCGGTCGGCGATTCGCTCGGCTGAGGGCCGGGGCCGACGGAGACGGCGGACGCGAGGGCGGGCCGACCGGCGACGAAGGAACGGTGAGGCGGCGCCGGTTCTCCTATCCCCCCTCCCTGATCGTCGTGGACGGGGGCCGGGGGCAGCTCTCCGTGGCTACGAAGGTCCTGGCGGATCTGGACCTCCATATCCCCGCCATCGGCCTGGCCAAACGGCTGGAGGAGGTGTACTTCCCCGACCGGCCAGACCCTCTGCGTATCCCTCGGGGCTCCGAGGCGCTGTTCGTCCTCCAGCACATCCGGGACGAGGCGCACCGATTCGCCGTCACCTACCACCGCGAGAAACGTTCCAAGAGGGCGTTGGCCTCCTCGTTGGACGACGTGCAGGGGATCGGGCCCGCTCGCAAGAGGGCCCTGCTGAAGCGGTTCGGTTCACTCGCCCGCCTGTCCCGGGCCTCGGCGGAGGAGATCGCCGCGACGCCTGGCGTGGGGCCGGAGATCGCCGGGGCCGTGCACGAGCGACTCCACGGATCAGCCCCGGCGCCTGCGCGACGGGTGAGCGCCTGATGGGACAGGCGGCCGAGCGCGAGCCCGAGTCGAAGGGGAAGGTCCGGTCCATCCGGCGGCGTCCGCAGGGGCCGGGATTCACCATCATCACCGGCTTGTCGGGGGCCGGACGCTCCGAGGCTGCCAAGTGCCTGGAGGATCTGGGGTTCTTCGTCGTCGACAACATCCCGCCGGCATTGCTCCCCAAGATGGCCGAGTTGGCGGCCCGTCCCGGCGGTCCTGGAAGGGTCGCCACCGTGGTCGATGCCCGAGGCGGGGTCTTCTTCGGTGAGCTGTCGAGGGCTCTGGACGAGCTCAAGGGCCTCTCGATCCCGTACAGCATCCTCTATCTGGAGGCCTCCGACGAGGACCTGGTGAACCGGTACGCGGCGACTCGCCACCGCCACCCGCTGGCGCCGGCCGACCGGGTCATCGAAGGCATCCGGAAAGAGCGGCTGATGATGGAGAGCCTCCGGGGCGACGCCGACCTGATCGTCGACACCTCCGGCCTGACCCCACACGAGCTCCGCGACCGCCTCCGGGACGCCTTCGCGGACGCACCGCCCGAGGCCGGACTTCAGGTGTCAGTGATCTCGTTCGGGTACAAGTACGGCACGCCACGCGACGCCGACGTCGTGATCGACGTCCGGTTCCTCCCCAACCCGCACTGGGTGGACGAGCTTCGGCCCCTGCCGGGGACCGATGACCGGGTCCGGACCTATGTCAAGGGCCAGCAGACGTATCGCGAGTTCATGCGGCGGCTCCGGGCCCTGCTGGGGTTCATGGTCCCGGGGTTCCTGGCGGAGGGAAAGGCCTATCTCGCCGTGGCCGTGGGCTGCACCGGAGGGCAGCACCGCTCCGTGGTCGTTGCCGAGGAGCTGGCCACGTTCTTCCGGGACAAGGGCTTGCCCGTCTCGGTGGACCACCGGGACCTGGATCGCGGCGAGACCGCCTGAACCCCGACCGGAGCGAGGGGCTTCCGGGGAACCCCGCCGGAAGGAAGCGACCCCGGATTGGCTAGGATGACGGTGAACCCCGCCCCTCCAGGAGGCACGCCATGAGCATCAAGGTCGGCATCAACGGGTTCGGTCGGATCGGCCGGAACTTCTTTCGAGCGGCGAAGCAGCAGGGGATCGACATCGACTTCGTCGCGGTCAACGACATCACCGACGCGAAGACCCTGGCCCATCTGCTGAAGTACGACTCCGTGCTGGGGACGTTCCCCGGCGAGGTCACGGCCACGGAGACCAGCATCTTCGCCGACGGAGACGAGCTCAAGGTGCTGGCCGAGAGGGACCCCGCGAACCTGCCGTGGAAGGAGCTGGGCGCGCGGATCGTCATCGAGTCGACCGGGCTGTTCACCAAGCGGGAGGACGCGGACAAGCACATCTCAGCCGGCGCGGAGAAGGTCATCATCAGCGCCCCGGCCAAGGGCGAGGACATCACGATGGTGCTCGGCGTGAACGACGACGCCTACGACCCGAAGTCGCACAACGTGATATCGAACGCGTCCTGCACCACCAACTGTGTGGTCCCCATGGCCAAGGTCCTCGACGATGCCTTCGGCATCGACCAGGGATTCATGACCACGATCCACGCCTACACGAATGATCAGCGGATCCTGGACCTCCCCCACGAGGACCTCCGCCGGGCCCGGGCCGCCGCGATCAACATCATCCCCACCTCCACCGGCGCCGCCAGGACGACCGGCGTGGTCATTCCGCACCTCAAGGGAAGGGTGGACGGGCTGGCTATGCGGGTGCCCATCCCCGACGGCTCGGTTACGGACCTCGTGGCCACGTTGAACCGCGAGGCCAGCATCGAGGAGGTGAACGCGGCCTACCGGTCGGCCGCGGAGCGCGGCCCGCTGGCGGGCAAGCTCGTGTACACGGAGGATCCCATCGTGTCCTCGGACATCGTCGGCTCCCCCGCGTCGTGCACGTTCGACGCCCTGTCAACCATGGCCATCGGCACCATGGTGAAGGTGCTCGGCTGGTACGACAACGAATGGGGTTACTCGCACCGGCTGGTCGACCTGACCACGCTGGTCGCGAGCAAGCTGTGACCCTTCGGACCCTGGAGGATCTCGGGGACGTCGCCGACAGACGAGCCTTCGTTCGGGTCGACTACAACGTTCCCCTGGACGGTGGCAAGGTCGCCGACGACTCGCGGATCACAGCGTCCCTTCCGACGCTTCGCGAGCTCCTCCACGCGGGCGCATCCCTAGTCCTCGCCTCACATCTCGGCCGACCCAAGGGCACGGTCGATGAAGGCGCCCGGATGGGCCCCATCGCGGATCGCCTCGCCGAACTGATCGGCGGCGCCGTGGGCTACGAGCCGACGGGTGTCGTGGTGGACGACTCGGTGGAACGTCGGTGCGTGGAGCTTCGTCCGGGCGAGATCGTGATGTTGGAGAACCTCCGGTTCGACCCGGGCGAGGAAGCCAACGACCGGGGATTCGCCGGGCGGTTGGCCCGCCTTGGCGACGTGTACGTGGACGACGCCTTCGGCGCCGTCCACCGGGCTCATGCGTCGGTGGCCGCACTCCCGGCGCTCTTCGTGGAGCAGGGGAGGCCGGCGGTGGCCGGACGCCTACTGCAGAAGGAGGTGGAGGCGCTGTCCAGGCTCCTCGGTGAACCGGCCCGCCCGTACGTGGCGGTCCTGGGAGGAGCCAAGGTCTCGGACAAGCTCTCCACCGTCAAAGCCCTCGTCGACCGGGTGGACGCCCTGTTGATTGGGGGAGCCATGGCGTTCACGTTCATCGCTGCCCAGGGCGGGGAGATTGGCAAGAGCCTGATCGAGCCGGAACGGTTCGACGAGGTGCTGTCGTCGCGTAAGCGGGCAGAGGAACGTGACGTCGTCATCCAGCTGCCGGAGGACGCCGTCGCGGCCCGAGAGCCGACGCTCGACGCGCCGCGCACGACCGTCCCCGCATCGGGGATCCCGAAGGAGCTGATGGGGCTCGACATCGGACCTCGCACCGTCGAAGAGTTCGCCATGACCATCGGCGAGGCAAAGACCATCCTGTGGAACGGCCCGATGGGAGTATTCGAGCTCGAGCCGTTCTCCGCGGGCACCCGAGGGGTGGCCACCGCCATCGCCGGGTCGAGCGCGTACTCCATGGCAGGTGGGGGGGACAGTCTCCTGGCCATCAAGCGCTTCGGGTTGGAGGATGGGTTCGACCACCTATCCACGGGCGGGGGCGCCTCGCTCGAGTTCCTCGAGGGTCGGGAGCTCCCCGGGGTGGAGGTCCTGGAGGGATGACCAAGCGGCGCCCCATCATCGCGGCCAACTGGAAGATGCACAAGACCCATCTGGAGGCCATTCGGGACGTGCAGAAGCTCTCGTACCTGCTCGACAGGTCCGACGCCGACCGCGTGGAGGTGGTCATCTGCCCCGCGTTCACGGCACTTCGCGCGGTTCAGACCCTCATCGACAGCGATCGACTGCCGTACGGCCTGGGCGCGCAGAACGTGCACCAGGAGGAGAAGGGCGCGTTCACCGGGGAGGTCTCGCCGCCGATGCTGCAGGCGCTGAAGTGCGGGTACGTGATCGTGGGGCACTCGGAGCGGCGCCAGCTGTTCGCCGAGACCGACCAGGTCGTGAACAGGAAGGTGCGCTCGGTCTTCTCCCACGCCATGGTGCCGATCCTCTGCGTCGGGGAGAGCCTCGGGGAACGAGAGGCCGGCGCCACGGAGGAGAAGGTTGTGGGTCAGGTACGGCGGGACCTCCAGGGCGTTGCTTCCGAGGACGCCGCGCGGCTGGTGATCGCGTATGAGCCGATCTGGGCCATCGGTACCGGCCGCAACGCCGAGCCCGCGGACGCGGGCCAGGTCGTCGGCCTGATCCGGGAGACGTTGTCGTCGGCGTATTCGAAAGAGGTGGCCGACGCGGTCCGGGTCCAGTACGGCGGAAGCGTCAAGCCCGGCAACATCCGCGACTTCATGGCGCATCCCGAGCTCGACGGGGCACTGGTCGGTGGGGCCAGCCTGGACCCGGAGGAGTTCGCGCTCATCGTCAAGTACCGGTAGGGGACCGACGTGTACCGATTGCTCTACGTCTGCCTCGATGGGCTGGGTGATGATCCGATCCCGGCCCTCGGAGACCGCACGCCTTTGGAGGCCGCCCGAACTCCGTTCATGGACGCGCTTGCGGGGCAAGGCCGGACCGGAACCGTCGTCACGGTCGGCCCGGGAATCGCGCCCGAGTCGGACATCGCCGTGTTCGCCATCCTGGGGTACGACCCTCGGGAGGAGCACCCAGGCCGGGGCGTCGTCGAGGCCGTGGGCGCGGACATGGACTTCCGCGAAGGCGACCTGGCATATCGGGTGAACTTCGCCACCGCGGACTGGCCCCGGATCATCGATCGCCGAGTGGGACGAGACCTGTCGTCGGACGAGGCTCGGGCCTTGGCCATCGAGGTCAACGAGAAGGTCAAGCTTCCCGGCGCCACCTTCGAGCTCCGATCCACGGTGGAGCATCGGGGGGTCCTGGTGATCCGGTCGAAGGTGGGGCGGCTGTCCGCCCAGGTGACGAACACCGACCCCGCGTATCGGAAGGAGGGCTCGCTGGGGGTCGCCCTGGAGACGTTCGAGTTCGAGGTGGCCCGGTGCGAGCCGCTGGAGGATACCGATGCAGCCGAACGAGCCGCCGAGCTGACCAACGCGTTCGTCGAAGGAGCGGCCAAGATCCTCGATGGGTCGGAGGTGAACGCCGAGCGCAGGAGGAACGGCAGGCTTCCCGCCAACCTCGTCCTGACCCGTGACGGCGGGGACCACATCCCCAAGCTGCAGCCCATCCGGGAGCGGTTCGGTCCGGCGTGGGGTTGCTTCGTCGAGATGCCGGTCGAGCGGGGTATCGCCATGCTCCTCGGCATGGACCCGGTCGATGCACCCCGCCTTTCGAGGGAGGCGGATTACGCGCGGTGGGCGGCCTTGGCCTCCGATGCCCTGGACGGTTTCGACGCCCTGTACGTCCATATCAAGGGTCCGGACGTCCCGGCCCACGACGGTCACGCGGAGGAAAAGCGTGACGTCATCGAGGTGATCGACCGGGCCTTCTTCGGCGAGGTTCTGCCCATGATCGACCGGAGCCGGACCATCGTAGCGGTCACCGCGGATCACTCCACGTCGTGCCTGCGAAAGGCGCATACGGCCGAGCCGGTGCCCCTGCTCGTGAGCGGAGGGCCGGTGCAACCGGACGGTACGACTTCGTTCGGTGAGCGGGCCTGTGCGGCAGGCTCCCTGGGGCAGTTGCGGGGCGTGGACATCGTGCCCCGGCTGGCAGCCCTGATGCGCTCCTGAGCATCTCCCCACGCCGGGCCAATCCCTCCGAGCTCGCACGCACGTATAACGCGATTGGGCCAGGTTGTTCGTGAAGTCGGGCTGCTATTAGACTTCGGCCCTGCCGGGGCCGGAAGGGAGCGCGCCCACCGGGATGAGCCAGGTTACGGACACCATCACCGAGCCTGAGCTCGATGCGGGGGTCGACGTTTCGGCCGCCGTCATCGGCCGGTCGCCGTGGGAGCTCTTCTGGCGGCGGTTCCGTAAGGACAGGGTGGCCTTGCTCGGCTTGGCGTTCATCGCCGTCCTGGTCCTGCTGGCCATCACCGCGCCCCTCATCGCCAGGTTCGTGGTCCATCACGGGCCGAACGAGCTGAATCAGGACCTGACGAACGAGATCGGCCTTCCCGCGGTCGGTCCGGGCGGGAACTACTGGTTCGGCGTCGACACGCTCGGGCGCGACGAGTTCGTCCGGACGATCTACGGGGCCCGGACCTCGCTCACGGTCGCGTTCTTCGCCACGGGGCTGGCGGTCGCGATCGGGATCATCTTGGGGACGCTGGCCGGATTCTTCGGCGGGTGGGTGGACACCGGCGTGTCCCGCGCCATCGATATCGTGCTGTCGCTCCCCATCCTGCTCCTGGCCATCGGCATCGCCGCGGCGTGCTCGATCACGGCATCGGGGTGCCTTGGCGGGCTGATCCAACCGGGCATCTCCCTGGTCGTCACGATCATCGCCCTGTTCAGCTGGCCCTACATCGGCCGCATCGTCCGGGGGCAGGTCCTGTCGATCCGGGAGAAGGAGTTCATCGAGGCCTCACGGTCGCTGGGATTCACCAACTCGGGGATCATGTTCCGGGAGATCCTCCCCAACCTGGCAGCTCCGGTGATCGTCTACACCACGCTCATCATCCCGAACAACATCCTGTTCGAGGCGGCCCTCTCGTTCTTAGGAGTCGGCATCCCACCGACCACGCCGTCCTGGGGGCGGATGATCGCGGAGGCCGCGTCGGGGCAGCTGTACATCGCAGCCTGGTGGATGCTGCTCTTCCCGGGCGTCGCGCTCGTGTTCACCACCCTGGCCTTCAACCTGGTGGGCGACGGGCTGCGAGACGCGCTCGACCCACGGATGGGTGGGTGACCGGGACGAGCGGAACTGGAAACGAGGAGAGGAGGGCGAACGGCAGAACCCGTCCCTAACCGGAAACCATACCGATCGAGCAAAAGGAGAGAGAGGGGGACAATGGAGACCTTGAAGCGAAGTTCGAGGGTTCTCGCGGTCATAGGGGTGCTCGCCATCGTCGCCACGGCATGTGGCGGTGGCGGAGAAGCAGAGAAGTCGCCCCAGGGACCGTCGGCGAAGGGTGGCACGTACCGGACGGCCATCGAGGACTTCGGGTTCACGAACGGGTTCGACCCCACGGGCGAGTACCTGGGGACGGCGTGGGGACTGTACTCGGACCTCATCGCCCGAACCCTGGTGACCTACAACCACATGGCTGGCGTCCCGGGTGACGAGATCTTTCCCGACATCGCCGAGAGTTGGGAGACCTCTGCCGACGGACTCACGTGGACCTTCCATCTGAAGTCCGGCGTGCAGTTCGGGCCCCCGCTCAACAGGGACGTGACGTCGGCGGACATCGCGTACGCGTTCCAGCGCATCAACAGCAAGTCGCTGATCGCCCAGTACGGGAACTATTACGCGGGGGTGATCGAGGGATTGACCGGCGACGCCAAGCCCACTACCCCCATCTCGGGCATCAGCACGCCGGACGACTCCACGATCGTCTTCACGCTGACCAAGCCGACGGGCGACTTCCTGTACCGGGTTGCGATGCCTGCCACAGCGCCCGTTCCCGAGGAGGTCGGCAAGTGCTTCACCAAGGCCGGCGACTACGGCCGATTCGTGATTTCCTCCGGCCCATACATGATCAAGGGCCAGGACGCGCTCGACACGTCGTCGTGCAACGCCATGAAGCCGATCTCGGGGTTCGACCCCGACAAGTTCTTGGTGTTCGTCCGGAACCCGAACTACGACCCGGCCACGGACAGCCCCGAGGTCCGGTCGGCGAACCTGGACGGCGTGGTGATCACGATCGACACGAACACCGACGACATCTTCAACAAGATCCAGTCGGGTGAGCTGGACGGATCGTGGGCGAGCCTGCCGCCGAAGACCCTGGAGCAGCAGTACCTCACGAACCCGGACCTGAAGGACAACTTCCACATCAACTCGGGCGACCGCACGTGGTACATCACGATGAACCTCCTGGTGCCGCCGTTCGACGACGTGAACGTCCGCAAAGCGGTCAACTTCGTGATCGACAAGTCGGCCCTCCAGAAGGCCTGGGGTGGCCCGGCTCACGGGGAGATCGCTACGAGCGTGGAACCGCCGGAGGTGCTCCCGGAGACAGCAGACTACGACCCCTATCCGAGCCCGAACCATGAGGGCGACGTCCAGGCGGCGCAGGACGCCATGAAGGAGTCGCAGTACGACTCGGACGGTGACGGCCAGTGTGACGCCGACGTGTGCAGCAACGTGCTGCTGGTCAGCAGGAACATCCCGCCATGGACCGACATGAACCCGATCCTCTCGGAGAACCTGGCCGAGATCGGGATCAACGTGAAGATCCGCGAGCTCGAGACCAGCACCGCGTACACGACGATCCAGACGGCCGACAACCTGATCCCCATCGCGGCGAACGCCGGATGGGGGAAGGACTATGCCGACCCGTACGGGTTCGACTTCTTCATCTTCAACAGCGCGGGTATCGCGTGCTCGGGCCAGGTGAACTACTCCGGGCTCGGCATGACGAAGGACCAGGCGGCCGAGTGCGGTCCGAAGGTCCTGGCGGCGTGGAACGCCGCCACCGACAACGGGAAGAACCCGCTCCCGTCGGTGGACGAGAAGATGGACGAGTGCTACGGGTTGACGGACGAGGCTCGGTCGAACTGCTGGGTCGAGCTCGACACGTACCTGATGGAGGAAGGCGTGCCGTGGGTTCCCTACCTGTGGGCGACCGTGTTCACGGTGACCGCCGACTCCGTCACGCACTGGGAGTTCGACCAGTTCTCGGGCGCCTTGTCATGGGCCCACATCGCCGTCGACAACGGCATCGATCCCAACTCGGTGCCGGTCGGCTAGGGCCAGGAACGCAGAAGGGAGGGGGCCGCCCGGCGAGTGTCGGGCGGCCCCGACCCACGCTCGGGCGTCCAAGACTAGACTGTAGGGACCATGGGCCGGTACATCGTCCGGAGGCTGATCTGGGTGGTGTTCGTGCTGCTCGTGATCACCTTCATCAGCTACTTGATCTTCTTCGTCATGCCCTCCACGGATCCGGCCGTCATCTTCGCCGGCCGGCAGCCCACCCCCGAGCTGGTGGCTGAGGTCCGTCACCAGTTCGGTCTGGACCATCCGTGGCCGGTGCAGTACGCCTTGTTCGTGAAGCGGATCTTCCTCGGCGACCGGTACGGATGGCCCGGCCTGGGGTTCTCTTTCAACACCCGGTCGCCACTGAAGCCGATCATCTTCAGTCGGCTGCTGGTCACACTGCAATTGGCTCTCGGCGCGGCGGTGGTGTGGCTGTTGGTCGGCATCCCCATCGGCATCCTGTCGGCGCTGAAGCCCCGGTCGGTCTTCGACCGGCTGGCCATGGGCTTCGCCCTGTTCGGGGTGTCGGCGCCCGTGTTCTTCCTGGGGCCGTTGTTCCTGTATCTCTTCTGGTTCAAGTTCGGCATCCTCCCCGGGTCGGGGTACTACGCGATCGGCGTGTACGGGGTTTGGCCCTGGTTCTCCCACTTCCTCATGCCGTGGATCGTGCTGGCCCTGCTGTACGCGGCGTTCTACGCCCGCATGACTCGAGCGAACCTCATCGAGACGATGGGCCAGGATTACATCCGGACGGCCCGGGCCAAGGGCCTGTCGGAGCGCACGGTGGTCCTGAAGCACGGCCTGCGCGCCAGCCTGACCCCCGTGGTGACGATGTTCGGCCTGGACCTCGGCGGACTGCTCGGCGGAGCCTTCATCACCGAGACGGTGTTCAACCTCCCGGGCCTCGGCGCCTACGCCATCAAGTCCGTTGGCTCGGGTGACCTCTACGCGATCCTGGACATCACGATCATCGCCGGGTTCTTCATCACCTTGATGAACCTGGTCGTGGATGTCCTCTACGCCTTCCTCGATCCCCGCGTTCGGTACGCCTAGGCGGATGGCGAGAACACCGGCACCGCCGAGGGGATCCGGTGCCTGAGCCGCTGCTCGATGTGAGGGACCTCCGGGTCCATTTCCCCACGGACGACGGACTGGTCAAGGCAGTGGACGGGGTGACGTTCTCCATCATGCCGGGCGAGACCTTGGGGGTCGTGGGGGAGTCCGGCTCGGGCAAGAGCGTGTCGTTCCTCACGGTGATGGGGCTGATCACCGCGCGCCAAGCCCATATCGAGGGTGAGGTGATCTTCGAGGGCGTGGACCTGCTCAAGCTCCCGAAGGAGGAGATGCGGAACATCCGGGGCCTGAAGATCGGCATGGTTTTCCAGGATCCGATGACATCGCTCCATCCCTTCTACAAGGTGGGGAACCAGATCGCCGAGGCCATCCTGGCCCATCGGAAGATCGGCAAGAAAGAGGCAATGGATCAGGCCATCGATATGCTCCGCCGGGTGGGGATCCCCCGGCCTGACGAGCGGGCCCGGCAGTATCCCCACGAGTTCTCCGGCGGTATGCGCCAGCGGGCCATGATCGCCATGGCCCTGTCCCTGAACCCCGACCTGCTCATCGCCGACGAGCCGACCACCGCGCTCGACGTCACGGTTCAGGCGCAGATCCTCGACCTCATCGACCGGCTGAAGCAGGAGTTCAACGCAGCGGTGGTCATCATCACCCACGACCTGGGGGTGGTGGCGGAGCACTGCGACAACATCCAGGTGATGTACGCCGGCAAGGCCGTGGAGTACGGCTATGCCCGCGACATCTACTACGACGCCGACCACCCGTACACCTGGGGGTTGCTGCAGTCGATCGCTCGGGTGGACGCGCCCCGGACCGAGCGGCTGAAGCCGATCAAGGGGCTCCCGCCGTCGCTGATCTTCGTTCCGTCAGGCTGTCCGTTCCATCCCCGGTGCCCGTACGTCTTCGACCGATGCCGGACCGAGGTGCCCAAGCTCCTCCCGGTCGACGGGCATCACGCCTCGGCCTGCCACCTCTCGCACGAGGACAAGGAACGGATCTTCAAGGAGGAGGTGATGGTGCACCAGTGAGCGTGACGGTCTCCGAACGCCAGGCGCCATCCGAGCGACAGGGAGTCCAACCACTGGTGAAGCTGGTCGGGGTGAAGAAGTACTTCCCGATCAGCCGGGGCATCATCTTCCAGCGGCACGTCGGGGACGTGCACGCGGTGGACGGCGTCGACTTGGAGATCTTTCCGGGGGAGACCCTGGGCCTCGTCGGGGAGACGGGCTGCGGCAAGTCCACGCTGGCCCGGGTGACCATGCGCCTGTTCGACTCCACGGCCGGGTCCATCTCCTTCGAGGGCCGGGACATCACGAAGCTGAGAGGCAAGGACCTCCGGCTGATCCGCCGCGACATGCAGATGATCTTCCAGGACCCGTACGCGTCGCTGAACCCCCGCAAGACCGTGGGGAGCATCATCGGAGCCCCGTACCGACTGCACAAGACCATTCCCAAGAACAAGATCAAGAGCGAGGTCCAGCAACTCATGGAGCTGGTCGGGCTGAACCCCGAACACTACAACCGGTATCCGCACGAGTTCTCCGGCGGGCAACGCCAGCGGATCGGGGTGGCTCGTGCGCTGGCCCTTCGACCCAAGCTCATCGTGTGCGACGAGCCGGTCTCGGCGCTCGACGTGTCGATCCAGGCCCAGATCCTGAACCTCCTCGAGGACCTCCAGGAGGAGTTCAACCTGACGTACCTGTTCATCGCCCACGACCTGTCGGTGGTCAAACACGTGTCGGATCGGGTCGCGGTGATGTACCTGGGCAAGATCGTCGAGATGGCGTCCGGCGACACCCTGTACATGAACCCCAAGCACCCGTACTCGGGTGCCCTGCTCTCGGCGGTTCCCATCGCCGACCCGGAGCTGGCCACCCAGAAGAGGCGGATCATCCTCGAGGGCGACGTCCCCTCGCCCATCGATCCTCCCTCGGGATGCCGGTTCCACCCGAGGTGCCCCCAGAGCCGGGCCATATCGCTGGCTCAGGGGCTCGGCGACCAGCCCCATCCCCGATGCACCGAGGAGGAGCCCGAGCTCACGCCGCAGCATCCGGGACAGGTGGCCGCGTGCCATTTCCCGTTGCCCGACCGGGCGGTCATGCAGGTGGACGCAGGTTAGACTGGGCCCATGTTGAACGTCGCCGCACTGGCGCTGAACATCGCCTCGTCGCTGTTCCTGATCGTGTTCATCTTGCTGCACTCGGGGAAGGGGAGCGGGCTGTCCGACATGTTCGGGGGGACCAGCAGCCTGACCGGAGGGACATCCCTGGAGCGCCGGCTGGACAAGGTCACCGTGGTCACGGCGATCATCTTCGGCCTGACCACGTTCTGGCTCTCCTGGCGCTGGGGCAAGTAGGGCTGGGCCCGCCGCCAGCAGTTGTAGAATCCTCTCGCTCGTCGGAGTGGCGGAACTAGGTAGACGCGCTAGGTTGAGGGCCTAGTGGGCGCATAGCCCGTCGGGGTTCAAATCCCCGCTCCGACACCGATCTCGGTGCCAGAGGCCAGTCGACCCCCGAATGACGAAGGGGGCTACATCATCAGGTATCTTCCGATGGACGATCGGACGATTGACCCGGCGCTCGCTTTGACTCACGCTCGTCACGAGATGTGTGCAAGGAGGCTCGCGTGAGGCGAGGCGTTCTGGCGTTCGTGGTCACATTCGTCCTCGGTGTATCGGGTATCGCCACGGCCGGCGTCCTCGCAGGCGCTCGCCACGACAAGGCCGAAACGAACGAGCAGGACGCGGGCGTTCACGGTGGGCCAATCGACCGGTTCCACCAGGCCGGATCGTGCGATCTCACGGCCGTCTCCTCACTGCCGGGCAACTGGACGCACGGCGACTACGTGAGCGCCGTCGCCGTCGCCGGTGACCCGGCCCAGATCCCCCTTGCCGCCCGGAGCGACTGCGGCAAGCCGATGGTCGCCGTCGGCCACGGCGGTGGGCCGCCAGCCCACGCGCTCGAGCACATGGTGGCTGGCCAGGCGCACGCGGGCGGCGAGCCTGACGACGCGGGGTCGGATGCCCCCGGCAGCTAGCAGTTCGATCCTGTGCTGGGGGTTTTCAGCGGTCCTGTACGTCATGAAGGTGCCATTGGAACGGAAGACCCCGAACTTCGGCAGGGTCTCCCGTCCTGATGATGTTGCGGAATTGCATGGCCCGCTCTAGGGCTTGGTGCGGGCTGGAAGCATCCACGAACAGGGTGAATGACACGGCGTAGCTGCGGCCCTCCTTCATCCCTGGTCCCACATCAACGATGCCCAGCCCTTCATAGAGCACTTCCTCGCTGTTGCTCACGCCTGCCCCCCAATGTCTTGGCCCCTCGGACTACAGCTGCGGTATCCGGTGTTCCCCGTAGCAACGATCTCCACACCTCTCCTCTTCCAAAAACTGAAAGCATGGGCCACGTCCCCGGCCAGTGCACATCCTCGGAACGGGCCTTCTCGCGGCAGAACCAGGAGACGATGCCCCGCTCGATGACCAACGGGAGTGGGTTTGGGTTCAAATCCCCCTCCGACACCGATCGCGAGGCGTCGAGCTCTCATCTTCCTCTCATCGCTCCCGGCTAGGCTTGCCCCACCGGGAGGTGCGGGTGCGGGTGCTCGTGGTGGAAGACGAGGTCAAGATGGCCGGCCTCCTCAAGCGCGGTCTCGAGGAGGAGGGCTACGCGGTCGACGTCTCCGGCACCGGACACGACGCTCTGTGGCTCGCGTCGGAGAACCCCTACGACGCCGTGGTCCTCGACGTCATGCTGCCGGACATCGACGGCTTCGAGGTGTGCAGGAGCCTCCGGGCCGCCGAGCTGTGGAGCCCGGTGCTCATGCTGACCGCCCGCGACGGCGTCCCCGATCGGGTGTCGGGGCTCGACGCGGGGGCCGACGACTACTTGACCAAGCCGTTCTCGTTCGCGGAGCTGCTGGCGCGGCTGCGCGCCCTGTTCCGCCGGGGGACCACGGAGCGTCCGCCGTTCCTGTCCGTGGGGGACCTGACGCTTGACCCGGCGACCCATCGCGTGAGCCGAGCTGGTACCCCCATCGAACTCACCCCGAAGGAGTTCGCGCTGCTCGAGTTCTTCATGCGCCATCCCGGGGACGTCCTCTCCCGCACCCGGCTGATCGAGCACGTGTGGGACTTCGCCTACGAGGGCGACTCGAACGTCGTCGACGTCTACGTGCGCTATCTACGGGAGAAGGCCGATCGTCCCTTCGGTTCGGACTCGATCGAGACCGTCCGGGGGGCCGGCTATCGCCTGAGGGAGGAGCCCGTGGGTGCGCCTGCCGATCAGGGCTAGGCTCACGCTCATCTCGGCCGCGCTGATGGCCATGGTCCTGGCGGTCTCCGGAGTGTTCCTGTACCTGCGCCTGCGGGCCGATCTGTTGGAAGCCGTGGACTCTGGGCTGGAGTCCCAGGCGGCGGCCCTCCTGCCGAGCGTGCTCCGGGCGGATGGTTCCCTTGGGGTGGGAAGCGGCCTGATCGATCCCGGCGACGCGTTCGCACAGGTCCTTGGCTCCGGCGCGGTGGTCCTCCAGTCCTCCCCAGGCCTGCGGTCCGCTCCGCTCCTCACCCAGGCCGAGGTTGCCGGGCTACCCGGGCCACGCTTCCTCGAACGCGACGTCCAGACCGTGGACGAGGAGGTCGAGGGCCGGCTCCTCGTGGTCCCGGTCGCCGGCGGTCGGGTCCTGGTGGTGGGCGCGTCCCTGGACGACCAGCACGAGGCCCTGGCCCGCCTGGCAGCACTCATGGCCGTCGGTGGTCCCCTGGTCCTCATCCTGGCCGGCGGGGTCGGGTGGGTCGTGGCGGGCGCGGCGCTCCGCCCGGTGGAGCGGATGCGGATCGAGGCTGCGGCCATCTCGGCATCGGAGCCCGGCCGCAGGCTCCCCCCAGCGGGGACCGGTGACGAGGTCGCCAGGCTGGGGGAGACCCTGAACGAGATGCTCGACCGGCTGGAGCAGGCGCTCCAGCGGGAACGGCGGTTCGTGGACGAGGCCAGCCACGAGCTCCGGACGCCGCTGGCCAACTTGCGGGTCGAGCTCGATCTGGCGTTGCGCCGGGCTCGAAGCTCGGTGGAGCTCGAGGCTGCGCTCCGAAGCGCGGCCGACGAGACGGAGCGGCTGGCCCGGCTGGCGGAGGACCTCCTGGTCCTGGCCCGCGCGGACCGGGGGAGGGTTCCGGTGCGGCGAGAAGAGGTCGACGTGGCCGAACTCGTCGGTGGAGAAGTGGATGCCTTTGCCGCCCGGGCCAAGCAAGCGGGTGTGGCCATCGAGGCTCGGGTGCCGACGGGCCTGCGGTCGAGCGTCGATCCCCTGCGGATGCGGCAGGCGGTGGGGAATCTCCTGGACAACGCCGTCCGCTCCACACCGCCGCGGGGGACGGTGACCATCCAGGTCGGTCACGCCGACGGCTTCCTCTCATTGGAGGTCTGGGACACCGGTGAAGGCTTCCCGGCCGCCTTCCTCCGCAACGCCTTCGAGCCGTTCGCCCGCCCGGACGCTCCCCGGTCGCGGCCGGATCGCGACGCGGGCTCGGGGCTGGGGCTGGCCATCGTACGGGCCGTGGCCGAGGCGCACGGTGGAACGGTGGAAGCCGCGAACCGACCGGAGGGTGGTGCGGCGGTCAGGCTTCGCATCCCCGATGCGCGCCTCTCATCCTCGGCTCACGTTCCTCTCACCAGCAGGCGGTCACGCCACGAAGGCAGGAGGGATTGACCGGGGACTGAGACGAGAGGAGCACCGATGGATCGAAAGACCAGGTGGATCGGTGGCGGCGCGTTGGCCGTCGCCCTCATCGGTGGGGGCACGGGGGTGGCCATCGCCACGGGGGGCGACGACCGGTCGCTCACCGGCTCGGCATTGGAGAAGGCCACCGCGGCCGCGCTCCAGCACACGGGCGGCGGGACCGTCATGGAGACCGAGGCCGGCGACGACGGCGCGGCGTACGGGGTGGAGATCCGCCTCGACGACGGACGTGTGGTCGACATCCGCCTCGATGCGAACTTCGAGGTCATCGGGCAGGAGAGCGACGACGACGATGGCTCCGCCGACGCCGAGTCGAATTCCGACTGACGGGACAGCTCCGAGGAGGAGGTCGTGATGGATCGCACGCTGGCAGCACTGGGTGTCGCGGTCATGCTGCTCATCGGGGGCATGCTTGGTGGGATCGCCACCGCAGCTACGGCGTGTCCGCGAACACTCCCTCAGGGAAGCGATCCGGTGACCCTCGATCCGGCCGACTTCGTGGCGCGGATCGACAACCCATATCTCCCGTTCCCCCGGGGCGCGAGGTGGGTGTACCGGGAGACCGATCCCCGAGGGTCCTCGCAGAAGGTCAAGGTGACGGTCACGACCCATTCGAAACGGATCCTGGGCATCGACGCGACGGTGGTCCACGACGTGGTGACCGAGGGTGGCCATCTGGTGGAGAACACCTTCGACTGGTACGCCCAGGACACCTGCGGAAACGTGTGGTACCTGGGCGAGAACACGAACGAGTACGAGGACGGCAAGGTCGTCAGCACGGCCGGGTCGTGGGAGGCGGGTGTCGATGGTGCCCAGGCCGGCGTGATCATGCCGGCCGACCTCCAGGTCGGCCTGTCCTACAGGCAGGAGTACTACGCGGGGGAGGCGGAGGATGCCGCGCAGATCCTTAGCCTCGTCGAGCAGGCGCAGGTGCCGTTCGGTCATTTCCGTGACGTCGTGCTGACCAAGGAGACCACGCCGCTCGAACGAAGGATCCTCGAGTACAAGCTCTACGCGAGGGGGACCGGCGTGGTGCTCGCCATCGGCGTGTCCGGGGGCTCCGACCGGGAGGAGCTCGTCCGGTTCATCCCGCCCTCGGCCTAGCCGCCCTGGGAGCGCAGCTCCTCGTCGACGCGGTCACCGCGGGTCTCGTGTAGCGATGGTCCGCCCTCGCGGCGGCCGGGTCGTCCCCCGGACGACCAGGCGCGGCGACAGCACGACGTGCCGGCCCCGATCGCGGCCGTCGTCCAACCGCTCCAACAAGAGCCTGACGGCCATGGCGCCGATCTCGCGCCTGGGCTGGTCGATCGTGGTCAGATCGATGTGACCGAGCGCGGCGAGTGCCGTGTTGTCGTACCCGACGACGGACACGTCGTCGGGTACCCGGGCTCCGTGTCGCTCCAGCGCGTGGAGCGCGCCCACCGCGGCCAGGTCGTTCGCCACGAACACCGCGGTGGGCCTCGCTTTCGACACCAGGAGGCGCTCGATCCCTGCCGCACCGCCCTCCTCGGTGAACGCGCCCGGGGCAACGAGCGAAGCGCGAGCCAGTCCGTGATCGCGCATGGCTTCCAGATATCCCGACCGCCGAGACGCGGACCCGGCGCCAGTCCCACCGTCGATGTGAGCGATGTCTCGATGTCCCAACGACACGAGATGGTCGACCACCATCCGGGCACCGGCTCGATCGTCGTTGGTGACCGAGTCGACCGAGGGCCACCGCGAGGCCCGAGCGACGAGGACCACGGGCACCGATGACGCGGCCGAGAGGATCAGCGAGGCAGGGAGGACCGGCCCGGCCAGGATCAACCCATCGGTTCGAAGCTGCAGGAGGGTTTCGATCGCCTCCCACTCGCGCTCGGCCAGTCGGCTGCCGGTGTTGATGAGCGCGCGGTACTCAGCGGACAGGGCCTCCGCCTCGATCCCGTCCACGACTTCCGCGAAGTAGAGATTGTGGAGATCGGACAGCATCACGCCGATCACGTTGGTCTGTTTCCGGACGAGCGACCGGGCGACGGCGTTCGGACGGTAGCCGAGCTGTTCGGCCGCCCAAAGGATCGCCTTCCGCTTCTCCTCGCGGACCCTGGGTGAGCCACGAAGCGCCAGCGAGACCAACGACTTGGATACTCCCGCTCGCTCCGCCACGTCCAGGATGGTGGGATGGTCCTGCCGCTGGCTGCCCCGGCGCGCGGGCGCCGCGTCGCGGACCGCCGGCGACCCGCTCACAACCCAACCCGCTGGTGCTTGCGCTCCGCCTCGTGCTCCGCCTTCGCCACCAGGACCTCGTGGCGCTCCGAGACCTCGGGGACCCCCACGTCCCACCACGCATCCCCGCCCGTCCACGTCTCGGGGTCGGTTCGGATCACGATCACGGCGGTCCGGTCGGCTTCTCGCGCTTGCTCGAGCGCGCCCTCCAACTCTTCGAGTTTGGAGACCTCGATAGCCATCGCACCCATCGATCGCGCGTGCGACGCGAAGTCCACGTACGTGATCTCCCTCGCCCGGACGTGCTCGATCAGGTTGTTGAAGTGCGCGGCGCCCTTGAACGTCTGGAGCCGATCGATGACCGCATAGCCGCCGTTGTCGCACAGCACCACGATGAACCGGTGTCCGGAGAGCACGGACCCGTAGATGTCGGAGTTCGCCATCAGATAGGAGCCGTCCCCGCAGAAGGAGATCACCGTGCGATCGGGCAGCGCCATGGCGGCACCCCAGGCCCCGGCGATCTCGTAACCCATGCAGCTGTAGCCGTACTCGCAATCGAAGCTCCCCACTGAGAGCGACCGCCAATGCTTGTTCAGCTCGCCGGGCAGTCCGCCGGCGGCCGTGAGCGCGTAGTCGTCGTCCCGGGCGTGGCGGCTTACGGTGCGCACGACCGCCGCGTAGGAGGGAGAGCGGCCCTCGGCAGGAGGGGTGGCCGCTTCCTCCAGGTACGTGTTCCAGGTCGCGTACTCCTCGCGCGCCCGGTCCAGCCACGACGCTGGCGCGCGCCAATCAGCGAGGGCCTCATCGAGCTCCACCAGGACTCGCCGGGCGTCACCCACGACG
>JBIOXZ010000079.1:0-40103 GCA_044869895.1 Actinomycetota bacterium | reverse complement strand
GATAGGTCACGCTCAGGTACGAGACCCCGTGCAACGGCGAGATGTCGACGATCCCTTTCTGGTCTAGGTAGCGCTTGTCGAGCTCGGTCCCGTCGCCGGAGACGAACGCGACCGCCGTCCCCATGGGATGTCCCCACGCCAAGGGACCGGGCTGCAGGTCGAGGGGAGCCTGGAGGGTCTGGCCCCCGATTGCCTCCATGTGCAGGCCGCCAAGGAGGACCCGGTCCCCGAGGGGGCCCCAGGCGAAGGGCCCGGGATCGGTGACCTCGAACAGGCACGTCAGCTCGCCGCTCGAGGGATCGAGCACCCACGCCCGCCCTTCGGCCACGAACGCCACCGTCTGGGTGGGCTCGGAGTGCCGATCGGAGCAGCCACTCGGGAGCGGCCGGCCCGACGCGAGGAGGGCCCGGACGGCCGGCGTCCCAGTCGGGGAGCCACCGGACGGGCCGCTCGACGACGTGCAGGCGGCGAGCGCGACGAACGACACGGCCACAACGGATCGGAGCCTTCTAGTCACAGCTCTCTCGGGGATCAACTGTACCCCTGACGACCGCCGCTCGAGCTCTGTTCCCACGAGCCCGCATCTTGTGGTTCGCTGAGCATTGTCGAGATGGACGAGGTCGAGATCGGGTCCGGCCGGGCTTCGCTGCCCGGTAATCTGAGCGTTCCCCCGGATGCCGTCGGTGTCGTCGTCTTCGCCCACGGCACGGGCAGCAGCCGGCTATCGCCCCGAAACCTCGCGGTGGCCCGCGCGCTGAACGATTGTGGGATCGCCACGCTGCTGTTCGATCTGCTCACACCGGCCGAGGCGAACGACCGAGGCAACGTGTTCGACATCGATCTCCTGTCCGACCGGCTCGAGGAAGCGATTCGATGGACCATGGCCCGGCCGGAGGTTGCGGAGTTCCCCGTTGGCGTGTTCGGCGCCAGCACCGGCGCAGCCGCAGCCCTGGTCGTGGCGGCGCGGCTCTCGACGGGGATCGCCGCCGTGGTCTCTCGGGGAGGTCGCCCAGACCTGGCGGGCGCCGCGCTCCGGGAGGTCACCGCCCCCACGCTTCTGATCGTGGGCGGCGACGATCCAGTGGTGGTGGAGGTGAATCGTCAGGCCGAGCGGTTGCTCCGCGGTGAGAGGCGCCTGGAGGTGATCCCCGGCGCGGGTCACCTCTTCGAGGAACCGGGAGCCTTGGAACGCGTCGCCGAGCTGGCCGCCGATTGGTTCCTCCGACACCTGAGGCAGACTCGGACCGGCGCTTCTGCAGGCGGCTGACACCTCGGCGCTTGAGCACGCCGACCGGACGGAGCCGCACCACACGAGTCGCCACGCCGCGTCGTCGAGCTGTCTCGGGTTCGCACGATCTCGCTTCGACCAGAGCCGCCTTCTCGACGCTAGCGGCTTCCCGGGCCGGACTCGTGGCGCCGAAGTTCGATCACCTGCCGTCCGTCCTCTTCCCTGACGTCGGTGCCCAGGGCGGCGCAGGCTTGCCGGAACCGGCGACGGATCCAGGCAGCGTCCTCGCCCCTGGCGACGTTTGTGTGGCAGTAGTCGAGCTTGAGCGGTAGCGCCTCGACCCTGGACGGACCGGCGTGGTCGAGGGTCACGAAGAACAGCAGCCCCAGATCGTTTCGGAGCACCGGATCAACCATGTAGTCGTCGACGAAGTCACCGAGGTCGAACATTACGCCGCCGTACACGCCGTGGAAGACGTGGGCGGAGTGGCCGGCGATCACGGTGGCTCCGGCCTCCGACAGGACATGCGTGGCGACCCGGACGTGCGGGACCGGGTCCCGCGCCATGTTCGGGCCCCAGTGCGGCGTCACCAGGACGGCGTCGGCAGCTGCTGAGGCCTCTTCCACCGCATCCGTCAACCATGCCGGCACCTCGCGACGGAGGTCCGCGAACGCCACGCCGGGGCGCTCGCCGGTCGCAGCGAAGTCCTCCGGGTGGTCCGTGACGCCCAGGACCGCCAGGCGGAACCCGTTCGCCTCCAGAAAGGCGGAGGCGCGGGCCCGCACGTCGTCCCGGCCCGCGCCCACCGAGGCGATGCCGGCTCGTTCGAGGTATGCGAGCGTGTCGAGGAGCGCCTCCTCGCCGAAGTCCAACGAATGGTTGTTGGCGAGCGTCACGCAGTCCACACCCAGCGTCGTGAGCACCTCCGTCGCGACGGGCGGCGCACGGAAGAAGAAGGCCTTGCCGGGAGCGGGCCACGGCTCGCCCCGATCGGAGATACAGCACTCGAGGTTCAGCACGAATAGGTCGGCCGCCAGCACGGTCTCCACTACTTCGTCGGAGAACAGCGAGCCGGGCCCTGATCGCTCGAGCGTCTGCCCGACGCCGCGGGCCAACATCGTGTCGCCGGCCAGAGCGAGGGTGACCGTCATCGACCGCTCCGACCTTCGGTGAAAGCCCGGGCCGCGGCCGCCTGCTCACCGATACCCGCCATCACGAGTGCATTGAAGGCCTGGATGTCGTCGAGGGACGAGGGGTCGCCCTTCGGCTGGATCGATGGGCCGAAGGTCAGTGCGACGGTGGGACGGAGCGGTCCGCGGAACCTGAGCCCGGTTCGAGGCCATCGCATCTGCGTCCCCCAAATACCCACTGGGATCACCGGTGCACGAGCGGCGAGCGCGATGCGAGCCACGCCTGTCCGCCCCCTGAGCATGGGGCCATCCGGATCCGGGTTGACCGTTCCCTCGGGGAAGATCCCGGCGACGGCACCGGAGCCGACGGTGGCGACCGCCTCGTCCAGGGCCCCGGAGTCGCCCACCCCACGCCGGATCGGGATCTGCTTGAAGGTCCGGAGCCAGAAGCCGTGGAACCGCCGGTCGAAGAACTCCGCAGCGACGAGGTACCTGGTGGGGAGGCTCCCCCGGCGAGCCACCAGATATGCGAGCACGACGCCGTCGAGCGCGCTCACGTGGTTCGCCGCCAGGATGGCCGGGCCGGTTCGAGGGATGCGATCGATCCCGGCCCACCGGAGATCGAAGAGCAGCCGGAGGACGGGTCCGACCAGGGCGAGACCAGCCCGCCACCAACCGTTCAGCTCCGACCCGGGTCCCGGCACGGCCGGATGCTACCGGCCCTGCCTGGCCGCGGCCCTACTGGCTTCCCGTCCGGGCGACCTCTCCGTTCCCGGCCCGGGAGAGTTCCAGGACGCGTCTGGCCGTCTCCAGGAGGATGACCTCAGGGATCTCGATCTCTCGGTCGCCGTCGCGGATCACGTACGTGCCGTCGCCGGCGGTGCCGACCGGCGTTGCGGCTCGCTCGGTCCACGCATACGCGGCCTCGCCGTGCTGGGAGAGATCGAGCCCCACCTCCTCGTCGTCCTCGCTCGCGCGGAGACCCACCAGCAGGTCGGTGACCTTGAGGATCACCCACGTGGCAGCGAACGAGAAGATCAAGGTCACGCCAACGGCCACGGCCTGCCTTCCGAGCTGCGCGATGCCGCCGGCCGCACCCGCCGGGTTGACGGCCAGGCTGGCGAACACCCCGGTCAGCAACGCTCCGACGATCCCTCCGACCATGTGCACGCCGACGACGTCGAGGGAGTCGTCGTAGCCGACCCGCGATTTCAGACCCACCGCGAAGTAGCACACCGCCCCCCCGGCCAGGCCGATGGCGATGGCGGGGAGCGGACCGACGTAGCCGGACGCTGGGGTGATGGCCACGAGACCGGCCACGGCACCGGTGGCCGCGCCGATCGTGGTGGCCTTGCCGTGCTGCAGCCACTCGGGGATCAACCACCCGAGCACCGCCGACGCGGCCCCGAGCTGCGTGGCCACGAACGCGCTGCTGGCCAGGCCGCCGGCCGAGAGGGCGCTCCCGGCGTTGAACCCGAACCATCCGAACCACAGGATGCCGGCGCCCAGGATCACCATCGGCACGTTGTGGGGGACGAATGCCCTCGATCCGTAGCCCTGTCGCTTCCCCAGGTACAGGATGACCGCCAGCGCGGCGACGCCCGCGTTGATGTGCACAACCGTCCCACCGGCGAAGTCGATCGCTCCAACCCCGTTCGCTCCGAGGAACCCACCCCCCCACACCCAATGCGCGAGCGGCGCGTACACCAGCACCGACCACAACCCCAGGAACAGCAGGTACCCGGAGAACTTCATGCGCTCCGCGAACGCTCCAGTGATGAGGGCCGGCGTGATGATGGCGAACATCAGCTGGAAGGCCATGAAGGCACTGGCGGGCACGGTGGGCGCGAGAGGGCTCGGGGCGGCGCCCACGCCATTCAGCCCCAGGAAGTCCAGTCCACCGACGACGAGCCCGCGGTCCGGCCCGAAAGCCAGCGTGTATCCCACCAGGACCCAGAGCACGGAGACCACGGCCAGGGCCACGAACGACTGCATCACGATGCCCAGCACGTTCTTGGCCCGGACCAGGCCGCCGTAGAACAGCGCGAGTCCCGGCGTCATGAACATCACCAACGCCGCGGCTGCCAACAGCCACGCGGTATCGCCAGGCACGACCTTCGGCACGGCACACCTCCCCGACCGGTTCCTCGCGTTTATAGGCGAAGGCCGTTTCGCCGCAATATCCGACGTGTTTCGAGTGCGTTAACCATGGCCGGCCGGGCCTCGGGTCCATTTTCCACGCACTCCTATACTTCGGCCCGTGGACGTCCAAGAGCTCCAGCGGATCGCCGCCCGCCGGTACGACGAATTCGTGGAGGATCTCAGGGCCATGGTGAACGTCGACTGCGGCTCGTTCACCAAGGAAGGCGTCAACGCGATCGCCGACCTGTGCCAGGCGCGGTTCGAGGCGGGCGGATGGAAAGTGGATCGGATCCCCCACATTCCCCCCGGATCGGAGCCGCAGCTCGGGGACCTCGTGATCGGACGACTCGACGGTGCGGGCGGTCCGCGCGTCCTGATGATCGGCCACACCGACACCGTCTTCGAACCGGGAACGGCGGCCGAGCGTCCATTCAGGATCGAGGGCGACCGTGCGAGCGGCCCCGGCGTCTCGGACATGAAGGGGGGCCTGCTCACCGGGTTCTTCGCCGTGGAGGTGTTGCGTGAGGCCGGGTTCGACGGGTTCGGGTCCATCACCTACATCTGCAACCCCGACGAGGAGATCGGCTCGCCCTTCTCCCGCTCACACATCGAGCAGGCGGCCGCCGACGCGGACGCTGCGTTCGTCCTGGAGGGCGCGCGGGAGAATGGGGACATCGTGTCGGCCCGAAAGGGCGTGTCGGACTTCCGCATCGAGATCCTCGGCCGGGCGGCCCATGCCGGCGTGGAGCCGGAGCGAGGACGAAGCGCGATCCTGGAGGCCGCGCACAAGGTCATCGCGTTGCACGAGCTGAACGGCCGGTGGCCCGGCGTCACGGTCAACGCCGGCGTGATCGAGGGCGGGACCAGGCCGAACGTCGTCGCCGAGCGGTGCGTCCTTCACGTCGACGTCCGTTCCCCACAGGAGGATACCCTGGCGGCCGCGGAGGCCGAGGTGAATCGGATCGCCGACGCCACCACCGTCCCCGACATCCTGGTGGCCGTGGACGATGGCGGGTGGCACCGGCCGATGGAGAAGAGCGAGGCCGGAGCCGGGCTCGCCGCGCTGGCCATCGACGTGGCCCGGGACCTCGGGTTCGAGCTCCGCGACGCGGCGACCGGGGGGGCGTCGGATGCCAACACCACGTCGGCGGCGGGCGTCCCGACGCTGGACGGTCTGGGGCCGGTGGGCGGCGACGACCACGGGCCGCGGGAGTGGATCGATCTGACGAGCGTGGTTCCCCGTATCTCGCTGCTCGCCGGGATAGTCTCCAGGCTCGGCTCGCGAGCCTAGGAGGCTCCGCCGATGGACATCTCCACGGTGCGGTTCGAGAAGCCGGAGGAGCTGAACTTCATCCTCGGGCAGTCGCACTTCATCAAGACCGTGGAGGATCTCCACGAGGCGCTGGTGCAGTCCTCCCCCTCGATCAAGTTCGGCATCGCGTTCTGCGAGTCGAGCGGACCCAGGCTGGTGCGGTGGAGCGGTAACGACCAGGAACTGATCGATCTCGCCGTCAAGAACGCGCACGCCATCGGGGCCGGCCACGCGTTCGTGGTGCTGCTGAAGGACGGGTTCCCCATCAACGTTCTGAACGCCATCAAGTCGCTGCCGGAAGTGTGCACGGTCTACTGCGCTACGGCCAACCCGGTGGAGGTCGTGGTGGGACAGACCGAGCAGGGGCGCGGCATCCTCGGCGTCATCGATGGCGGCTCGCCGCTCGGCGTGGAGAACGAGGACGACATCGGCGAGCGGAAGGCCATGCTTCGCAGGTTCGGGTACAAGCTGTGAGGGAGTCGGGGATCAGGCCGGAGCGGCCGCCGGCTTCGACGCTACGATGGCCAGGCTCGTCTCGGGGTCGAAGAAGTGGAACCGGCGTGGGTCGACGGACAAACGCACGCGCGCCCCCGGGCGCGCCTGCGTGCGGGCGTCGACGCGCGCGCAGAACACCGCCCGGTTCTCCTCCAGCAGGAAGACCGCCTCCTCCACGGGTTCGTCGGCCGCCTCCATCACCTCTTCCACCCCGACCGGTGGCGCGTCGACGGTGAACAGCACGTTCACCTCCGAGCCCAGCTCCTCGGTCACGTCTGCGGTCACTTCGATGGTCGGCAGCTCCGGGTTGGACCATACGGCCGCGTCCTCCAGGTCGGACGGGCGGATGCCGAGGATCAGCGTCCTCCCGCGATGGTCGCCGAGGTCCCGTCCAGGAGGCATCGGGATCTCGAACCCGGCGAACGCCACCATGCCGTCCAACACCTTCGCCTCGACCAGGTTCATGGGTGGCGAGCCGATGAACGCCGCAACGAACAGGTTCGACGGATTGCCGTACAGGTTCTGCGGTGTGTCCACCTGTTGGAGCACGCCGTCGCGCATGACGGCCACACGTTCACCCAGCGTCATGGCCTCGACCTGGTCATGGGTCACGTACACCGTCGTCGTCTTCAGCGTGTCATGCAGCTTCGCCAGCTGGGCCCGCATCTGCACCCGGAGCTTGGCGTCCAGGTTCGACAGCGGTTCGTCCATGAGGAACGCCTTCGGCTCGCGAACCATGGCCCGGCCCATGGCCACCCGCTGACGCTGTCCGCCTGAAAGGGCCACCGGCTTTCGGGCGAGGAGCGGCTCGAGCCCGAGGATCTTGGCCGCCTCGGTGACCCGGCGCTTGATCTCGTCCTTTGGTGCCTTTCGAAGCTTCAGCCCGAACCCAAGGTTCTGCTCCACGGACATGTGCGGGTACAGAGCGTAGTTCTGGAAGACCATGGCCACGTCGCGCTGCTTCGGCGGCAGATCCGTTACCTGCCGGCCATCGATATAGACCTCACCCGCGGTGACCTCTTCCAGGCCGGCCAGGATGCGGAGGATCGTGGACTTCCCGCACCCGGAGGGACCCACCAGGACCATGAACTCGCCGTCGCCGATCTCGAGCGAGAGGTCGTCTACGGCGACCACGTCGGATGCGAATACCTTCGAGACCCCTTCCAGCACGATTCCGGCCACGCCTCAATCCTCCCTCATAGCAGCGCTCAGCGTTCGGGCCAGCCGCTCGTGGGTCAAGCCGGCTCGGACCCGGGTCTTTGACGAATCCGGCGCGCCCATCCGGTCCAACCCCATGAGGGCGGCTCCGGCCACGGGCGGGGCGGAGAGCACGGTCACGCGAACGTCCGGGGCGATCCGGCGCAACCCCTCCTCGATCCGAGCGAAGAACGGGCCGAAGTCGTTGTGGAAGATCCCACCCCCCAGTACCACCGGAACGTCGAGTTTGGTCATCCGCAACTTCCGGATGGCGGTGCCGGCCATGGCCACGATCTCGTCGGCCTGCCGGTCAAGGATGCCACGGGCCACCGCATCGTCGGTGCCCGCCGCCCGGAACACGACCGGAGGCAGCTCGGCCAACCGGTCCATGTCCATGCGACCGAGGTGGATCGCCTCCATGACGTGCCGCGGCCGTCTGAGGGCGAAGTGAGACGGGACGAGATCGGCGAGCTCCGTCTCATCCCCCCGGCCATCCTCCGCGCGGACCGCATGCCAGAGCGCCATGCGGCCGATGTCCATGCCTCCGCCCCAGTCGCCGGAAATGTCGCCGATCGCCGCGAACCGGAACGTCCGGCCGTCGGGAGCGACCGCCGAGCAGTTGGTCCCGTAGCCGCAGACCACGCCCACGCCCCACGTTCGGTCGGTGCCCGCGCGAAGGATGGCGAACGTGTCGTTGCGGAGCACGTCGTCGCCGGTCCAGCGGTGCTTGGAGACCCACCGCAGGATGCGTCGGTCGTCGGCGGGCAGGTCAGCTCCGGCCAGACAGTAGATCCCCAACTGGGCGAGCGGCCTGCCTACGGGATCCACGCCGGCCTCCCGGCACACCGCGTCTACCGCGGCAGCCACACCTTCCAGGTAGGAGTCGCTATGGGGCCCGTCGTGGCCTGTACTTCGGATCCGCACGGCACCGACCGGGGTCCCATCATCGGCAACCAGTGCCGCGTCCACCTTCGAGCCTCCACCGTCGACCGCCAGGACGGCCGGAAGGTTCACGGCAGCGACTCCAGCTCGTCCACGGTGGCGAAACGGGCGCCGTCCCCCGCCAGATGCTTCAGGATCCGGGGGAGGGACTCGCCGGTGGACCCCGGCCACGTGTGCAGCAGGACCACCGCACCGTCGCCGTGCCGGGCGACACCCTCGAGCGTGATCCGCTCGACGTCCTCCGGCGTCTTGTCGGCGTCCCAGTCGAGCGCCTCGACCTGCCAGTGGACGTTGCGATAGCCGATGCCCTCGAGGGTGGCGAGCAGACGAGGATCGTCTCGACCGTCGCCGAACGGAAACCGGAACCAGGGGCGAGGGTCGGTGCCGGTGATGTCGCGGATGGTCTGCTCACACTCGCCGACGTCGGTTCGGATGCCGTCGTCGGTGAGCAACGTCATGCGCGCGTGATACTTCGAATGGTTTCCGATCAGGTGGCCGTCGGTAGCGATCCGCTCCGCCATCCGGGGAGCCGACCGTGCCCATCGTCCCTGAACGAAGAACGTGGCCCTGACGCCCGCCTCGCCCAGGGCGTCGAGGATGCGCTCGGCGTTGCCCGGCGGGCAGTGAGGGCGATCGGGGTGCTCGGCGTCGAAGGTGAGGACGACACGAACCCCGTCACTCACGGGTCGTCACCTTCGACGCCCGCGTATACACGCCCGGCGCGCGGCCGCCGACGCCCGCGAGCTTCCACGCGAGGAGCTGCACCGGGACGATGGCCACGGCGGACATCAGCGCGCGGTCCTGGTAGCCGGTAGCCACGGCGTGGGCGCCCTTCGGCGATTCGCCGTCGGGGGTGATGACGAGGACGGCAGCTCCCGCCTCCATCAGGTCGGCGGCAAGGCCGAGGTCCAGTCGCCGGGTCTCCGGCTCGGTGGCCAGGACCACCGCGGCCATCTCTGGGCCGGCCAGCTCCATGGGTCCGTGCCGGAAGGCACCGGACTCGAAGGATTCGGCCATGACCCGGCACTCCTTCAGGGTGAGGGCGCCCATCTCGGCCGCGGCCCGTGCCGGGCCGCGGCCGAGCACCACCGTCACGCCCTTCCCTCCCAGGAACTCCGCCAGCTCGGCAGCGCTCGCCTCCGGATCATCCAGCAGCCGCTCCACCGCTTGGGCCGCCCCCTCGGCCGCGGTCTGGGTACGGTCGATGGCGGTGTCCACGCCATCGCCCGCCACCAGCCGGGCGATGCCCGAGAGCTGGGCCATGGCCGCGGCGAACGTCATCGTGGACGGCCCGGTCTCCTTTCCGACCCGGGTGTCGAGCGTGATCTCCGCCCGCTTGGCCAGGTCGTTGTCCAGACCGTTCGTGATCGACACGACCGTTGGCCGGGCTCGCTGCTTCGACAGCTCTCCCACGAGCTTGACGATCTCGGCGCTCTCGCCGGACTGACTGAGGATGATGAGCAGGGTCTGGGGCCCAAGGATGGGCCGCCGGAAGTGTAGGAGCTCCGCGGTGTCGACTTGGAGCGAGGGAACGCCCCGCCCGGCTAGATCGTTCACCGCCGGATAGCAGGCGTCGTAGGAGCTTCCCATTCCTGTGAACACCACCGTGCGGGCTGTGGTCCCCGCCTCCCGGATCTCCTCGAGGGCCGACCGTTGCTCCAGAAGGGCCGTTGCGGCGCGGCGAAGGGCTTCGGGCTGGCGGGCGATCTCCCCGAGGAATGGGTCAGGAAAGTTTCCTAACGATTTCACCTGTCGGAGTGTACGATGCGGCGCGATGGGTGTGAAGGTGGCCGTGGTCGGTGGGGCGAGCACGTACACGCCCGAGCTGGTCGAGGGGTTCGTCACTCGCGCGGACCGCTTTCCCCTCGACGATCTCGCCCTCCTCGACGTCGATCCCGAGCGCCTGGAGGTCGTGGGCGGGCTGGCGGGACGGATGTTGGCCAAGGCGGGCTATGACGGTGCCCTCACGCTCACTGGGGATCGCGATCGGGCCCTGGAGGGCGCCGATTTCGTGGTGGTCCAGCTTCGGGTGGGCGGGCAGGCCGCGCGTTACCTGGATGAGTCCATCCCGCCGAGGTTCGGCTGCGTCGGCCAGGAGACCACCGGGCCGGGCGGGTTCGCCAAGGCTCTTCGCACCGTGCCGGTCGTCCTGGAGCTGGCCGAGGAGATGTCCAAGAGGGGCTCGCCCGGCGCGTGGTTCATCGACTTCACCAACCCCACCGGGCTCGTGACGCAAGCGCTCCTCGACGAGGGCCACCGGGCCATCGGCCTGTGCAATGTGGCCATCGGGTTCCAGCGGCGGTTCGCCGAGGCCTTCGGCGTGGAGCCCGAACGCGTGGAGCTCGAGCACGTCGGCCTGAACCACCTTTCCTGGGAGCGCGCGGTGCGGGTGGACGGGGTCGACCGGCTGCCGGAGATCCTGTCGACACAGATGGACCTCGTGGCCGACGAGACCGACATGCCGGCCGAGCTGATCGGGGCTCTCGGTGCCATCCCCTCCTACTACCTGCACTACTACTACCTGACCGACGAGGTGATCGAGCGGCAGCGAACCGAGCGCACCCGGGCCGAGGAGGTCATGGACATCGAGGCCGGCCTACTCGAGCTGTACCGGGATCCCGACCTCGCCGAGAAACCCGAGCTCCTGGAGCGCCGTGGTGGCGCGTTCTACAGCGAAGCTGCGGCTCAGTTGATTGCGTCGCTCCACGAAGGCACGGGCGACGTTCACGTGGTCAACGTTCGAAACGACGGTGCGCTGCCCGACCTTCCCGACGATGCGGTGATCGAGATCCTCGCGCGCATCGACCGAGGCGGCGCGCACCCCATCCCCGTCGCGCCACTTGCGCCGGAGATGCTCGGGCTCGTCGAGCACGCAAAGGCGTATGAGCGACTGGGGGTGCAGGCCGCAACGACGGGCGACCGGACGATCGCGTTGAAGGCGTTGATGACGAACCCCCTGGTCCGCGACTACCGAACGGCGGTGCCGCTCCTCGACGCGCTCCTCGAGGCGAACCGCCAGCACCTGCCCAGGTTCTTCCCCGGCGAGTTTCGGCTGACCTCACGCTGACGGTGGGCCGGCGCTAGCGGGCGGTCCAGCCGCCATCGATCAGGATGGTCTCCCCGGTGATGAGCGACGCGGCGGGAGAGGCCAGGAACACGACGGCTCCCGCCACGTCCATCGGCTGCCCGACACGGTGCAGCCCGGCGATGCGCTCGACGACATCGGCGCGGAACTCGGGGTCGGCCAGCGCCGACTCGGTCCCCGGCGTCGAGATGAACGTCGGAGCCACGGCATTCACCGTGACGCCGTGCCTGCCCCATTCGACGGCCAGGCACTTGGTGAGGTGGGCGATGGCGGCCTTGGTCAGGCAGTAGACGGATTCGGTGGGGAGGGCCACGAACCCGGCCTGCGAGCTCAGGTTGATGATGCGCCCGGTCCCCCGAGCGATCATGACCCGTCCCGCGGCCTGGCTGGCGAAGAACGTGCCCTTCACGTTCACCGCGATGGTCAGGTCGAAGTCCTCCTCACGGACGTCCTCCGCCGGGTTCTCGGGCCCGAGTCCGGCGTTGTTCACCAGGATGTCGAGCCGTCCGAATCGCTCCACGACATCGTCCACCGCACGGAAGACCTGATCCATCCGCGTGACGTCCATCTGAAGCGGCAGCGCCTGGCGGCCCATGCCCGTGACCAGGGAAGCGACGTCGCCGCCGGCGTTCGCGTCGCGAAGGCCGAGCGCGACGTCGGCACCGGCGTTCGCCAGCGCGAGGGAGATCGCCCGTCCCAGCCCGCGCGCCGCGCCCGTCACCAGCGCCACCTGTCCCGTCAGGTCGAACCGTGGGAACTCGTCCATGGGCGGCTCCTTCCGATGACGGAGGCGCTACTCCGCCGGACCAGAGAGCTCGTTCGCGTGCTTCTGCACCTTGGCCAGGGCCTCGACAACGTCCTCGGCCCCGTCTCGTCCGGCCCGGAAGGTGTTCTCCATGAGGTAGATGGACTGGCGAAGGCCGGCCGCCTCGGCGACCGGGAAGCTCATCCTGGACGTGTCGAGCCTCTCGGCGTGCGCGACCGCCACCGGCAGGCGGGACCGCGACGGATCGAACAGGTCGTATCGGTTCATCGGCGGATACTGAACGTCGGCCGGGATCCCCTCGGCCTCGAGTGCAGCGGCGACCGACCCGTTCGTCGCACCGGCGAAGGCGTCGGGATCGATGGCGAAGATGTAGTTGTAGAAGCTCCACCGGGTGATCCGGGGATCGCAGGCCATGATGTGGACCCCCTCTACCTGCGGCGCCAACTCCTCGAAGTAGGTTCCAATCGCGTTGCGATCCTTCCTCTGTTCCTCGAACCGGCTCATCTGGGTCAAGAGCAGCGCGGCGTGAAGCTCGCCCAGCCGGTAGTTCGCGCCGAACGTGAACTCCTTCTCTTCCGGATCCTTGGCCCGTCCGCAGTCGATGATCGAGTGCGTCAGACGCGCCATCCGGTCGTCGTTCGTGAGCAGCGTCCCGCCCTCGCCGGCCGTCAGGATCTTGGACGACTGGTGGCTGAAGGACCCGAAGTCACCGATACACCCCGCCCCAATACCGTTCCACTGTTGGCCGGGGGCGTGAGCGCAGTCCTCCACCACGGCCAACCCGTGCTTCGCCGCGATGCGCGTGATGGCGTCCATGTCGGCCATCTGGTGACCCAGGTGAACCGGCATCACGGCCTTCGTCCTCGGCGTCACGGCAGCCTCCACCTCTTCGGGGTCGATCGTCCACGTCTTCGGGGTCACGTCGACGATGACCGGGAGCGCGCCGGCGGCCAAGGGTGCGTAGGCGGTGGCGGCGAACGTGAGTGCCGGGACGATGACCTCGTCGCCCCACCCGATCCCCAGGGCTTTCAGCGCGACCTCCATCGTGACCGTGCCGTTGGCCATGAGGACGCCGTGCTTCGCACCTTGATACTGGGCGAATCTGGCTTCGAACTCGGCGGCGTTCGGACCGGGCTCCGGGAACCCGCCCCAGTTGCCGCTCCGGACCACCTCGGCGACTGCGTCGACGTCACGCTCGTCCCACACGGGCCAAGGCGGGAACCCCTGCGGCCGGACGGCCGCACCGCCCCTGATCGCCAGCTCGGCCATGGTGATCGTCCTCCCTCGATGGACGAGGACCCGGCGCGCCACGCTGCCTTGACTCGGGTCGGGGCCGGAGCGTAGCATGCGCTCGAATAGTTAGGAAAGTTTCCTTTGCACTGAGGGGGTGTGCACGGGCGCCGACCAGACCTTCGCTGCGGGCACGCCGAGCCTGCTCAGGGCGATCAACGAGCGAGCGGTCTTGGAGTTCATCAGGCAGGTGGGACCGGTATCCCGGGCTCAGATCTCCAGGGACAGCGGACTGTCCAAGCCCACGGTGTCCCACTCCCTCGCGGCCCTGGAACGGGCCCGGCTGGTGCGACCCGCCGGAAGGTCCTCGGGCGGCAAGGGCCCGAGCGCCGTCCTATACGAGTTGAACCCTCGGGCGGGCTGGGTAGTCGGCATCGACGTGGGCACGTCGCTGCTCCGCGCGGCCATCGCCGACCTGAACGGCGACGTCGTGGCCCGCCGGGACGAGCGTGCTCAGGCCGCCAGCGCCCGGACATTGATCTCGCATATCGGAGAGATTGCCCACGGCCTGGCCAAGGAGGCAGGGATCAAGTGGGGACAGGTGACGTGCGCCACCGTGGGCAGCCCGGGCGTGTTCGAGCCCAGCCGCGGACAGGTGGCGCTGGCCCACAATCTGCCGGGGTGGGGACGACATGGGTTGGTGGAGGCCGTCCAACGCGAGCTCGGGACCAACATCGCCTTTGAGAACGACGTGAACCTGGCCACGGTCGGGGAGCAGTGGCGGGGACTCGGCAAGGACGTCTCCAACTTCGTCTACCTGCATGTAGGAACGGGCGTGGGGATGGGGCTCGTGCTGAACGGGGAACTGTACCGGGGGGCCACCGGAGCGGCCGGCGAGGTGGGGTACATGCCGCTCGCCGCCGCGGATCCCCACGACCCGGCCAATCGTCGCCGCGGTGCGCTGGAATCGGCTCTCGGTGCGAAGGGGATCGTGGAGATGGCTCGGGAACTCGGTATGCGGCCTCCGCTCTCGCCGAAGAAGATCCTCGCGGCGGCGAGACGAGGTCATGAGAAGGCCCTGGAAGTAGTGGGTCACGTGGCGGAGCGCATCGCGCTGGCGGTTGCGGCCGTCGTGCCGGTGGTCGATCCGGAGTTGGTGATCCTGGGCGGTGGGGTCGGACGAAACGGGGACCTGCTGCTGGAGCCGGTCGAGCGGGAGCTGCGCGCGATCTCGCCGTTCCAACCGAGGCTCGAGGTGTCGGCGCTGGGGGAGGACGCGGAGTTGACCGGAGCGGTCGCGCTCGCGCTCCAGACGGCGCAAGATCTGCTGTTCACGCGGGGACGCCGGGCGGTCGGGACGTGACCGTGCCAGGAGTGACGCATCGAAGGACCGAAGCGGTGTTGGAGTTCGGACGGACGAGGAGGGGGACATGAAGCGCCTGCTTGGATCGCTCGTCGGCTTGATGATGCTAGCCACGGCGTGCACCGCGGGGGGAGGGGACGAGGGACCCGCGAGCGCGGCGCCCACGGGCTCTCCCGAGCCGGTGACCATCGAGCTCTGGGGCGCCTGGAGTGGGCGGGAGCTCCGGCAGTTCAACCAGATCTTCGACGGCTTCATGGAGAAGTATCCGTGGATCACCGTCAAGAGCGTCGGTGGGGTTGGTGACCAGAAGATCATCGCGGCCATCAACAGCGGCAAGCCGCCGGACGTCGTGCTCTCGTTCACGCTCGACAACGTGGGCCAGTTCTGTGCCTCGGGGGCCTGGCAGGACCTCACGCCGTACATGGAACGGGACGACTTCGATCTCGGGCAGTTCCCG
Organism: Actinomycetota bacterium; assembly: GCA_044869895.1. GTDB lineage: Bacteria > Actinomycetota > UBA4738 > UBA4738 > HRBIN12 > AC-69. The sequence continues at coordinate 24,756 of JBIOXZ010000079.1, read as the reverse complement.
CCGGCCGCGCTCACCTACACGAGCTTCGCGGGTAGCCAGTGCGCGCTGCCGTTCCTGACCGACGCGTACGGGCTGTACTACAACGTGGACATGTTCGAGAAGGCCGGCATCACCGAGCCGCCGACGACGCTCTCCGAGCTGGTCGCGGATGCCAAGAAGCTCACGGTGTTCAATCCCGACGGGTCGATCAAGGTCGCGGGCTTCGTGCCGTGGCTCGGCTACTACGAGAACACGGTGGTGACCTTCGGGACGACCTTCGACGCCACGTGGTACAGCGAGGACGGAAGCGAATCGGCAGTCGATGACGATCCCGCCTGGCAGGAGATGTTCCAGTGGCAGAAGGAGTTCGTCGACTTCTACGGCGCGTCGAACCTGCAGCGGTTCGTGGCGGGGTCGGGTGACGAGTTCTCAACGGCCCATGACATGTACTCCGGCAGGATCGCGATGAACCTCGACGGTGAATGGCGAACGGCATTCATCGCTGACGAGAAGCCCGGGCTGAACTACGCGACGGCTCCGTTCCCGGTGCCAGACGAGCGGGCCGACGAGTACGGCATGGGACAGATCGGGGGGACCATCATCGGCATGCCGCGGGGATCGCCCCATCCGGAGGAGGCTTGGCTGCTGCTGCAATACATGGCCACCGACACGAACACGCTGGTCTACATGGCCAACAACGTGCGGAACGTGCCGACGACCTTCAATGCGCTTGAGGCACCCGATTTGGACGTCACGCCGCAGTTCCAGACGTTCCTCGACATCTTCCAGGACCCGAACTCGCACTACAAGGAGAGCTCCGCGATCGGATCGGCCGACCAGACGCTGCTCCAGGACTTCGCATCGAACTGGCAGGTTGGCAAGGAGTCCGATCTGGAGGGGGGTTTGAGGAAGGTGGCTCAGCAGATCGACGATCAGCTCGCACAGGCGGCCATCTAGCCGAGGAGGATGGCGACGGCCACGCGAGTCGACGTCCCGAGGATCAGCGCCGGGGCCGGCGTCATCAGACGTCGGCCCCGGAAGCGCAGCCTGAAACGCTCCCTGACAGTCCTCTTGTTCATGTCCCCGTGGATCGCCGGGTTCTTGTTCCTGATCCTGTACCCGATGGTGTCGAGCCTGTACTTCTCGTTCACCAAGTACACGCTGCTGTCGCCGCCCACCTGGATCGGGCTCGAGAACTACCGGTTGCTGTTCACCCGGGACCCGCGGTTCTGGCTGGCCATCCGAAACACCGTGTGGGTCATCGCGGTCGGCGTGCCGCTACGGATCGCGTTCGGGATCTTCACTGCGTGGCTGCTCACGCTGCCCCAGCGGGGCTCCCGCGTATATCGGACCGTGTACTTCCTGCCGTCGATCGCACCCCCGGCCGCCGCCGCTCTGGCCTTCGTGCTCGTGTTCAACCCTGGGTTCGGGCCGATCAATCAAATCCTCCGCGGCATCGGCTGGCACAACCCACCGTTGTGGTTCTACGGCCCGGGTTCGTCGAAGTGGGGCCTGGTGCTCCTGGGTCTGTGGGGGATCGGTGACGCCATGATCATCTTCCTTGCGGGACTCCTCGATGTGCCGCGTCAGCTGTACGAGGCGGCCGACATCGAGGGAGCGACGGGCTGGCAGAAGTTCCGGCGCGTCACGCTCCCCATGATCTCCCCCGTCATCTTCTTCTCGCTGGTGATCGGGGTGATCTACGGGTTCCAGCTGTTCACGCAGGCCTACGTGACTAGCCTGGCGGTATCGGGGACCTCGCTCACGGAGGCCGCCCAGAACCTGGGCAGTCCCCAGGGGTCCATGCTGTTCTTCTCGGTGTACCTGTTCGAGCAGGGGTTCCAGGGCTTCCGGATGGGCTACGCAGCGGCGCTCGCGTGGGTGCTGTTCGCGATCACCATGGTCTGCACCATCGCGATCATCAGGGGCTCCCGGCGGTTCGTGCATTACCAGGGAGGTGGGTTCCGGTAGCCACGATCGCCGCCCCGCCCCGGCCGATCCTCCGTCCGGCCGATCTGCCTCAACGGCCGGTCCCCGGGGACGTCCGCCGCCGCCGCTTCCTGATGTCCGTCGCCCGCCACGCGGGGCTGATCGCAGTGGCCGTGATGTTCGTGGCGCCCTTTGTGTTCATCGTCCTCACGGCGCTCATGACCGAGTCGCAGGCGGTGACACCCTCGTTCTGGCCGCGACCATTCCAGTGGTCGAACTTCGCCGAGGTGTTCGACCGGATCCCGCTGCTCGCGTACGGCTGGAACACGACCCAGATCGCCGTGGGCTCCACCATCGGCGTCCTGGTGTCCTGCATCCCGGTCGCGTACGCCCTTTCACGGATGCGGTGGCGAGGTCGGCAGCTCGCGTTCCTCCTGATCCTCGCGACGCTGATGCTCCCCTTCCAGGTGACGATCGTTCCCCTGTACATCATCTGGGTGCGGCTCGGGCAGATCGGGCACCTCACCCCGCTCATCCTGCCGAGCTTCCTGGGCGACGCCTTCTCCATCTTCCTGCTGCGGCAGTTCTTCCTGACGATCCCCGAAGAGCTCTCCGACGCGGCGCGGGTGGACGGCGCGAGCGAGTTCCAGATCATGACCCGGGTCATCGTGCCGCTCGCGAAGCCCGCCATCGCCGCTGTGGCGCTGTTCAATTTCCTCTACAACTGGAACGACCTGTTCGCGCCGCTGATCTTCGTCGGGACCAACCAGAAGCTGTGGACGCTCACGATCGCGCTGTCGGAGTTCACACAGCGGCACGGCACCGAGTGGAACCTCACGATGGCGGCAGCCCTCCTGTTCATGCTGCCGGTCATCGTGTTGTTCTTCCTGGCCCAACGCGTGTTCGTCGAAGGAGTGACGCTCACGGGCGTGAAGGGCTAGCGTCTCGCGGGGCGATCCACCACAAGACGGAGAGGTGCATGACGAGGGTCGCGCTGTTCGGCTCCGGCTGGGTCGCGGATTTCCACGCTCGCGGGGTTCTGGCGCATCCGGCCGGCGAGCTGGTCGCGGTGGCCAACTGGCGCCCGGACTCGGCCGAGAAGCTGGCCGACCGGCACGGCATTCCCCGAGTCACCACCGACTGGGAGGCCCTGGCCGCCGATCCGGAGGTGGATGCAGCCATCGTGGCCACGCCGAATGCGCTCCACGCCCCCCAGGCCATCGCGCTCCTCCGGAACGGGAAGCACGTGATGGTCGAGAAACCCATGGCCACCACGGTCGCGGAATGTGACGCGATGATCGCGGCCTCGGAGCGGTCCGATGCGTTCCTGATGGTGGCCCATTGCTGGCGGTTCCGCGACGAGGTGGTCGCGCTGCGGGACCGGATCAGGGCCGGAGAGCTCGGCGACGTGGTAAAGACCCGCGGGTATGGGGTGCACGCGAACTGGGGACCGTCGGGCTGGTTCGCTCAGCGGGATCTGGCGGGCGGCGGGGCCCTCCTGGACATGGGCGTGCACGCCATTGACACCTCGCGGTTCCTGCTGGGCGAGCCGATCCCGGAGCGCGTCTGCGCCACGCTCGGAACCCGGTACGGGACCTACGACGTTGACGACGACGGCATCCTGTTGATCTGCTGGTCCAACGGCACGAATTCGATCGTCGAGTCTGGATGGTGGCATCCGCACCTCGGTGGCCTGGAGGCCGACACCGAGGTGTACGGCACCAGGGGATATGCCCGGATCTGGCCTGAGCCTCCGTCCGAGGACGAGGAGCACGTCACGCAGCCCATGTTCACGGCGCAAGTGAAGGAGTTCCTCGACGCCATCGCCGAAGGCCGGAAGCCGCGGCCTTCGGGAGAGGAAGGTCTCGTGGTCATGCGGGTCGTGGAGATGGCCTACGCGTCGGCCGAGCGGGGCCCCGGAAGGTCGCGGCTCAGACGCACTTGACCGTTGTCGTCCTGGCGTCGGTGAAGCCGCCTGGCTGACCGGCGGCGGTGGCCCACTCCCACGAGTAGCCGGCCCGTCGCAGCGTGATCCGAAGGATCCCGAACGCGTCATCCTGGGCCACTGCCAGGTTGGCTGGTCTCTGTCCGGCGAGCAGTGCGTACTTGCTGGCCCCGCCCGTCCCCACCACGAACTCGCGGATCCCGTGCTGCACGTCCAGCTTGCCTCCGGGCGCCTGCGGCTTCCACCGCTGGTAGTTGTGAGAGTGGCCATTGAGCACGACATCGGCATGGGCTCGGTACAGGAGGCGCCAGAGCGGCCTCATGGCCGGTGACGCGCCGCTGCCGCTGGAGAACGAGAACAGTGGATGGTGCCAGTACGCGAGGGTACAGGCGTACGCGGTGGCCGGATGGGCCGCGAGGTCCTGCTTCAGCCACTCACGCATCCTGTTCCCGGGTCCGGGGTTGGCTGGATCCGATGGGGCGCCGCAGCCGCCGCTCGCGAAGCACAGCTCGGAGGAGAGCGCGATGAGGTGCCAGCACACTCCCTGCCCCGGCATGCATCCCTGTGGCACGTCGAAGCTGTAGAAGCCGAGCCCGTCGGGTCCCTTCACCCGATCCCCGAAGTACCGGAAGTAGCCACTCGGAGTGGAGCTCGGATCCTGGGCGTACTCGTGGTTCCCGGGAACCGGTTTCGTCTTCGCCACGTACCGACCCCATGTTGGGTCGTAGTACGTCGTGTACGCGGCATAGCTGCCGGTGTTGTATTGGTTGTCTCCGAGAGCCAGCGCGAGGTTGAGCCCAGCCAGCAGGTCGGCCGTGTCGTCGTACTGGCAGTTGTCCGGCCTGGTCTGTGGGTAGGGGTTGCTCGGGCAGGCGATGTCGCCCGCGGCCCCGATCACGTAGGAGGTGCCGGCGAACGCTGGGGAGGGGCCGGCCTCGCCGATCACCTCGGCCGGAGCCGGCGACGCGGACGAGCCGAGCACGACGATCCCGAGCACGAAGGCGAGCCTCTTCATCTCTCGAACCACACCCTACGCGGGTCAGGCGAAGCCGATCTTCGTCACGAACGCGTCGCGATCGCCCCTGTTGACCTCCCCCGCGAACGCCCCGTGGGTCTCGCCTGCCACGTAGGCACCCTCGGCGTTCGCGGTGAGCGCCGAGCCAGCGTCGAAATCGTTGGTCCCGAATTGGGTCGTCCAGAGCTGCGCGCCACGTGCATTGTATTTCGCGAGGAACGCGTCGGTCTCGCCGACCGAGGTATGGTCGGGCAACGCCCCGTCGGTGGAGCCGGCGACGAAGATCCCGGCGGCCGTCGCGCTCACGCCATTGACGTCGTCGATCGCTGGCGAGCCGAACTGCCGCGTCCACACCTCGTCGCCGTGGTGGTCGAGCCGCCGGACGAACCCGTCGATCCCTCCCAGCGCCACCTGATCGGGGAACGCCCCGTCCGTTGACCCCCCCACGTAGATGGCCGACCGCCCGGCGGCCATGGCTGAGATCTCGTCCGTGCCGGTTGTGCCGAACTCCGACGCCCACCATTGGGACCCGTTCGACCGGTACGCCTGAACGAAACCGTCGAACCCTCCGTTACTCGTGGACTCGAACGCGCCGTCGGTCGAGCCGGCGACGTACACGCCGAGGAAGTCCACGGCGACGGCGCGGACGTCGTCGGTGAGTGCGGTTCCCAGCTGCTTCGTCCACAGCTCGGCGCCCGCGTGGCTGTACTTGCGAACGAACCCATCCACGCCTCCCCGACGGGTTTGGCCCAGCCGGCCGTCGGTGGTGCCGGCGACGTACACACCTCCGCCGTTGACGGCGAGCGCAAGAGCGCGGTCGTCTCCTGTCGAGCCGAACTCGCGTGTCCACAGCACGTTGCCCCCGAGACTGTATGCGCGGAGGAACGCGTCGAAACCCGCCCGGTGCTTCTGTCCGTGGAGAGCTCGATCGGTCGAGCCGGCCACGAAGATGGTGCTCGCGGTCGCGGCGACGGCAGACGCCTGGTCGATCCCCGATGTGCCGAACTCGTCGGTCCACAGCTCGCCGCCTTTCGAGCCGTACGCCCGGACGAAGGCGTCGGTCCGAGCTCGGAAATCCTGGCCGGGGAGCGCCAGATTGGTTGACCCAACGACGAACACGCGATCGGCTGCCTGGGCCAGTCCCAGGGCCAGGTCGTAGCGGAGGGTCCCGAACTCCTGGGTCCATGCAGGCTTGGGGGCCGGGGTCACCGAGCCGCACCCCACGTGGGCCACCAGGCAATCCGCCACGAGCTGGTCCAGCCTGGTCTGCTGCCAGGTGTTCCAGAAGTCCGCGTGCAGCGTGTAGTAGGGGCCGCTCGAGAGCGTGAGGCGGACGGTCCCGTCCGCGTTCACCGGGTTCATGACCCCGAAGTGGATCCGCTGGCTGACCCGGGCCAGGACGTGGCCGAAGCCCGGCGGACAGCTCCCGGCGACCGGGTAGACGACGTCGGAAGGCTCGAGCCCGACCCCATCCCAGCAGTTCGGCATATCGACGACGCCAACGACCCCATCGACGAACCGGTATTGCGCCCACGGTCGGCAGTCGTACGGTGCATCCATCTTCGGTGTCTTCACCGAGCCGCTCGCTCCGCAATACCAGGACACGTGCGGATTGTCGGTCGCCGACAGGGCATCCTTGTTGCCACCGATGAACTTCAAGCCCTGAGGGATGGTCTCGACTGCGACGTCCCTCACCCCCAGGTAGTAGATCCGCATCACTCGCGGTTTGACGGTCACGCCGCCGAGGGAGGCCGTGGGGGACCAGTATCCAGCGGTATCGCTGGGGATCCGGCAGTTCGTCGCCCCGGCCAGCATCGACGCTTGCGTCGAGTAGGCGTTCGTCGTCTCGTTCCCGAAGAAGTCGTGCCTGTGCGAGGCCCCGGGCTGGCCGGGGAATACGATGGGATCGTCCATGGCCGCGTGCGAGAAGGGACACCGGACCCAGAACTGCCCCGCGCCCTCTTGGGCCCCGGCGGGTGACGGGACGAGTCCCGCGAACAGCACGAGCATCGCCATCGCGGCAACGCGGCTGGAACCGCGTCCGATCGACTTCCTTCGCACGGCACCCCCTCGGGGAAGGTCCCTCCGATCACGCCCCGACGTAGCCTGGACCATGGACCCGGCCAGCATAGAGAAGGTTCCTCGGGAGGCAAACATCCCTGCTGAGCCTAGGTACGATCGCCCAGTGACGCGAGCGATCAGAGCGACGCTGGGGCTCATGGCATGCACCGCGCTCCTGGCCCCGCGGGCAGATGCCCTGGGTACCGGTGGGCAGCGTGCCGCCCAACTCGTGGACCCGTCTTCGCTGCAGCCTCCGATCGTGTGGAAGAAGATCCCGTTCGGCGCGAAGCGCAAACAGCAGATGGCGGCCTACTCGCAACGGCACTACGGCGAGAGGACTTGGGAGCTCACCGACCCGCACGTCGTGGTAGAGCACTACACGGACGGTCCGTCGTTCTCCAGCGCTTGGAACACTTTCGCGGCGAACAGCCGGCACCTGGGCGAGATGCCCGGCGTCTGCGCCCATTTCGTCGTCGACACGGACGGCACCATCTACCAGCTGGTCAACATGGCGATCCGATGCCGACACGCTATCGGGATGAACTGGACGGCCATCGGTATCGAGATGGTGGGGACGAGTGAGGCGCAGATCCTGGACCGGAGGCCCCAGCTCCGCGCCGCGCTGGAGTTGACGCTGTGGCTGCTGGCGAGGTTCGGCATCGAGGTCCGAAACGTGATCGGGCACGCGGAGACCCTCATGAGTCCGTACCACCACGAGCTGTATCCGTCCTGGCGCTGCCTGACCCACAGCGACTGGCAGCACGGCCATATGCGGATCTTCCGACGCAAGCTGAAGCGGATGGCCACCCGGGCCGGGGTGCCGATCGGGCCTCGCCCGCAGTGGGTCGACCCGAACTGCTGAAACGGACGGAGCCCCCGGGACGCATGTGCGCGTCCCGGGGGCTCGCCGTCACGAGACGGTTCGTCAGGCCGTGGTGCCGGTCTGCTTGGCGGTCTGCTCCATCTGGTCACCGGCCTGTTCGACGCGCTCACCGGTCTTCTGGATCTTGCGGCCGGTGTGCTCGACCACGTCGCCCACCTTGTAGCCGGCGTCGGTGACTTTCTCGGTTCCGCGTGCGGCCATCTGGTCCATCTGGCCGCGCATCTCGTTCATCCATCCCTTGACCCGTTGAAACGTGCCCGTTCTGGTACCGACGGCGTAGATCGCCCCGGCCGCCAGGAGCAACCGGAACAGGCGGAACCGGCGCTTCCTGGGCTCCTCCACGGTGAACTCCGCCCTCTCCAGCAGGTCCAATACGCGCTGACGCTCGGAGCGGTTCTCCTCGAGCTCGTCGCGAAGCACTCGGTTCTCCGCCTTCAGTTGTTCGTTCTGGGACTCTGCCCGATCGGCCTTCATCTCCATCATGCGCTGTCGTGCCCCGGTGCGCATACGTTCCATCCGGCCGGTGATGTCCATGACCATGATTGCCTCCTTACGAGACGTCCCTTCGTTCCCCTACGTACCCAGTTGGGCGTCCTTCTACCCTCCATCGGACATTCCATTAGGTCAACCCCTCCTGGCGAAGCGATGAGGCTGGAATGGGCGCCAACCCTGTGTTTTCGCAGGTTAGGGCGCGGGTACATGACGCGGTGAATCGCCGAGGGCAGGAGACGAGATGCCAGATCAGAATGACAGGAACAGCCAACCCGCATTCGATCGGTTCGCCACCCTGGCTGCCCGATGGATGGGTCAGGGGGTCATATTTGCGATCGCCGCCCTGTTCACGCTGGGCTGGGCGGTCTCCGGGCCCATCTTCCATTTCTCCAACGCGTGGCAGCTGATCATCAACACGACCACGACCGTCCTCACCTTCCTCATGGTGTTCCTGATCCAGAACACCCTGAACAGGGATTCCGCCGCCATCCATGTGAAGCTCGACGAGCTCGTCCACGTCACGGCGCAAGCCCGGGACCAGCTGATCGGGGTCGAGCACCTCGGGGACGATGAGCTCGAAGGCCTCCGTCAGGCCGAGGAGGACGACGCGGGTTCCGAGGTCAAGGACGACGCGGGTTCCGCGAGTCGTCGGTCCAGTATCCGACGAGTTCAGTCGGGGAGCAGGGGCACCGACGGGCCCTGATCTCGACCGAGGAGCACGGCCCGGGTGATGGCGGCCGATCCGAACCGGTCCCGCACCTTGTCGAGTGTGGCATCGATGGGATGAGCGAGCGGACGATCGAACGGCAGCGAGAGTTGGATGGCGTAGTCGTCATCGAGGTTGCTGAGGGTTACGCCGATCAGGGTGATGCCCTGACTCCGGCTCATCGGCATGGACGCCGCGAGCAGCCCCCTCGCCGTGGCGAGGATCGTCTGGGTGTGCGCGGTCGCTTCCGCCAGTGTGTGCGACCGCGTCGCCCGAGAGAAGTCGTCAAACCGCAACCGAAGCGCGACGGTGCGGCACACTCGGTGAGCCGCACGAAGCCTGCGCGTCAAACGGTCGACCAGCGCCACGAGGTCGGCGTCGAGGGTTTCGGGTGATCGTGGTTTTCGGCCGAGCGCGCGCTGCGTCCCCATCGAATGGCGACGGCGGCCCACCTGGACCGGCCGGGGATCGCGGTTATGGGCGAGGGCGTGGATATGACGGCCAGCCGCCCGGCCGAGCATCCGAACCAACGCGCTCTCGCCAAGTTGTGCAACCTCTCCCACGCTCGTGATGAACCGGTCGCGAAGCTTGGTTGCGGTGACGGGCCCGACACCCCACAGCCGTTCGACCGAGAGCGGGTGCAGGAACTCCAGCTCGGCGTCGGTCGGCACGACCAGCAGGCCGTCGGGCTTGGCCACCCCGCTGGCCACCTTGGCGAGGAACTTCGTCCTGGCAACTCCCACCGTGACGGGCAGCCCGACCTTCTCGAGGACGTCCCGGCGCAATCGCACGGCGATTTCCGTGGGCGTGCCCGAGATGAGCCTCAGTCCACCAACGTCGAGGAACGCCTCGTCGATCGACAGCCCCTCGACGAAAGGCGTCGTGTCGTTGAACACCTCGAACAACGCCTTGCTCGCCTGGCTATAGGCGTCCATCCGGGGGCGGACGACGACCGCCTGCGGACACAGCCTGCGAGCCTGCGCTCCGCCCATCGGGGTTCGGATGCCGTACGCCTTAGCCTCGTAACTGGCAGCGAGGACGACGCCGGCCCCGACGATGACGGGGCGGCCACGCAGCAGCGGGTCATCCCGCTGTTCGACCGACGCATAGAAGGAGTCGACGTCGGCGTGCAGGATCGTCGCCTCGTTTGCCACGAACGCATGTTCGCATCTGAGGGCGACGTCAGACTGCGGCCGCGTGACCAGCGCCGAACGTCCCACGCGTGTCTGTTACGGTGGCCACAATGAGCAGGTCCGTGCTGGAGGATGCGTTCGGGCACCATGTGTGGGCGACGTTACGTGTGGTCGATGTGTGCCTCGCGCTCACCCCTGAACAGCTGGGGATCGCCGTCCAGGGGACCTACGGCCCGATCCTCGAAACGGTGCGCCACCTCGTCGGGGCCGACGCCTCGTACCTGTTCGCCATGACCGGTGGACGCATCACCCCCATCGACGAGGATCGGATGGATCTGCCGGAGCTTCGGGCGGCGATGGAGAGCCACGGCCCTGCCTGGTCGGGGCTCCTGGCACAGGACCTCGATCCGAACGCCATCACCGTGAGGCGCCGCGACGACGGGTCCGAGTCCCACGCCCCGATGGGCATCAGGCTCGCGCAGGCGCTGCACCACGGGACCGATCATCGAAGCCAGATCTGCACCACCCTCACGACGCTCGGCATCGAACCACCCGCCATCGACGTCTGGGACTACGCCGGACAAGACGGCCGCCTCGTGGAAATCCCACCCACGTCCTGACGGACTCGTTGCTCGGTCGAGCCGTTACGATCGCTCCGGCTCGTCATTGCTCACCAGGACCGGTAGCGCCACCGAGTTGTGCCAACCGCCGTTCGAGCAGGCGCCGCTCGACTTCGTCGTGGACCAGCGCCAGCGCTCGACGGTACGCATCCCGCGCCTCGTCCGTTCGACTGAGGCGCCGCAGCAGCTCCCCGCGCGTCGCGTGCAGGTAGCGGTAGTCCTCCAGGGGGAGGCGGTCGACGATCTCGAGGCCGCCGCGGGACCTGCGCCTCGGCCGCGACCGCTCGGTTCAGCTCGACGACTGGCGAGTCGGTCAGGTCCGAGAGCTCACCATAGAGAGCGGCGATGTGGGGCCAGTCGCGCGGCTCGTCGCATCGGGGAGTCGCCCTGGTGGATCATCAACATGTACTCATGGCTCCCTCCTTCTCGGGATGGTCGCCTATGAGACAAACGGGGAGCCGCGAAATCGACACCTTCGCCGAAAAGGCGGAGAGCGCACCGCGCTGGAAGATATCGCTGCTAATCAACCGTCAGCGCCGGCCCACTTACTCGACTCGACGAGCTGCCCGCGAGACCGGCTGAGCGGCTCCGCCCCCCGGATGGTCAGGAGCGCCTGGCCGGGCCATTGCCTGTTCAGAGCCCGGCTGCCTAAGATTTCGTCGCGGCCCGAGATTCGTACGGTGTGAAATCCGCCCCGGCGCGTTTCTCCATGTCACAGTAGCGGAGGCGAATGGAACGCTGCAAGAACTGCAACGCCCCAAGCTAGCTTGTCTGGGTGAATACACATGAGTGGGGTCGGGTCGGGTGGCAGCGCGTCACAGACGAGCCTCGGAAGGCGGCGGCAAGGACACCGGGATTTCCTTGCCCAGTCACGGCTGGCCCACGGTGTCGGCCCGACGTGAGCTCCGTCAATCGTGAGTCGGGCAGAAGTCTGCGAATGTCGTCTCGCTACGACGCACGAAGGAACTTCAGAACCAAGCGGTCGAACTCCTCCGGACGTTCGAGACTTGGCACGTGAGCGGTTCCGGCGATAATGACTTTGCGCGCGCCCAAAATTCCTGCAGCCAGCCGGTCGGCGATCTCATGGATGTCGGAGACGTCCTCGCTTCCCACGAGGACGAGCGTAGGAACGCGGAGTTCGACGTAGCGGCTCCCAACGTCGGGCACGAGCAGCTCCTCCTGCACTTCTTCCCACACCGGAGCTTGCAGCTCCAGCGCGCGTCGCTGCATCTCCCCGACGAAGCTCCGCACGCTCGGGTCCACCTCCTCCGTACGGCGGTTCGGCCCATCTACCCACATGCGCAGGTTCGCCTCGACGGCGGCCTGGAGATCGCCGCGGGCGACCGCGGCGTCCTCCTCCTCGCCGTACCTCCGGACGGTGTCCGACCACGCATGGCCCGGGAGACCGACCCCGACGAGCACGAGCCGCTCGACCAGGTCCGGCCGGGCCAACGCTACCTCGAGGGCGACACGTCCCCCGAGCGACACGCCCACGAGTGCAGCGGGGCCCAATTCCAGGCGATCAAGCAGCTCGACCACATCACGCGCGTTCGAGTAGTTCTCTGCCGGGAGCGGCGTGTGACCGAACCCGCGCAGGTCACATCGGACGGTTCGGTGGACCTGCGGGAACGTCCGCCACTGCGACTCCCACATGCGGCTGTCACAGATGCCCTCGTGGATCAGGAGAACGGGCGGACCCTCGCCCGCCACCTCATGCCAGAGCTCCATGCGTTCCTCCGCAGGGACACGATAGTTCCACATCCGCCTTCGGCCCCGATGTCGTTTTCGGCCAGGTGTTCGATTGGGAGACGCGCACCATCAATCCGTGAGCGGAGGAACCACGGGGGACCGAATCGGTCAGCCGTTCTCGCCTTGCGGCGAGTAAATGAGTGCCTTGCTGCTCGTTGCCGGTCACTGACGATGGCGGTTCCGCTACAACTAGACACCCTCTTCTGATGCGCGAGCGGCGGGCGTGGAGCGAGCGCCCGATCCGGCGTTCCGTGGTTCCGACGGTTGCGTAGACTCGCGCGAGATGAAGTTGCCGCTAGAACTTCCCGAGCTGAGGGCTGGGCCTTACCGTTCGAATCCGACGTGACACGATGGAGGTCCTGAGCAACGGCTGGCGGGAGCGGAGCGCTTGACAGCCGTGACCCGCCTTGGTGAGCTTGGGCATGGACGGGTACGGACCATCTACGTACGGCGACCGGATCGCCGAGTTCTATGACGCGTGGTTCCACCCGCCGACCGATACGCAGGCCGCCGTCGACTTCCTAGCCGACCTGGCGATGCGGGGTCCGGCGCTCGAGCTTGCCATCGGGACGGGGCGGATCGCCCTGCCGCTCGCGGCAAAGGGCGTGCAGGTGCACGGGATCGACGCGTCGGAGGCCATGGTGGCCAAGCTCCGCGAGAAGCCGGGCGGCGCTGAGATCCCGGTGACCATGGGCGACTTCGCCGACGTCGACGTGGATGGCCGGTACCGGCTGGTGTTCGTCGTCTTCAACACGCTGTGGGCTCTCCTCACACAAGAAGACCAGGTTCGCTGCGTGCGCAACGTGGCAAAGCACCTCACCGACGACGGCGTCTTCGTGGTGGAGGCGTTCGTTCCCGATCCCGCTCGCTTCGACCGCGATCAGCGGTTCCATACCCGGAAGGTGGAGACCAACCGGGTCTTCCTGGAGGCCTCGACGCACGACGCGGAGCACCAGCGGGTGAGCTCCCAGATCCTCGTGGTGGAGAACGGGGCAGGAATCAGGATGTTCCCCGTCGAGATCCGCTACGTCTGGCCCTCGGAGCTGGACCTGATGGGGGAGCTCGCCGGGCTCCACCTCAGGGAGCGATGGGGCGGCTGGAACCGCGAGCAGCCGGTCGTCCACCCCGGCTGGCACGTCTCCGTGTACGAGAGGGCGGGGGGCTAGCCGGACTCCCGCGGCACCGCTAGGAGCCCGGTTCGCGACCGAACGCGCGGAACGGCTCCGGCTCGTATTCGCTCAGAGCCCGCGACCAGCCGGAAAGGGCTTGCTTGATCGCCTCGTCTTCTCGCATGAGCCATGCGAGGTGCCGAAGGCCGTGCTCCACGACCTGGGACAGGTGCACTTGCGGCGGCGGGCCGGTCGCGTGCCCGCGTGCTAGCTCAGCCCGTGCGACGAGCTGGACCTCGTAGTTGTCGGGTACGTGCCTGGGGGGCTCGACGGCCACGAGGAAGGTGAGCAGGATCAGCTGGCGCACGACTCTCCAGGATGTGGAGTGCACCATGATCGGCAGGAGCCCAAGCTCGGCCACGGCGTCGACGATGGATTCGTGCGGGTCAAGGTCCGGGTCCCACGGCGCCTGGACGGTTTGCCGGCCGTGCGGGGAGAGGTGTCGGATCCCGCCTTTGTCGAGGTAGAGGAGAACAGCTTCGAGCGACGGACGGTCCACTCCCGAACCCTACCGGCAACGCGAGACCGTCCCGCAGCTGGCCCGTCCATCCGATCGTCGACCAACGCGAGCGCTCGGGCGAATGTGCAATGAGCGTGACCCGATGACGCGGCTCAGGGCAGAATTGCGGTGGGATGGCAGTCTGAGGCAACGGTCTCGACTGGCGGTGGACGGATGAGCGAAGCACCGATTGGATCTGGAGTGGACCAACCACCCGCCCGACCACCGATTGCCCTTCGCCACTCGCTGGCGGCCCTGCGCGGCGCCGAGAGCGGCCAGAGCCAACGCAGCATCGCGATCGCGCTGCTGGCGAACCTGGTCGTGGCCGCTGCGAAGCTCGCCGCCGGCTTGATCAGCGGGTCAGTCGCGCTGCTCGCGGAGGCCGGCCACTCGGCCGCGGACTCGGTCAACGAGCTGCTGCTCGGACTCAGGGACCATTCCGCTGCGCGCATGATCGAGGCGATGAACGAAGAGATCTTCCGCGGACTCGACGACCGCGGGGAGGCGCGGCACGGCGCCGCCGGGTAATGGTGACCCCCTTAGGTTCAGCGGGTCCAGGTTCGGAAGGCCCTCAGCAGCTGCCGCTTCTGCTCGTCGGGCACCTGCTCCTCCGTGAGCATCCCTGTGATGCGGATCGTCTCGCGCATCTGCTCGAGGTAGTTCGTGCATCCCTCGCATGCCGCGAGGTGTTCCTCGACGCGGCGGCGGTCGCCCGGCGGCAGCGTGTCCTCAAGGTAGTCGGAGATGATCTCGATCACCTGTCGGCAGGTCAGCTGGCGCTCGCTCATCGGTCGTCCGGTCCTTCCGAAAAGTAGGCGTCCAACTCTCGACGCACACGGCCGCGCGACCGATGCAGGAGCACCCGTTGATTGGTCTCGGACAAGCCGAGAGCGTTACGGACCTCCTCAGACGTCCACCCCAGCACGTCGCGCAGCCGGATGACCTCGGCCTGCATGGGCGGGAGGGAGTCGATCGCCCGGCCGATCCGTGCGAGGGTCTCGTTGCCGATCAGCCGGTCCTCGGGGATGCCCC
The DNA here is from genome assembly GCA_044869895.1 of Actinomycetota bacterium. Taxonomy (GTDB): domain Bacteria; phylum Actinomycetota; class UBA4738; order UBA4738; family HRBIN12; genus AC-69. The sequence continues at coordinate 9,544 of JBIOXZ010000079.1, read as the reverse complement.
GCCAGTCGTCCGGAGGCGCGCGCCAGCCTCCGGCGAGGCGCTCCCCCGGGCCGTGGAACCACTCGGGGTCGATCGCCGACTCGGCGTCATCGCCGGCGAGGGAGGAGAACGGCACGCTGCGCCCCTCGCGTTGCCCGCGGGTCTTGGCGAGGTTCGCGACGATCCGGTACATCCACGTGCGCAGCGAGGAGCGTCCCTCGAAGCGGCCCAGGCCCTTGACGATGCCGAGCCAGGCCTCCTGGACGACCTCCTCCGCCACGGCCCGGGACGAGACGTACATCCGCGCGATCCGGAGCATCGGCGCCTGGTGTTGCTCGACAAGCATCATGAACGTGGTCTCGTCGCCGGCGCGCAGCCGTTCCACGATCGCGAGGTCTGCGTCGGAGGCGAGGACGTTCGTGTCGCTCACCCGTGCATGCTACCCGGGTGCCGGCAGGGGCCGGGCGCGCGCGGAGGCGGGGGCGTCTGTGCCCCCGCCTCCCGTTCCTCCGGGTCGGGATCAGGCGGTGACCAGACCCGCCCACCCGGTCGCCAGGCCGGTCGGCCCGCCGATCGACGTGAGCGAGCCGTCCGTCGCGTTCACCGAGAAGCCGGTGATCGCTCCGGAGCGGCTGCTCAGCACGTACAGGAAGCCGTCGCCGTTCGTCACATCGAGGTCGACCGGACCTGCCGGCGTCGTACCGGCGATCCCGGTGCCGACCAGCGCGAGCGAGCCGTTCGACGCGATCGTGTACTGGCTGACGTTGCTCGTTGCGGCGTTGGCCGTATATGCGAACCGGCCGTCCGATGTGACCGCCAGCCAGCACGCCGCGCCCTGGCCGTTGCCGAGCGACGCCGTAATCGGCGAAAGCGTTCCGTCAGCGGCCACGTCGTACGAGGAGGCCGCGCTCCCGGGCGCCTCCGAAACGTACAGGCGGCCGTCAGGGCCGAACTGGAAGCCGAACGGCGTCGCGCCGCTCGAGCCCTGGACGTTCGGACCGATCGCCCGGCCGTTGGGACGGACGACGTACGTGTCGATCGTCTGCGTATCCTTCTCCGTCACGGCGATGACACGGCCGTTCGGGCTGAACGCGACCTGCGCGGCGTTCGCAGCCGAGCCGGACAGCGGCCGGCTGGAGTTCGGGATCCGCACGAGGGTGTCCTCGTCGGTGATCCGAAGCCCCTGCATCGTGTTCGCGCCCTGGTTCAGGACGTAGACCAGCCTTCCGGAGACGGCGACGCTGACCGGCCGGTCGCCCACCGATTCCACGTCGGCCAGGCGCAACCCGTCGTACTCGATGTCGAGCAGCGACACGTCGTCACTGCCTGCGTTGACGGCGAGCAACTGGCTGCCGTCGGCCGTGATCGCGAGCGATGCCTGGCTTCCCAGGCCAGTGGGCGCGATGCCTGTGCCGCCCGTGTCGATGCTCTGCTCCTGCGTGAGGGCCCCGCCGTCGTCACGGGCGAACGCGACGACGTGGTTGCCCGCGGTGTCGTTCGTCTGGACGTACACGTGGCCCGCCGGTGCGGACGATGCTGCGGCCGAGGCGACGACGGCGTTGAGCGCCGCCAGCGCGAAGAGCACGGCCAGCCCACCGAGTCGTGCGAGGTGCGAGATGCGACCCATGTCGACCTCCTTCGGTCTGATCGGGATCGGGTCCGCGCGACGCCGGGATCCGTCGGCGCCAACGCATGCGAGGCGAATGTGTCGCGTGACCGCGATGGCGTTACGCGGATCCGCCGATGTCCGCGGCATTCGGCTTCCGTTCGCCTTTCGGTGAGGTTCTCCGTTTCCGGCGGGGAGATGCCACTCCCGCCGAACGCCGCTGGTCAACGGCCCCTTTCTCTGGCGGAGGCGGACGCTCCTTATCCGATCTCGATGAGTGCGCGCGTTACCTGGCCCCTAGTCGTCCAGGCTCCCCATGGTCAAGTTGACGGTCGTTCCAGTCATCCCGCTTGCCTTATCGGAAGCCATGAAGACCGCCGTGTTTGCCATCTCCTCGAGCGTCATGAGCCGTCGCGGGTGGGTCCTGCTTGCGAGCATCTCTTGCCACTGTTCCCAGGTCATTCGCGATGCCTTGGCGCGAGGCTCGAAGGCGTCCTTGATCGTGCGTGTCTCCGGCATGCCCTGTGGTCGCAGACCGACCACGCGGATGCCATGAGGTGCGAGCTCGGCGGAGAGATCTCGGGTGAGTGCCTCCTTGGCGGCCTGCGCCGGACCGTAGCCTCCGACCAATGGGGTGCCCGTCCGCGAGAGGAGGGAGGTGACGGTCATGATCACCCCCGATCCGTTCCCGACCATCCGCCGGGCCGCTAGGCGCGCGGTCAGGAAGTACGACCTCGTGTAGCTCGTGATCGGCAGGGAGAACTGCTCGATATCCAGCTCGATCAGAGGGACACCCAGGATCGCCGCATTCGGGATGCCGACCGCGTTGAACGAGATGTCGACGCGGCCCGCCTGATAGATGACTAACTGGAGATGCTTGTCCACGGCCTGCTCGTCGAGTGCGTCGACCTCCGCCGCCTCGGCGGATCCGCCTGCGGAAACGATCTCCTTGGCGACGTCTTCGACCGGGGCCAGCTGGTGCCCGGTGAGAAAGACCTTGGCCCCCTCGCGCGCGAAGGCGCGTGCGACGGCGCCGCCGATGCCGCCTGCGGCTCCGTAGATCACCGCGACCTTGTCCTTCAGCATCATCTCTGGTTTCCTTTCGCCGATCACGGCGTCCAGCGTCGCGGATGTCATTCCGGCCAGCGTTCTCATCTCACCGCCGGACGTGCCTGGAAGCGCCAGCGGGTCTGGTTGAACATCTCGCCCCGGCCTGCCGGGGGCCCAACCCTCCCGGCCTTCCTGCCGAAACCGAAGACCTTGGATGGGGTCACTTCGAAGAAGAGAACGTCGCCGATCGGGAGGCGCCAACCTTCCCCGTACTTCGCAACGTACGTCTCCACCACACGACGCAGCTTCGCGTCATCGGTCACAGCCATGGCCTGACCCTCGACGACAATGTCGAGACCCTTGTTGAGATCGTTGCAGCCCGTGGTGATGGAGACCTGCCTATTCTTCGCCAAGTTCTTCGCCTTGCGCTCCCCATCACCCGTGGCGAAGTAGAGCGAGCTGTTCAGCCAGACGGCGATCAGCGGAACGACGTGCGGCCGCCCATCTGGCCGGACTGTGGATAGCCAGAACACGTCCGCCTTCTGCAGTTGCTCTTCAGCATCCGTCCACGGTAACGCCGTGGCGCCGGGGCTGCTGAACTCGGCGTCGAGATCAGTCACCGGGGATTCGATAGTCACTTCTCTCTCCTTTCTCCTATGAGCGATCGTTCTCGCTCGGGTTTTTTCCTTCGTCGCGAGGCCAGGATCGTCCGACCCGTCGACCATACAGACACGATCACGAGGGGAATCTGGGCGCACACGTTCCGCCCAGTTCTCCGGACTGCCGGTGTCGATACTGGGGGTGGACTGGGAGAGCGTAAGGACGTGACGCTAGGGTGGAGAGGTGACGACCGATCTGATCACCAGGGCGCGAGCCGGGGACGGCGAGGCGTTCCGAGAGCTGACCGAGCCGTACCGTCGAGAGCTCCAGGCGTACTGCTACCGGATGCTCGGATCCCTCCAGGACGCCGAGGATGCCCTTCAGGACACGCTCCTGGGCGCCTGGCAAGGCCTCGAAGGGTTCGAGGGACGTGCTTCGATCCGCACGTGGCTCTACCGGATCGCTACCAACCGGTGTCTCAACGCGCGTCGTTCAGCCAGCAGACGCCCGGCCAAGGAGTGGAACATCGCCGAGTATGAACCGCCCGAGCCGACCCGGCTCGGCGAAATCGTATGGCTCGAGCCATTCCCCGACGCCCTCCTCGAGGGTGTGATGGACGTGCCTCTCGGGCCAGAGGCTCGGTACGAACAAGCCGAGTCGATCTCCCTGGCGTTCGTGACCGCCCTTCAGGTCCTGCCGCCTCGCCAGCTCGCCGTGCTCGTCTTGCGCGACGTCCTCGGATTCCACGCGAACGAGGTGGCCGACATGCTCGACTCGACGATCGATTCGGTCAACAGCCTCCTCAAACGAGCTCGCGCCAGCTTGCACCGCCGGCTGCCGACGAGTGCCGATCGCGAACCGGCTCCCGCTCCCGACTCACCCTCCGAGCAAACGACGGTGGCGGAGTTCGTCCGCGCGTACGAGTCCGGCGATCTCGACGCTTTGGTCGCCCTGCTCACGGACGATGTCTTCCTCTCGATGCCACCGTTACCCCTCGAATACGAAGGCCGTGACGTCGTGGCTCGCTTCTACGCAAGCATGATCGGCTCGGGCCGGAGGTTCGACCTCGTTCCGACGCGAGCCAACGGTCAGCCGGCGTTCGGAGCCTACCTCCGCGCCTCGACCGGTATCCGCCACGGGACCGGCCTCCTCGTCCTCACCCTCACGGGCGACCGGATCTGGTCCGTCACCCGCTTCGACAACAGCGTGCTCCCATGGTTCGGGCTGCCGCGATCGCTTCCTAGCCGATAGGCAGATTTCGATTGCACTCGGCATCGCGGACCGAGTGGCCCCGTGGGCTGCTGGAGAGATTCCGACGAGATCGCCGCGAGGAGCCTGAGTCCAGGCTCAGGTTTCGGCGTGGAGAGGGCCGCCCGTCGCGTGATCGCGGCAGCGTACGCGCGCAGGAGCGCCTCACCCGATCCCGCGTGCGGGATCATCACCTGCTCGACAGCGAGCCCGTCGACGCCTCGCGACGAGACCAGGCGGATGGCGGACATCGTCCCGGTCGTGCTTGCCACTTCGGGAAATCCTTGCGCATTCATCACTCACCCCCACCGGGTTGCTCAATCGGTGAGGCCAGATAGGGCTCGGGGACATGCGTGAGCCGGCGGAGGACTTGCAAGGCATCCGTCGGCGGGACCTCTTCGAAGAACTCCGCGTCGACCTGTTCGACGACGGCGATCGCACGCGGAGCAAGGCGCGCGCCCCGCCGAGTGACGCGCAGCCGCAGGGCGCGGGTGTCCGCGCGGTCGACCTCACGCTCGCCCAAGCCCTTCCGTTCCTGACCCTGCTGATTCAGCCACCAGGTGCAGGCCAGAAGCACGAACTGGACGTGGGTGAGATCGAGCGGAGCGAGCGCCTGGGAGATGCCACGCTGCCAACGCAGCGTCGCATGCCAGAGCAGGAATCCGGCGCTCTCGCTCGGTGAAGCATCAGCGTCCGGCCGGGTCGACGAGCGCGGCTAGCACCTGCGGAAAGTCGGCGCTGATCTCGGAGCCGATCTGCGGCCCGAGAGTGTCGGCCTCTGGCCCAGTGATCTCCATTCGGTAGAGGACCCGGATCCGGCCTTCGAGCTGTTCGATGCGATGGATCGTCCGTACCACCACATCTCCGAGGTGGGCCTCGTCGACGAACTGCACCGGCTCCACGGCCTCCGCGATCCGTAGCTCGATCGGCTCTTGCCCATACGGGGTCATCGTGACCGTGCTCCTGGCGGCGAACGGCCTGGAGGACGAGCTGCTCGAAGACCGAGTGCGACTGGACGCGCCTGGATGACCCGGGGAACGGGCGGATGATGTCGGCCCTCGACGTGAGCGGGGACACGATCTACGCGGGGTGGTGCGGCCCGGTGCTCTGCGAACCGAACCCGGACTTCGCGAGAGGGATCGACACGAACGTAGGGGGCGAGTGGCACCGAGTGGTCGGTCCACGCATCGTGAACGCCGGCGACCCGCTTCCCAACCGATAGATCAGCTCGATCAGGATCGATCCGGCCGACCCGCATCACGTGTACGTCGTGTACGGAGAGTACCGGCGTCCTTGGACCTCCGCACCACGGCCCCGTGGCCATGTCTACGAGTCGACTGACGGCCGGGAGATTTGGAGGGACATCAGCGGCGACCTCCCCGGCGCGCCCGCAAGGGACCTGCTCATCCTCGGAGGCAAGCTGGTCGGTGGCGATGGACGTCGGCGTGTTTGTGGCCGACGTCGCCCATCCGATCAACTGGTCGAACCTCGGGACCGGCATCCCGCACGTCGCCGTGAACAGCCTGACGCTTACTCCGGACGGCAGCTCGATCGTTGCCGCGACGTACGGCCGAGGACTCTGGGCATCGCAGCGCCATGACATCGTCCGGGTCCTGGTTCGAGGACGGCCTCGTGCTCAAGCATGGCGGTTACTGAGCGATGACGGAGGCTCGCGACGAATGAGGCTGAATCACCTTGCGCTCGCCGTTCGCGACCAGGACCGGTCCCTCGAGTTCTACGCGACGTACTTCGGCTTCGACCCGTCGACCGCGCGTATCCGGACGGCATCGTCATCGTCAGCGGTCCCGATGGGTTCGGGCTGGCGCTCGGGATCGAGGACTGGTCCCAGCATGCTGGAGGCTTTCCACACTTCATTCGATCCCCGACAGAACTCCTCCTCGCCCTGTCGTCTCCGCAAGGACTAGCATCGATCGATCCGTCACGGTGTGGGACGGAATGCCGGGCGCCGCGAGGAGGTATTACATGTTCGTCACGATTGTGGAAGGCGCGATCGAGGCCGCTCGGGAGGGCGACCTGCGCTCGGCCTGGGAGGAAAAGACGGCTGTCCTCCCCGCCGGGTTCATCGAGTCGTCTCTCTTGCGAGCCGAGGACGGGACCTGGCGGATCGTCACGGTATGGGAGTCGAAGGAAGCCGTGACGGCGATGCGAGCATCGGGCGAGCCGCCCGCCGCCCCGATCATGTTCGAACAGGCTGGGTCCAAGCCATCGGTCTCTATGTGGACCGTCGAGGGTAGGGTGAGCGCGACCTGATCGCATCACCTCGTCGATGAGTGGCGGCGAGCTCGTCTGGTTGCGCCGCGGCGGACATCGTGGCCATCGATAGCTGCGCCCGCTCCCATCGCCCACGGCACCTTCGGGGCTGAGGTCGTGCCGATGTTCGTTCGACCGGGCCGGGCAACACTGCGGTGGCGCATGCGGTGGCGACGGCGTCCTCATCGGGGTCCGAAGCCGGACATCGCGCGGCCAGCAGGGGTCACGTGGTGGCCTTGTGGCGGCCGTTGCCGCAGGCATAGGGTGGAACCCGGAGGAACCGACCCGCCCAACCGTGCCTTCCCAGATCCAGGAGGTGGTGGCATGCGAGTCGTCCGCGCTTCCGTTACCGCGATCGTCCCCGCTCTTCTCGTGGTCGCGAGCCTCGCAGGAGTCTCGATCGCCCACGGCGGGAACGAACCGAAGAGCTTCGAGGCGCACGAGTCGAAGCAGTTCGCAGCCGGGCCTCCGTCGCAGCTCGTGGCTGACAACTTCGACGTGCTCGGACACGTGAACCTGGGTGGTGGATCACCCAACGGCGATGTCTTCTTCTTCGACCACGGCGGCGAGATCGGGAAGTACGCCTACGTGGGAACGTGGAGCTCTCCCTGCTCCGGCCACGGCATCAAGATCGTTGACGTGAACGATCCCACCCAACCCAAGCTGGTCGCCCTCGCCGGCGGACGGACGGGCATCTCGAACGAGGACGTAGTCGTGAGGGAAATCGGGGACATGGACGTGCTGGGGATCGGCGTCCAAGTCTGCAAGCCTCAAGGGGGCAGCGGCGGCCTCCAGCTCTTCGACGTCACCGATCCAACGGACCCACACGCTCTGGGCTTCTTCCCGGTGCCGGCCGGAGGCGTCCACGAGCTCGACATGGTTACGCGCGCCGACGGGACGACGCTCGCGCTGCTCGCCGTGCCGTTTACGGAGTTCGACAACACCTACTTCGGCGCGGACTCCGGCGGCGAGTTCCGGATCGTCGACATCACCGACCCGACGGACCCGGTCGAGCTCGCCGACTGGGGCGTGATCGCCGACAGCGCGCTCCGGAACTTCGGCGGAGGACAGGAGGTCACGAGCTCCTTCCAGGGGCTCGGGTACTTTGCCGCGCACCTCGCCCACAGCGTGCGGGCCGCCGACGGGGGGATGACGGCCTACGTGTCGTACTGGGACAGCGGGGTCTTGAAGTTCGACATCTCCGACCCGGCCAACCCAGTATTGCTGGCCCGGACGCAGTTCGGCGTGCGAGACGACGGTGACGCCCACTCGATGACCCCATATGACGTCGGCGGCACCCGCTACATCCTCCAGAACGACGAGGACTTCGACTCCCTGTCGCCGACCGTCGTGACGAGCAGTGTCACCGGAGGCACGGAGTTCTCCGGCATCGAGGAGCCCTGGGCCCCGACGCTCCTGTCCGAGCTCGGGAGCGTGGGTGGCACGATCCTCGACGCGAACGACGGGTGCGAGACTTCAGACTTCGCAGGCGCATTAGGGCGCATCGCGCTGGTGGATACGGTCGACCCCTTCTACGTCGGCATCATCCCGGGATGGACGCGACCGTGCACGATCGGCAGCCAGGTGGTCCGCGCCGCGGAGGCCGGCGCCGACGGCGTGCTGTTCAACCTGATCAGCCCCGACGACGCGTATCCGTACTTTGAGGGCAGCGCGAAAGCCGTGCAGCAGTCGGCCGGCGGGATGGCCATCGTCCAGGTCTCTGACATCGACGGCCTGGCAACCGCTGTCCGCGCAGCAGCCGGTCCGGTCGTCGTGACGCTCGATCCGAGCGATCCGACCTGGGGCTTCGTCCGCGTGTTCAGCGAGGCCTCGTCCAGCGACGTGAACGGGGACGGGACCCCCGAGTTCGCGCAGGTCGGGGCGTTCGACGACCTCGAGCACGCCAGTGGCGAGCTGTTCACGCCGCCGGGATCCTGGTCGGTCCACAATACCGAGGTCAACGGCGACCACGCCTACTCATCCTGGTACAGCCACGGCATCGTCGCGTTGGACCTCGCGAACCCCGCGTCCCCCACGCTGGTCGGTCAGTTCGTGCCGCCGACGAGCGACCGGTTCGCCGGATCGCTGGGCCACGGCCCGGCCGAGGTGTGGGGCGTGGCCATCGATCCCGAGACCGGGATCGTCTACGCGAGCGACATGCGCACGGGGCTCTGGATCGTCGAACCGACGGGGCCGGCAGCTCCCTGAAGACGAGCGCAGGGAAAGGGGAGGGTGGCTGATGCGCCGCCCCACCGGTGACCCCAACCACGGCTTTCGGTTTCGGCCGGGTGGACGCCAAGAGTCCGCCCCGGGGTGGAGGGTTCAACCAGACACACTGGCGCTTCCGGGCCAGTCCGGCGGCTACTGGACGGCGTGGTTAGCGACGCCGTGCCATCGACGACGAAGCAGGCATCGCCAAAGAGATCGCGCTCGCCTGGCTGCTCGCCGGGAGAGAACGGGGAGTTTCCGAAGACTCCCCGATCCCTCCCCGTTCTCTCCCCGCGGAGGCGAAGGGAACACTGTGCTGATCCGGGTGATGCTCGACACTTCGGCTCCGCCTGAGGGGCGACAGTGTCCCGCCTGATGCGCGTCACCAGTTCGGCTGATCTGCGACGGAGTTCCGGTTGATCGTTGACACCTCTGCCCGGCTTGCTCTCCTGGGCTCGCGGTCCCGGGGAGGAGGTCGGGATCGTGCTCGTGGAGGTCAGCGTGGTGGAGCAGCGCTACGACGCGGTGAAGGAGGTACTCGCCGACGGTCTTTCGGTCACCGAGGTTGCCGAACGCTACGGG
>JBIOXZ010000078.1:0-4516 GCA_044869895.1 Actinomycetota bacterium | reverse complement strand
TGGCCTGTGGCCATCCGCGGCGCACCACCGATGATGCTCCAGTCTCAACCGTCTCGGTGTCGGGCGGTCCCGCCGACATCTCCACCCCTCTCACCAGGATCGTAGCCGCGGCGTCGGACGGTCCTTCGGCCACATCGAGGGTATCCTGCCTGCCTGCTCGAACCGGCCGCCGGGTTCCCGAGCACGTCGCCGCCACGCTGTGCAGGACGAAACGCAATAACCCTGAGGAGAGGCCATGACCCCCGCAGATGACACGGCCGGTTTGTCCAGCAACGGTGCGGCGGCAGGCGCCGTGGACCTGTTCAAGGTCTACGGCTCAGGCGACGCGGAGGTGGTGGCGCTCGGCGGCGTCACCGTCGACTTCGAGGCCGGGCGGTTCACCGCGATCATGGGCGCGTCGGGGTCGGGGAAGTCTACGCTGCTCCACTGCATGGCCGGCCTCGACGCGCCGACGTCGGGGCACGTGTACATCGGCGACACGGACCTCACGACCCTATCGGAGAAGCAGCTCACGCTGATCCGGCGGGAGAAGGTCGGGTTCGTGTTCCAGGCGTACAACCTGGTGCCGACCCTCACCGCGGCCGAGAACATCACGCTCCCGCTCGACATCGCCGGCGACAAGCCCGACCGGGGCTGGTTCGACACCGTCGTTGACGCCGTGGGACTCCGGTCCCGTCTGGGCCACCGCCCGAACGAGCTCTCGGGGGGCCAGCAGCAGCGGGTGGCTGGGGCCAGGGCCCTGGTCAGCAAACCCGAGATCGTCTATGCGGACGAGCCCACCGGGAACCTGGACTCGAAGAGCGGCGTGGAACTGCTGTCGTTCCTCCGCAGCGCCGTCGATGACCATCACCAGACCATCGTCATGGTCACCCACGACCCCAGCGCGGCGAGCTTCGCCGACCACGTCGTCTTCCTCTCCGACGGCCACGTGGTGGACGAGATGCCCAACCCGACCTCCGAGCGCGTACTCGATCGGCTGAAATTGCTGGAGGTCTGATCCTCGTGCTGCACGCCACGCTGAAGAGCCTCCTGGCCCGCAAGCTTCGCCTCGCCCTCACCGCGCTCTCGATCGTCCTCGGCGTGGGCTTCGTGGCCGGGACGTTCGTCCTGACCGACACCATGAACAAGGCGTTCGACGACCTGTTCACGCAGGCCGCGTCGGGGAGCGATGTCATCGTCCGGGCCACGTCGGCGTTCGAGCCGAGCCAGGCCGGCCCGGGGGGTGGCGGCGGTGAGCAACGGGAGCCGATCCCCGAGAACCTCGTGGCCACCGTCACCGGCGTTCCGGGGGTCCGGTCGGCGGAGGGCAGTGTCTCGGGCTACGCGCAGATGGTCGATCCGAAGACGGGCAACACCATCGGCGGGGTCGGGCCGCCGACGATCGGGGGGAACTGGAACAACACGGCGAACGCCACGCTCGAGCTCCGGTCGGGGACCCCGCCTACCGGCCCGGACCAGGTGGTGGTGGATGCGGCGACCGCGAAGAAGTACCAGCTCTCGCTGGGTCAGACCATCAGGATCCTGTTCCAGGGGCCGTCCCGCGAGTTCCGGATCGTGGGCATCGCCGGGTTCGGGACGGCGGACAACCTGGGCGGGGCTACGCTCGCGCTGTTCGATACGGCGACCGCCCACCAGGTCCTGGGCAAGGTGGGCGTGGTCGACGAGATCGACGTGATCGCGGACCCCGGCGTGTCGGACACCCAGCTCCGAGGGCGGATCCAAGATGCCCTCCCCAGCGGGGTCGAGGCGGTCACGAGCACCACCGTCGCCGACGAGAACTCGCAAGCGCTGAAGGATGCGCTGGGGTTCTTCCGGACGGCGCTGCTCGTGTTCGCGTTCATCGCCCTGTTCGTCGGCGCGTTCATCATCTTCAACACCTTTTCGATCATCGTCGCCCAGCGTATGCGGGAGCTCGCCCTGTTCCGGACGCTCGGCGCAACCCGCCGACAGGTGATGACGTCGGTGATCGTGGAGGCCTTCGCCGTTGGGCTGTTCGCCTCGGTCCTGGGGATTGTCGCCGGCATCGGGATCGCCCTGGGGCTCCAGGGGCTGCTCGCGGCATTCAACATCGATCTCCCCAGCACGTCGCCCCAGCTCGAGCCGCGCACGATCATCGTGGCGCTGTTGATCGGGACGGTCGTCACGGTCTTCTCCTCGATCCTGCCCGCGTGGCGAGCGGCCAAGGTCGCCCCGGTCCAGGCCCTGCGGGAGTCGCAGGAGACCGGGGCCGGGGGGACGTGGGGGCGACGGCTCGTGGTCGGGCTCCTGGTCACGGCCGGCGGGATGGCGGCCCTTCTGTACGGCCTGTTCGGAACACCCTCCAGCACTGCGATCCTCATCGGGGCCGGAGCGGCGGCCACGTTCATCGGCATCGCCATCCTGTCCCCGCTCGTCGCCAGGCCGATCGCCGCGGCGATCGGGGCGCCCATCCGGCGCCTGGGCGTCCAGGGCATGCTGGGGAGGGAGAACGCCATGCGCAACCCACGCCGCTCTGCCTCGACGGCCGCCGCGCTGATGATCGGGCTGGGGCTGGTGGCGATGGTGGCCATCCTGGCGGCGTCGCTGAAGGCGTCGTTCGACGCGGCGCTCAACGAGACGCTGAAGGCCGACCTGATCCTGTCGACGTCCTCGTCCTTGCCGTTCAGCCCGGACGCCGCGGCCAGGACGCGACGGGTGCCGGGCGTGGCCGCCGCGTCGGAGTTTCGACAGGGCGGGTTCCGGGTGAACGGATCGACGGCGTTCCTGACCGCCGTCGATCCGTCCACGGTCGAGCAGGTCACCTCGCTGAAGGAGTCGCCCGGGTCCATGCAATCGTTGGCGGATGGGGACGTGCTGGTGTTCGACGACGTGGCCACGAAGAACGGCTGGGCGGTCGGCGAGACCCTCCCGGCCGCCTTCGGGACCGTGGGCAGGACCTCGCTCACGATCGGGGGCACCTACGACGAGAATCGGCTGGTCGGCAACTACGTGGTCTCGCTCGGGACCTACGGGAAGTACTTCCCCGAGCAGCTCGACACGTTCGTGATGGTGAAGCTCCTACCCGGAGCGGACCTGCAGACGGTGCAGCGGGGGATCGAGGAGGCCACGCGGAGCTTCGGCAACATCGAGGTACAGAACCAGACGGCGTTCCGGGATCAGCAGGCCGGGTTCATCAATCAGTTGGTCGGGCTGATCACCGCGCTCCTGGCGATGGCCATCCTCATCGCGCTGTTCGGGATCGCGAACACGCTCGGCCTGTCCATCTTCGAGCGGACGCGCGAGCTCGGGCTGCTGCGAGCGGTGGGCATGAGCCGGCGACAGGTGCGGTCGATGATCCGGTGGGAGTCGGTGATCATCGCCATCCTCGGCGCCGTGTTGGGCATCGTCATCGGCGTCGCGTTCGGCTGGTCCATCCAGCAGGCGCTGGCGTCCCAGGGACTCACCGAGCTTCGGATCCCCGGTGGGCAGCTCGTTCTGTACTTCGTCCTCGCGGGCTGCGCGGGCGTGCTGGCGGCGATCCTTCCGGCCCGCCGGGCTGCCGGGTTGAACGTCCTTCGGGCCATCTCGTACGAGTAGTCGGCCGCCGGCGGCTGGACGCACGAACAACGCGCAGGAGCGCGGAGCCGTGCGGCTATCATGGCTGCCCATGCCACAGATCGAGCTCCCCGACGGGCACCGCGTCGCGCTCCCCGAGGGCGAGCCGATCGGGTCGATCCTCCCTCCGGAGGCGATCGTCGCGAGGTTCGACGGAGAGCTGGTGGACCTGTCGTTCGTCCCGGGCCACGACGGAACGGTGGAACCCGTGACCGCGGAACAGCCGGACGGGCTGCACGTCCTTCGGCATTCCACGGCCCACGTGATGGCCCGGGCCGTCTGCGACCTGATCCCCGGAGCGAAGTACGCGATCGGCCCTCCGATCGAGGACGGGTTCTACTACGACTTCGAGCTCCCACAGCCGCTCACCCCGGATGATCTGCCGCGGATCGAGGCTCGGATGGCCGAGATCACGGCGGCGGACCAGCCCTTCGTCCGGGAAGAGCTGTCACGGCAACGGGCGCTTGAGCGCTTCTCCGACCAACCGTACAAGCGGGAGATCATCGAAGGCCTCGACGAGGCCGAGGGCGCCGGCTCAGACACGGTGGTGGTCTATCGGAACGGCGAGTGGTCCGACCTGTGCCGGGGCCCGCACGTTCCGTCCTCCGGCCGGCTCGGCGCGTCGGAGCTGCTGAAGCTGGCTGGCGCGTACTGGCGGGGCGACGAGTCCCGGCACATGCTGCAGCGGATCTACGGGACGGCGTGGGCGACCGAGCACGATCTGAAGGCGTACCTGCACCGGGTGGAGGAGGCAGAGCGCCGCGACCATCGCAAGCTCGGCCGCCAGCTGGACCTGTTCTCCTTCCCCGAGGAGCTGGGGCCGGGGCTCGCAGTGTGGCACCAGCGCGGCGGGATCTTCCGCAAGCAGCTCGAGGACTACGTTCGGGACCTTCACCTCGAGCGCGGTTACGACCTCGTGGTCACGCCGCATCTGGCCCGACGG
>JBIOXZ010000077.1:0-2930 GCA_044869895.1 Actinomycetota bacterium | reverse complement strand
ACGTCCTGGTAGTCCTCGATGAGGTCCTTCAACAGCTCCGTGGTCTCCCGGAGATTGCGGGTGGACTCCCGGAACAGATCGAAGAACTCCTCCGATCGATGCGAGATCTTCAGCTTCACGGATCCTCCCGGGCTCGCCGCCGCAACTCTTAGCACACGCGGCGAGGTCTCGGCACATCCAGGGGCCGGTCACCGCAGCGGGCGGAGGGTGCTGGCGATGTGTCCGATCGCCTCGAACCCCAGCCGTTCGTACAGAGAGGCCACCTCTGCTCCGAGCTCGACCAACAGATACACGTGATCGAGGTCGGAGCGGCGGGCCTCGTCCGCGATTCGCCGGACCACGGCGCCGGCATAGCCCTTGCGCCGAGCCTCGGGGAACGTGGCGACGTGGTCCACGTACCCCACGCCTTCCATCCCCAGCAGCGAGCCCAGCGCCCGTGGACGGCTGTCCTCCCGCACCGTGAACCATCGCTTGCCCGCCGGGATCAGCACGTCACGCTCGATGTCCTCGAGTTGCCGGATCGCGTCCTCCTCGGTGATCCGGAACTCGCCGAGGGATCCCCGGTACGCGGGCCAGAAGCTCGGATCGTGGGGATCGACCTCCTCCACGTCGATGCCGCTCGGCGCGTCGGGCGTCTTCCCCCGCAACTCCATGGCGGTGTCCCAGGAGAGCCGGTCACCCCGCGTGCTGGCCGCGGAGAGGAGCGCGGTGAGCTGCTCGGGATGGAACACCACCATGTGGACGTGCCGGGCCCCGATCCTGTCCATGACCGGTAGGAGCGACGATTCCACTTCCGCGAGGGAGAGGGCGGAGTCGTCCGTCTCGACCCGTGCGTAGTTGACGTCCCAGATGTCGGGGAACCGGGAGTCGGCGACGACCCCGCCCCACCATGATGGCTCGACGGTCTCGAATGCCGAATCGAGGGCTCGCCAGAAGCGGAGGAGGGGTTCGAGGTCGGCCATGCGCGCGAGTGTAGCGATGGGCTGCGGTACGCTCGGTCCGACATGCTCACGTGCCGCCACTACCGCGAGGGCGTGCTTGAGGACGAGATGCCCTTCGAGCCCATGGAGATCGCCGACGCAAAGGCGGCCGGCACCAAAGTCTGGCTCGACGCGGTGGAGCCCACCGAGGAGGAGCTCAAGCAGCTCCAGGACGCCTTCGGGCTGCACCAGCTGTCGATCGAGGACAGCATCCGATGGGGGCAGCGGGCGAAGGTCGAGTTCTACCCGGACTACATCTTCCTGGTGGCGCACGGCCTCCAGCTGGACGAGGGTGACGAGCTGGTGGACAGCGAGATCCACCTGTTCGCCCGGCAGGGCGTGTACGTCATCACCGTCCGGCGGAAGCCGATGTTCGACTTCGGACCCGCCACGAAGCGCATGCAGGGCGAGCATGCGATGCAGCACGAGGGCATCGGCTTTCTCCTCTACCTGCTCCTGGACGAGATCGTGGACGGGTATTTGGACACCATCGACCGGCTCGAGGACCTGTCCGACGACATCGAGGACCGGGTAAGCGCCGACGAGGCCGAGGGCGCATCCGAGGGACTGGCCCAGGACATCTTCCGACTGCGCCGGACGGTGGTGCGGTTCCGGCGCCTGGCGGCGCCGATGCGGGAGGTCCTGGACCTGCTGACGGAGGCGGAGGGCATCGTGACGCCGACCCTCGCCCCCTACTATCGGGACGTGCAGGACCACGCGATCCGGGTCGCTGAGCTGATGGACAACATCCGGGACCTGCTGACGGCGGCCCGAGAGCTCCAGCTGGCACAGGTGTCGAACCGCCTCAACGTGGTGATGAAGAAGGTGACGTCCTGGGGGGCCATCATCCTGCTCCCCACGCTCATCGCCGGCATCTACGGGATGAACTTCCGGCACATGCCCGAGCTGTCGTGGGCGTTCGGGTATCCGCTCGCCCTCGGCCTCATGGCGGCCGCGGGGTTCGTCCTGTATCGGGGGTTCAAGAAGCGAGACTGGCTCTAGCGATGTGCCGGGCGATGAAGGTGTTGTGCGTGGCATCCGACCGGCAGGCGCTACTGGACCTGAAGCGGGCCGCCGTCTCGGCGGAGTGGGAGCTCGCGCCCGGCGCGATCACGGAGGATGACGCACTGGCGCAGCTCGAGGCCGAACGGCCGGATGTCCTGGTGGTGTTCGGGGAGTTCGAGGCCCTGGTGTCGCGGGTCAGGGAAGGTCGGCCGTCCATGCGGATCGTCTGCGACCGGGACCTGCCTGGCGGCACGGTTGTGGTCGGAAGGCCGGAGGAGATCCGCGGCGCCGTGAGGGCCCTGCCTCGCCCAGGCGGACCGGTCCGGTAGGCGGGGACGCCGCGGGTACGATTGGGGGCGTGCCGACGAAGGTCCTTCTGGCTGCTCCGCGCGGATATTGCGCCGGGGTTGAGCGCGCGGTCGATGCGGTGGAGGCCGCACTGGCCAAGCACGGAGCCCCGGTCTACGTGCGCAAGCAGATCGTCCACAACCTCCACGTCGTTCGGGACCTCGAGGCCAAGGGCGCGGTCTTCGTGGAGGAGGAGACCGAGGTGCCGGAGAGGTCCGTGGTGGTGCTCTCGGCCCACGGCGTCGCGCCGGAGGTGTACGGTGCCTCGGCCGC
Organism: Actinomycetota bacterium; assembly: GCA_044869895.1. Classification (GTDB taxonomy): domain Bacteria; phylum Actinomycetota; class UBA4738; order UBA4738; family HRBIN12; genus AC-69. The sequence goes on along the minus strand of JBIOXZ010000077.1, from coordinate 324 downwards.
ACGGCACCTCAGGGTCCTCGACGCCACGTGTCCGCTTGTCACGAAGGTGCACCTGGAGGCGCGACGGTTCGGGCAGGAGGGAAGGTGGATCGTCCTGATCGGCCACGCGGGGCACGAGGAAGTGGTGGGGACCACGGGCCAGACGCCGGGACGGACGATCCTGGTGCAGAGCGTGGAGGAGGCCCGCCGCATCGAGGTTCCCGATCCCGACGACCTGGCCTACCTCACGCAGACCACGCTCTCGGTCGACGAGACGAACCAGATCATCCAGGTCCTCCGGGAGCGCTTCCCGAACATCCAGGCCCCACCGCGCGAGGACATCTG
>JBIOXZ010000076.1:0-22691 GCA_044869895.1 Actinomycetota bacterium | reverse complement strand
AGGCGACCCCCGGGGGCCAGGCACTCGGTCTCCCGGAGACTCTCGAGCATCGCCGCCGGAAGCTCGGCCCCCGTCGGTCCGCCGGCTCGGCCGTCCGGGAACCACCCGGAGACACGTGCGATCTCGTCGGGGATCCCCGAGACGTCGCCGATGATGACATCGGCCTGCTGGCCCCGGACCGGCTCGAGGAGGTTCCCGACGCGGAACTCCACCCGGCCTTTCAGGCCGAGGCGTTCGGCGTTGTCCTCGGCCGCCTCGATCGCCGGCTCGGAGAGGTCGCATCCGATCACCTTCCCCGCGCCGAGCCGGGCGGCCACGAAGGAGAGCACCCCGCTGCCGCAACCGACGTCGATCACGGTGTCGCCCGGATCGATCTCGAGGGCCTCGGCGATCGAGCGGCTCGTATGGCTCGGAGCGAACACGCCTGGATTGACCCGGATGGTGAACGGGCCGGTTCGGCCCCTCCACTCCATCTCCTGGGGGGCCCCGTCCGAGGTGGAGGAGGTCATGTCCCGTCTAATGGTGCACAGACCGGGGAGCGGCAGTCAACCAGCCTCAGACCCGGGGAGCGGTGAACTCGGCATCCTCACCAGGCTCGATCTCGCCTCGCTCGACCGCCGATGCGAGTTCCTCTGCCTCGCGGCTCACCTCGGCCGTGTCGACGCCGAAGTGGCCCGTCGGGTATCGGGCGATCCGCCGGGCGGCTCGCCGCAGGAGCTGTGCCGTGCCGTGGGCATTCCCCCGCAACAGATGGACGTATCCCGCTCCGAGTTGCGACAGGCCCTTGAAGAACTCGGCATCGCCGGTGTCCCGAGCCTGTTTCCAAGCCGTCTCCCAGGCCTCGTGGGCGGGAAAGAACCTTCCGGCGTTGAAGTGCTCGCGGGCCAGGCGATGGTTCTCCTCCAGCGGGAGCTTGTCGAAGTCCTCCAGGTCCAGCTGGTTCTCTGTATCCCACGACTGAGGCCGGCCGAGCTCGTCTCGGGGACGTCTCGGCTTGTTCCGCCTGGGCGTCGGTCGCCCGGTCTTCCCCTGTGCCTCGGGTCGCATGTCGCAATCGTAGCTCCGTCGTTCGGATGTGCGTTGGGCGGTCCCGTGCACCCGTGCCCTTCGGCCGATACCCTGAATGGAGCCCTTCCCGGAGCCGATGCCCGTGGCAACCAGCACCGAGATCCAACAGACGCCGGCCCCAGGCGAAGGACCGCCTCCCACCCCGGTGGAGGCCGGATCAGAACGGATGCCGCCGTGGATCCCCCGGCTGCTCCTGCTCATCGTGTTCACCGCCTTCGCGGCGTACGCCGCCCTCCTCCTCGTCCGAAGGCTTCGGGACGTCATCCTCTGGCTCGTCACCGCGCTGTTCCTGTCCTTCGCGCTGGAGCCGGCGGTGAACTGGTTGGTGAGGAGGCGCGGTTGGCCGAGGGGCGCCGCGACGGGCGTCGTGCTGTTCGGACTGGCGGCCATCCTGCTCGTCACGGTCGCCGCCATGGTGCCGCTCGTCATCGACCAGGTGCAGCAATTGGTCACGAGGGTGCCCGGTTGGCTGGAAGAGGCCAGCGTCTACACCAAGCGATGGTTCAATGTCGAGCTCACGGGCAGCGAGATCCTGGATCGCCTCCGGAACGCGGACGTTGCCGTCAGCCGTATCGCTACGAGCCTGGCCTCGGTGGGCGCGTTCATGCTCGGCCTGCTGTTCCAGGTCCTGACCATCGGGCTCTTCACCTTCTATCTGGTGGCTGATGGCCCTCGGCTGCGACGCGCCGTGTGCTCGGTCCTTCCGCCTCGGCGCCAGCGCGAGATCCTGGACGCATGGGAGATCGCGATCGACAAGACCGGTGGGTTCCTGTATTCGCGCCTGCTGCTCGCCGCGATCTCGGCGTTCTTCGCCTTCATCGCGCTGATGCTCCTTGGGGTGCCCTTCGCCCTTCCGTTGGCACTGTGGATGGGTCTCGTTTCGCAGTTCATCCCCGTGGTCGGGACGTACATCGGCGCCGCGGTTCCCCTCCTCGTGGTGTTGCTGTCCGACCCCTGGTCCGCGCTCATCTTCCTCATCTACGTGGTCGTGTACCAGCAGATCGAGAACTACCTGTTGAGTCCGCGGATCACCGCCCGGACCATGCAGCTGCATCCGGCGGTGGCGTTCTTCGCCGCGCTTGCTGGTGCCGCGATCTCCGGGATCCTGGGGGCCTTCATGGCGCTTCCCGCGGCGGCCGTCATCCAGGCCACCGTGTCGAGCTATCTGACCCGCCACGAGGTCGTGGAGACCAGGCTCACGATGAAGCCCGACGCGGACGTGCCTTCTGAGATCGGGGTGACCCGACGACCCTCCCTCCTCTCCTGGATCAGGCGACGGAGAGATTCGTCGGAACCCTGAGCACTCGTCCTGTGAAACCGACCCTGATCACGCTCGTCCCCCACACGCACTGGGATCGGGAGTGGTACGCGCCGTTCGATGCGTTCCGCGAGCGCCTGGTGGCGATGATGGACGCGCTGATCGAGTTGGGAAACACCGGGTTCCCACACTTCCACCTCGACGGACAGACCGCGATGATCGACGACTACCTCGCCGTCCGCCCGGAACGCGAGGCCGACATCCGGCGCCTGGCCGAGGACGGACGGCTCTCCGCGGGGCCGTGGGTGACCCAGATGGACGAGTTCCTCGTCTCCGGCGAGTCGCACATCCGCAACCTGGAGCGAGGGCTGGCCCGTGCGGGCGCGCTCGGCCGTGCGCTCAGGGTGGGATACCTGCCCGACCAGTTCGGCCACGTCGGACAGATGCCGCAGATCCTGGCCCACGAAGGGATCGACCGGGCCGTGGTGTGGCGTGGGGTACCGAAAGAGATCGATCGAACCCAGTTCTGGTGGGAGGCCCCGGACGGGAGCCGCGTGCTCACCGAATATCTCGCGTTCGGGTATTCGCTCGGTTGGGACATCGAGCAGCAACAGGATCCCGAGGAGTTGGCGGCTTCCTTGCGACGCAAGGCCGAGCACGTGGCACCGTTCCTGGCGTCCGAGCGGATGCTCATCACCGTTGGCGCCGATCACACCGGGCCGGACGCCACGCTCCCGGAGCGGCTGGCCATCGCGGATGAGCACCTCCCGGGGATGGCGGTTCGGATCGGTTCCCTCTCCGATCACCTGGACGCCTCCGCGGACGACGGTTTGCCCTCGTGGCGGGGCGAGCTCCGCTCGTCGGCACGCGCGCACCTCCTCCCGAACGTGTATTCGGCCCGCACGCATCAGAAGCGCGAGCGCGGCAGGGTGGAGGCGCTGATCGAGCGGTATGCAGAGCCGCTCGCGGCCCTGGTCCCGGGGTTCGACTGGCCGACCGAGGAGTTGGATCGGGCGTGGACACTGCTGCTGTGGAACGGGGCCCACGACTCGGTCTGCGGATGCTCGCACGACCTGGTGGCCCGCGACGTGGATGCACGATACGCGGAGGCGCGGACCATCGCGGAGACGATCATCGCGCGGGCGCTCGAGGGGTTCGGGTCGGCCATGGCCGACTCCGGAACCTTGCGGTTCAACCCCTCCCCGTTCGATCGGGAAGGCGTCCCCGGCCTCGGGTGGCGAGTGGACGCCGACGTCGCGGCTTCGCCGGAGACGGCCGCCCCGCAAGAGAACGATGGATGGGTGACGTGCGGCGGCATCGCCTTCACCCTGCGAGACGAGTCCGACGTCGGCGACCTCTACAACTTCTGCTTCGAGGAAGACGGCCGACCCGCTCGGAGCCCTCGGTGGTCGGTCGCCGCCGAGGGGAACGATGTACAGGCCCACTTCGACGAGGGCCTCTCCGTTCGGATGTATGTCGCCCGGAGGAAGGGAGAGTCGTTCGTCCGGCTGTCGGGGGAGATCGAGAACGGGAGGCCGGACCATCGCCTCCGGATCCACGTCCGACTGGCCGAGCCCGCATCGGGGTCCCTGGCCGGGTCGCCCTTCCAACTGGTCGAGCGGGGGCTCCTGTCGGAGGGCGGCGAGCTGGAAGCCCCCTCGCCCACGTGGCCTGCCCGCCACGTCGTCCTGGCCGGCGGGATCGTCGCGTTCCACGAGGGGGTCTTCGAGTACGAGGTCACGGGGGGTGAGCTGGCGATCACGCTGCTGCGATGCGTGGGGACGATCAGCAGGCAGCACCTGGCCACCCGCCCGTTCGCTGCGGGGCCCGACGTGGCGACCCCCGACGCCCAGATGCTCGGGACGACGAGGTTCGAGCTCGCGCTTCAGGCCGGCGCGACGAGCTTCGGGCTCATGGCGGACTGGGAGCGCTTCGCCCTTCCCATTCGCGAGGTGCCGACGGCGGGGAGGGGCACGTTGCCGTCGAGCGGCTCGTTCCTCGCCTTCGAGGGCGACGCTGTGCTGTCGAGCATCCGTCGGAAGGACGGAGTCCTCCAGGTCCGCCTGTGGAACCCATCCCCCGAGCGCCCGGCGAACGTGCGGGTGGCCGGGGAGCCGGCGGCTATCGGACCGGCGAAGATCGCGACCATCGAGGCTCGGTAGGCTCGCCGCGGTGGAACAGGACCTCGACGCGATCATCGTGGGAGGGGGGGCCATGGGGACGGCCACCGCTCGCTCCCTCACCGAGCGGGGGCGGCGCGTCCTGCTCTTGGAGCGGTTCGAGATCGGTCATGCGAAGGGCAGCTCGGGCGGTCCCACCCGCATCTTCCGGCTCTCCTACCACCACCCGGACTACGTGCGCATGGCCCGACTCGCCCTCGCGGAGTGGCGGGACCTTGAAGCCAGGGCCGGCGAGAGGCTCCTGATCAGGACGGGCGGCCTCGACGTGGGAGCCGGCGGCAGGGAGACGGCGAGCGCGCTCGAGGCCGCTGGCGAACACCTCGAGTACGTGAAGCCCGAGGCGGTGCGGGAGCGGTGGCCGGCTCTCCGGTTCGAGCGGGACGCGGAGATCTTCCTTCAGGAGGACGGGGGCGTGTGCATGGCGGAGCGCACGGTGAGGGCCCAGTCCCGCCTGGCCGCTGAGGGCGGGGCAACGATCCTTCAGCACATCAAGGTCGAACGGGTCACCGCGCGCGGCGACGGGGTCGAGGTGAACACGGAGGGCTCGACGTATCGGGCGCCGGTCGCGGTCATCGCGGCCGGGCCGTGGGCCGGGAGTCTCCTGGCGGACGCCGGTCTCTCTCTTCCTCTGGCCCCGAGCTTCGAGCAGGTGACCTATTTCGCCTTGAACGAGCCCTCGCCCCTGCCGACGCTCATCGATTGGACCGTGGACCCGGCCCAGACCCCGTACGTCGTTCCCAACCCGCAGGAGCCCGGCCACTTCAAGGTGTCCGTGCACAAGTCGGGGCCCGCCGTGGACCCGGACGAGCGTTCCTTCGACCCGGATCCAGATCGAGTGGCGAGGGTCATCGACTACACGCGATCACGCTTCGCGCCACACCGGCCGACCGGGGCGACCGACACGTGCCTGTACACCAACACCCCGGACGAGGACTTCGTGTTGGACCGACAGGGACCGATCGTCATCGGCTCACCGTGCAGCGGCCACGGATTCAAGTTCACGCCGCTCGTCGGGCGGATCCTGGCCGACCTCGCCACGGGCGAGCCCCCGTCGATCTCGCTCGATCGGTTCGCCTCGACCAGGCCGGCCTTCGCCCGGTAGCGCTACCAGGTGGTCCCCGTGTGCAACCGTCGGATCTGGAATGCCATCGCGATCTCGGTGATGCCCCGGAGAAAGGCAGCGAACCCCACCCAGATCAGGATCAGCGCCGCCCGGGCCGGGAAGAGCTGTTGCGATGCCCAGAACCCCAGCAGGAGCTCGAGGATCCCCGTGACCAGGCCGAGCCACCAGAACTCATTGACGTCCTTGGTCATCGCCGAGACGATGACGTCCAGGCTCCCCTTCAGCACGAGCAGGAAGCCGAGGATCGACGCGAGCGCCCAGAACGCATCGTACGGACTGGCGAACGCAAGGATCCCACCGATCACGAACAGGATGCCCAGCGCGAAGTGCGCCCACTTCCAGCTCGGGCTCACGACGGCGATCATCCCCTCGTTCAGCCCCGCGATGAGGAACACGACCCCCAACAACGCACCGACCGTGGCGATCGACGTGGTGTCGAATCGAAGCACGATCAATGCGATGATCAGCCAGGCGATGCCGGTGATGAGGAACATCCACCAGACCCCGGTGATTGCCCCGAACATCGAGCTCTCTTGCGCCCGTCGAGTGCGCATGCAGCTACCCCTGCCCCCAGGCCCCTCACGGGCCACCTTACCGGAACCCCAGCAGGGTTCATCCGCTCGGCCCGCCCGGAGGAGGTATCAGGGGGTCCTGTATCTGCGGCGGAAGACAGGGTAGGCCACCGCCCCGGCAACGAGCGGCAGCCAGTAGGAGACCATCCGGTAGGCCAGGGTTGCCAAGACGGCCCGGGCTCCGCTCACCCCCGCCAACCCGAGCGTCGTGGCCAGCCCCGCTTCGACGAACCCCAACCCCCCGGGTGTGATGGGGATTATCCCCAGGACCTGGGAGACGACAAAGGCCAGGAGTACGAGCGACGGGCGCGCCTGGGACCCGGTGGCCCGAAGGGCAGCGAGCAGCGCCAGATAGTCCAGGAGCGATCGCCCGATCGTGGTGGCCAGGGCCTCGCCCCACCTCGACCCCAGGTTGTCCCGGATCAGGTTCCGCTGGATTACCAGCCGGAACGCCAGGTCCGACTGCTCTCGATGACCTCGCTTCAGCCACCGAAGGATGGACTCGACGGCCCTCCCTACCCACCGGGGCGGGGCGTCCCACACGAGCATGGCCACCCCCACGGCGAACAGCAAGACGAAGATGGCCAGACCCAGCCAGGCAGCATTCGACAGCTTCTCGTCGACCGGGATCCCACTCACGATGGCCGGAACACTCAGTACCGGGAGGGCGAAGGTGGTCGCCGTGGTGAGCAAGGACACGGTGGTCAGCCCGACGGCCGTCGATGCGCCGTCCAGCCCACCCACCGTCAGCATGCGGTACTGAAGCGCAGCGCCGGCCGGGGCCCCTCCCGGCACAATCCGGCTGAATGCGTTCCCGGCCAGTTGTGACGTGACGACCAGTAACCATCCGTCGGATCGAAGCGCGATCCTCTGGAGCTCCCACAGCGCCGCGAAGCTGGCCAGCTCGGCCAGGACCGCGAGCCACATCCAGGCTGGATCGAGCGTGAGCAACCTGGGCCAGGCGGAGAACACGTCCAGAAGCGCCGGCCACACGACGTAGAGCCCAACGGCCGTGATCGCCAGCAGGATCGCCCGTCGTAGGAGCACCCGGCGAATGGATCGCCGATCGGCCGTGCCTTCGGTCTCGTCCTGGGGTGGTCCGTCCACGGTTTCGGGGCCGACCGCGTCCTCAGGACGCTGAGCCGGTGCCGGAGCAGCGCCGCACCTGGCCCAGGTTGCTCACGATTGCGGCCACCACGGAACCCGCCGGCACGACTTCAGCGGCTGCGTCGCCCGACCCTCGTCATGACGCGCTCCCACCATGAGCCCCGGGCCTCGGCCGGGAGCGAGGGGCAGGTTGGGCCACTTCTCCCTTGAGCGGATTCTCGACGATCGCATAGTGACGTCCGTACTCCTGGATCGAGGCCTGGATGACCGCCGCCACGGGCAGTGCGAGGAATGCGGCCAGGATCCCGCCGAGCTGGCCCCCAATGAGCGCGGCGGCGAATGCCACGGTCGAAGGGCGCCGGGACGCGTCCGCGAGTCTCACTCCTCGATCACCTCGCCGCCCATCCCGACGAGCTGCTCGAGAGAGCTTCGGAGGGCCTCGTAGCGACGGTCGCCGAGCTCGCGACGGGCCCGGGCCTCCAGTGCGGCCACGGCCCGGCGGGCCTCCGCCACGTACCGCCGACCCCGCGCCGTCAGACGGACGACCTTGGCCCTCGCGTCCTCCGCGTCCGGAACGCGCCGGACGTAGCCCCGATTCTCCAGGTCGTCGACGATGAGCATCATGCCCTGCTTCGTGATCCGGGCCCGCCGGGCGAGCTCGGTGAGGCGAGTCCCCGACCGCCGGTCGATGTTCATGAACAACGCCGCGTGCGCGGGCCGGGCATCCGGATAGCCCCGCTCCTCCAGGCTGGACAGCAGCTCCGCCGCCAGGGCCCGGTGGCCCTCGAGGAGGAGTCGCACGGTGTCTGGTTGGGGTTCCGCCACACCTCCATCCTCCCCGGAGGACCCCCAGGCCGTCAATCGGCTTGACCGTGACCCGGCGCGATAGCCTCCAGCCATGGCCATCGAGGTTCGCCGGGCCCTGCCCCAGGAGTACGAGGAAGCGGGACGAGTCACAGCGCTGGCCTATCGGGAGTTCGTTCGCCCGGAGGACGAGGACTGGAACACGTATCTGGACCGGATCGCCGACGTCGGTGGCCGCGCCGGACGAACCGTCGTGCTCGTCGCGGTCGAGGACCGGCGAATCCTGGGCTCGGCGACCCTGGAGCTGGAGAGCCGAACTGAGGAGGGCGAACCGCCGGTCCCGCCCGACGAGGCCCACCTCCGCATGCTGGGTGTGCATCCCGAGGCCAGGCGCCGGGGCGTCGCCAAGATGTTGATGGACGCCTCCATCGACGAGGCTCGGCGCGCCGGCAAGCGCCGGCTGACCCTCAACACGACTCAACGGATGAAAGCCGCCCAGGCCATGTACGACGCGCTCGGCTTCGAACGGATGGAGGACCGCGTCTTTCCCGACGGCTTCGTCTTGCTCAGCTACCAGAAGCGGCTCGGCGTCTAGGTGCGTGTTCCCACGATCAGCTCTCGCCGGGGCCGCTCGAGGTGGTGACGACCTCGCCGGTCGACAGCACCACGCCGTCCTCGCACTCCGCCTCGATCAGGCCGCCACGGAACTGCTGCTGATACAGCCGTGCGTACAATCCGCCACGCTCGATCAGCTCGCGATGCGTCCCGCGCTCGACGATCTTGCCCCTGTCGACGACGAAGATGACGTCCGCCGAGAGGATCGTGGAGAGCCGGTGCGCGATGGCGATCGTCGTCCGCCCCTGCATCAGCGGGCGGAGCGCCTCCTGCACGAGCCGCTCCGACGTGGTGTCCAGGCTCGAGGTCGCCTCGTCGAGGATCAGGATCCTCGGGTCCTTCAGGATCACTCGGGCGATGGCCAGCCGCTGCTTCTCCCCGCCGGAGAGCTTGTAGCCACGCTCCCCGACGACGGTGTCGTACCCCTCGGGCAGCTCTTGGATCCGATCGTGGATGAACGCCGCTTTCGCCGCGGCCACGAGCTCCTCCTGGGTGGCGTCGGGCTTGCCGTATAGGAGGTTGCGCCGGACCGTGGTGTGGAAAAGATACGTCTCCTGCGTGACCATGCCGATCAGGTCGCCCAGCGACTCGAGCTTGAGGCTGCGCACGTGGACCCCGTCGATCAGGACCGCCCCCTCCTGCACGTCGTAGAACCGGGGCACCAGGTAGGTCATCGTGGTCTTGCCGGCACCGCTCGGTCCCACCAGCGCCGCGAGCTGTCCGGGCTCGATGTCGAGCGTGACGCCTTCCAAGGTCCATTCCCGTGGGGCACGCTGCCCGTCGCCGAGGTCGGACGGGGAGACCGGCGGAACACCCTCGGCGGGTGTCTCGTACCTGAACCAGACGTCGCTGAACTGCACTCGCCCGCGGACCTGCTCCGGAGGGAGAGGCGTCGCGTCGGGCGCGTCGGCGATGTCGTGATCCATGTCCAGGTACTCGAAGATCCGGTCGAACAGCGCCATCGAGGTCTGGACGTCGCTCGAAACCTGGAGCATGGAGCCGATGGGGAAGAACAACCGCGACTGAAGGGTGGTGAACGCGACGATCGTCCCGCCCGTGATCGCCGCCGCGGTGCGGCCTCCGCCCGCCAGCACCCACCCTGCCACCAGATAGACGAGCGCGGGGGTGATGGAGAAGATCGTCCCGATCACGGCGAAGAAGGATCGTCCGATCATCGTCTGGCGGATCTGGAGCCCGGTGAGCCGCTCGTTCTCGCCCTGGAACCGGTCGATCTCGTGCCGCTGGCGGCCGAAGGCCTTCGACAGGAGGATGCCGGAGACCGAGAGCGTCTCCTCGGTGATCGACGTCAGATCGGCCAACGACTGCTGCGTGACCGTGGCCACCTTCTGCCGGGCCTTTCCGACCTTGTACGTGAGCCACATGAAGAACGGGACCATGAACAGCGACAGGGCGGTGAGCTGCCAGGAGAGCAGGAGCATGGCGATCACCGTGCTGGTGATGATGACGACGTTCGACAGGATCGACGATGCGGTGTCGGTGACCACCGTCTGAACCCCGCCGACGTCGTTCGCCAGGCGCGATTGGATCTCACCGGTCCGGGTGGCCGTGAAGAACCTAAGCGGCATGAACTGGAGGTGGCGGTACAGCGCGTTCCGGAAGTCCTGCATGACCCGGAGGCCCACCAGGTTGGCCAGGTACGTCTGCCCGATCCCGATGATCCCGGTGACGATGGGGATGGCCACCATCAGGGCCACGCTCCAGTACAGCGTGTGGAGGTTGGGGCACGAGCCCCCGTCACACTGCCCCGGTGGGTTCCCGAACAACGCGTGGTCGAAGATCCGCTTGATCAGGAGGGGGTTCACCACGCCGAGGCCGGAGGTCACGACGATGGCCAGACCGACGAGCGCCACCTTCCCCCGATAGGGACGGAAGGTGGCGATCACGCGGCGGACCGTTTGCCCCCTGATGGGCCGGCGGTCCTGGTCCGGGACAGGCGCGGGAAACATGCCATGGCGGCGCATGCTTCTCAGGGTAACCGCCAAGAACGATTCCCTCTTCCCCATGGTCTAGCCTTGTCCCGTGCTGCCCTTCTCGGAGTGGGAGCTGATTGGGCGGATGGGCCTTGCCACCGGCCTGGGCTACGCCATCGGCTTCGAGCGGGAGTGGCGGGGCAAGCCCGCCGGCGAGCGCACCTTCGCCCTGATCGCGCTCGGCGCGGCGGGGTTCACCGCCATCGGGGTCGAGGGCTTCCCTGCGTCAGCCGAGAAGGTCATAGCCGGGGTGGTCACCGGCGTGGGTTTCCTGGGCGCCGGGCTGATCTTCCGGGAGGCCACCGGCGGCATCCTCGGGCTCACCACCGCGGCATCGGCGTGGGCCGTCGCGGCGGTGGGAGTCCTCGTGGGGTCCGGGGCGTTTCTCGCCGGGATCCTGTCCACCCTCCTCGTGCTGTTCATCCTGGAGCTGAACCGGCTTCCCGTCATCCGCCGGTTCCTGGCCCAGCGGATCCGGGATCAGGACGGCAACGAGGACGCCGAGGACGAGGGCTGATCAGCCAGGCAAGCCGGCGACTGCCCTGGCCCGGGCGAGCACTGCATCGAGCATCGACGGCGTGAGCTTGCCGGTGAACGTGTTCTGCTGGCTCGGGTGGAAACATCCGAGGAGCGTGTACGGGCCGATCACGACCTCGGCGCCGTGTCCGAACGCGGGCCGGGGCCGCACCCGATGGCCCAACGAGGCGAACCCCCGGAGGACGCCGTCCCAGGCGAACGCGCCGAGCGCCACCACGGTCCGGACCCGGTCGAGAGCTCGGAGCTCCCGGACCAGGTACGGTAGGCAAGTGTCCCGTTCTTCGGTAGTCGGCCGGTTCCCCGGCGGCGCGCATCGGTTCACCGAAGCGACATAGACACCACGGAGCTGAAGGCCGTCGTCCCGCGACACCGACTGCGGACGGGTCGACAGACCCGCTCGATGCAGGGCCGCGTAGAGAAAGTCACCGGAGCGATCCCCGGTGAAGATGCGGCCGGTGCGGTTCCCGCCGTGTGCCGCGGGAGCCAGGCCCACCACCGCGAGGCGAGCGGCCGGGTCGCCGAACCCCGGCACCGGCCTTCCCCAGTACTCCTGGTCGGCGAACCTGGCGGTCTTCTCCCGTGCCACGCGCTCGCGCCACTCGACGAGCCGAGGGCAAGCCCGACAGGCCACGATGTCCCGGCGGATCGCGAGCAGGTCTCGGACCGTCATCTGATCCGCCGGTCCCGCAAGGACTCGTCCATCGAGGGCCCGATCGTAGAGCGCGACCTAGGGTGTTGCCTTTTGCCCACACTCCGCTGTACAAGAGACCTTCGTTCCAGCCCATGGCCGAATCAACTGCCCACGCCCGCCGGGCCGTGCGTGCCCTCGTCGTCGTCGTGACGGCGGGCGCGGCGCTCGGCCTCGTGCCGATCTCGCCGAGCGGCGCGGCGCCCGAGACGGTGCTCCGCTCCATCCCCGTCGACGTCCGGGCCCTCCTGCCACGAGCCGACCGTGTGGTGGCACTCACGTCGAACGGAGAGCTGAGCGCCGCGTCTGCGGTGCGCAGCGCCCGCGTCCGGGAGTGCGCACCGATCTGGTTCGATGGACTGGCCTTCACTTGGGACCAGTCGGGGAGCGGGGTCGTGACCGTTGTCGCCGCCACCGGGCCCAATGGATCCTCGCTCGGTCGCACGATCCGGATCGACGAGGAAGGAGGACCCGACCCCGGAACCACTGAGCACAGGAGCGCTCACCGGGGCTCCACCTACGTCTGGACCGGCGAAGCTCGGTGCGTCCGATTCTCGATGGACCTTCCGAAAGGCGCTGTCGTGGGGAACGTCCGTGTCCTGTTCATCAACAGCTCGGGGACCGCCGGCGGCCCGGGCACCGGGCCTCGAGAGGTTGGTCCGGTCGCCATGGGAGGCCCCGGGGGACCGTTCGCCCCTACGGCCGCAGAGGCCCTGACCCGCCGTCCCCGGATCATCACTCGAGCGCAGTGGGGCGCCGATCCCAGGCTGATGAACTGCACCCCCCTCGTGGCCGACTTCCTCGAAATCGGGTTCGTCCACCACACCGCGGGGTCCAACTCGTACACACAGGCTCAGGCCGACGATGTCGTCCGAGGCATCTACGCGTACCACACGAACGGCCGCGGTTGGTGCGACATCGGCTACAACTTCCTGGTCGATCGGTTCGGCGATGTCTTCGAGGGCCGCTCCGGCGGCGTCACCAACGACGTGATCGGCGCGGCGCAGGCGGGATTCAACACTGGCGCGTTCTCGGTCTCGGTCATGGGCAACTTCGATCAAGTCCGTCCTCCGGCGCCCGCGCTACGCGCGCTCGAACGATTGCTCGCCTGGCGCCTCGACGTCGGCCACGTGAACCCCTCCGCACGAACCGTGATGATCTCCGGCGGTGGTCGCACCACGCGATATCCGGCCGGAACGAAGGTGAAGCTCCCCACGATCTCGGGCCACCGGGACACCGGCCTCACCGCCTGTCCGGGGAAGATCCTGTACGCGATGCTCCCGGGTATCCGCTCCGACGTCGCCCGCATCGGCCTGCCCAAGCTCTACAACCCGCGCCTGTCCACCTCGACCATCGTCACGGGCCAACCGGTCGACATCTGGATCCGGGCGAGGGGATCGACCTCGATGACGTGGTCGGTCTCCGTGCTGGACCCGTCGGGGAACGAGATCGCAAGCTTCCCCGCCCAGACTGGGCAAGCGCTCGAGGTGATGTGGCCCGCAACCGGACCTCCGGCGCAGCCGGACGTCTCCGGCGTCTACCAGGTGGTCATCGGGGCGAGCGCGCCGAACGGAGCGCTCGCCCGCCCCGCCACGCTCGCCCTCACCGTCGGGCCGATCCCGACGGCTTCTCCGTCGCCAACCGCGAGCCCCACGGTCACCACGTCGTCGAGCGTCGTCTCACTCCCCTGAGCCGGTCCGAGCGGCCCGGACCTCGAGCCCCATCGCCGGGTCATTGGTGGCGACGGCATCAACCCCCCAATCCAGCAGGCGGCCGAAGGTCTCGCGGTCGTCCACCGTCCACGTACCGACCCGTATGCCCGCCCGGTGGGCCCGTTCGACGAAGGCCGGGCCGGCCGGCAGGAGCGTCCGGTACCCGGGGAACACGAACTCGTGTCCGGCGTCGAGGACGTGCTCCAGGGCGGTGTCGGGATCGACGGGCCGGGTGGACAGGAAGCCCGTGGGCAGGGTCGGCGTCAGGCGCTTGGCCCCGGCGATGGACCGCGGGTTGAACGAGATGATCAGGACGGGTCCCCGGAACCCGCTGGCCCGCAGTTCGGCCGTGGCTGCCTCCACGATCCCCTCCCGCTCGTCGTCGTAGGCCGGCTCCCCCGGGATGTTCTTGATCTCGACGGCGAGGCCGCCTCGGCCGCTCACCGCCTCGAGCACCGTTCGGAACGCCGGGACCTGCTCGGGCCGGTCCGCCGTTCCCGCGTTCGCCGCCTGAACCTGCTCGAAGGAGAGCTCGTGGACCCACCCCGAGCCGTCGGTGGTCCGGGACAGGTCCGGGTCGTGGAGAACCACCGGGACCCCGTCGGCCGAAAGGCGAACGTCGAGCTCGAGGACCGGCGCCCCCAGTGCCAGCGCGGCCTCGAATGAGCCCAGGGTGTTCTCCGGGTGAGTGGAGGAGGCCCCGCGGTGGGCGACCACCAGCGGGAACGCCCCGGGATTGAACAGATATTCAGCCATTGCTGTGGAAAACCGGCCGGAGTATATTCGGCGGCGCTCGGCCCCTCGCCCGCGGGGACCCGAACGGTGATCCGCGCGTGGGGGGTGGGGGCATGGAATGGGTCCGGCAAGCCAGGTGCATCGGGGTCGATCCCGAGCTGTTCTTCCCCGTCGGGTCGACGGGCCCAGCACTCGCTCAGGTGGAGGCGGCCAAGGCCGTCTGCGCCATGTGCCCGGTCCGGCCCGAGTGCCTGACGTGGGCGTTGGCCACGGGCCAGGACGCCGGCGTGTGGGGTGGGACCTCAGAGGAGGAGCGGCGGGTCATGCGGGGGATCCGGCCCGAGCAGGTGGCGGCCCTCGGCTGACCGCCGAGCGCGAACACTACACCCGGCTCGACGGGCATAGATAGTTCACCGGACAGATCTCGCACTTGGGGTTGCGAGCGATGCAGATCCTTCGTCCGTGCTCGATCAGGACGTAGGTGAACGGGAACCACTTGTCCCTCGGGACGAAGCGCATCAGATCCCGCTCGATCTTGTCCGGGTCCTTCTCCGTAGTGAAGCCCAGGCGCTGGGCCAGCCGGCGCACGTGGGTGTCGACGGCGATGCCCTCGACCTTCCCGAAAGCGTTGCCCAGCACGATGTTCGCCGTTTTTCGAGCCACGCCGGGCAACGTCAGGAGATCGTCCATGGTAGCGGGGACTTGCCCCCCGTAGACCTCGACCATCCGCTGGCAGGCCCCACGGATGGCCCTGGTCTTCTGGTTGAAGAATCCGGTGGGCTTGATGTCGGCCGCTAGCTCCGCTTCGGGCACTCTCAGATAGTCCTCACACGTCCGGTACTTCTGGAACAGCGAAGCCGTGACCTGGTTCACGCGCTCGTCCGTGCATTGCGCCGACAGGATGGTGGCGACGAGCATCTCGAGCGGCGTGGAGAAGTGGAGCGCGACCTTGGCATCGGGATATGTCTCCGACAGGATGCGGATGATCTCGGGTGCGCGCTCCTCGATGGGGGTGTCCCGGGTCAGCTTCGACCTCCTCGGCGTCCCGCTCACGGCACCCGGTGCCATGGCACCCCTCCTCCCCTCCCATCCATCCGTGATCCGCCGCTACACCCACGCGCTCCCGAGCGGGAGCGACCGGGAGAACGACTCGCCGGCGCCGTAGTGTTCCCACTCGCCCGCCGAATGCAGATGGACCTTCCCCGATCCCATCACGGTCCACCGCTCTCCGTCGCCCGCGGCCGCGGTGTTCGTGTCGATCCCAAACAGCACCCAGCTCGGTGGGGTCCACCTCACGATCAAGTCGGTCAGCCCGGGGACGAACGTGTCGAGCTCGTCCCAGTGGGGACCGAAGTTCGTCTCGCTGAACAGGTCGAGCCCGGGATGCTCCATCACGCTCTCGTCGATCTCCATCGCGTCGCTGTCGGGCGCCGTCGGGCCCAGACAGGCCACCCCAGCGCTGCACCCGGCGTAGGGGACGCCCGCCTTCATCACCCGGAGCAGCTCCGCCAAGAAGGGCGTCTTCTCCAGCTTGGCCGCGAGCACCTTGGGGTTCCCCCCGGAGAAGAAGACGGCCGAGGCGCCCTCCAGCCTTCCCACGAGCTCCGGCCGGGCAGCGTCCTCCCGCGTCTTCAGCGGAACCACCTCGGCCGGGATCCCCACGGACCGGTAGTGATCCAGGCCCTTGTTCGCCCAGTGGTCGAACATCTCATCGCCCTCGTGAGCCGCAGCCGTCGGCAGGATCAACACGGGGGCGCCGGGATTGACCGATCGCTTCATCAGCCACCGGTCAACCTCACCCTGCCATGGCTCGAACTCCCCCGACCCCATCAGCCCGAACGCGAGCGTCATGCCTTCACCGCCGGCAATCGGAAGTACTCGCCCCGCATGGCCTCGCGGAAGATGTCCTCGCCGAAGGCCTGCACCATCCCCTCCACCTGACTCACGTGCTCCTGGATGGCCCCAAGCTTGAGCTCGAGGATGTCCGGTGGGAGGTCGTACTCGATGCCGAGCTCCTCCCGAGGCGTCACCGGCGGCGTGCCCGGCCGGAACACGTTGAACCGGTTGTACACCGGGACCCATCGCTCCGCCCAGTCGGGGGTCGTCGTCGCGTAGAAGATCTTCGCTCCTGGCTTGGCGACCTGATGGAACCCTTCGGTGGCCCACCGGGACACGGACTTGTGTCCTTCATGATCGGTCATCCCGTCGGGACCGAAGGTCAGCACCGTATCGGGGTTCACCTCCTCCATGATGGCGCAGACGGTGCCCGCCCCCGCCTCGGGGAGCGGGGTGTCCATGTCGACGTCGGGCAGGTCGAGCCACCGGTGCTCGGTCACCCCGAGCACGGCGAGCGATCGGAGCAGCTCCTTCTCCCGGACCTCGCTCATGGTGGCCGACGGCCACTTCTCCTCGTCCAGCGATCCACCCTCACCCCGGGTCGCCGTGACGCACACGACGCGGGAGCCGTTCCGGACCGCCCTGACCATCAGCCCGGCCGTGAGGTAGGTCTCGTCGTCCGGATGGGCCCACACTCCGAGGATCGTCCCGAGCTCGTCCGCCACTCGATGCTCCCTCCCACGGTCGTGACATGGGATCGCCAACCGCGAATCCTAGCCTCCCCGCCACAAAACGAAGAACGACCCCTTTCGGGGTCGTTCTTCACGGATCCCGCGCATCGGGAGGGAGGAGCGCGGGCTCCGTTAGCTCTTGGGATCGACCAACCGCTTGCCTCGGTAGTTCGGGAAGACGATCTCCGCGTGCAGCCAGCACCGATCCGACAGGTTGTAGATGGAGAGCTTCGTGTGGCATCTGGGATGGGAGCACACTCGGCCCTCGTCCTCCGTCCGGGAGGCGGGTGGCATGTGCCCGGGTCGGGTTCCCTTGGTCATGGGAGCGCTCCTTCGCCCGAGCATTCGACGCCGGGACCGAGGGGGTTCGGACGATCTCGACAGGCCGAGCGGAACAAGCGGTTCACCGGGACACATGCGGTTGACCGGGCGCCGAACGCCTACCGGGAGGTCGGAGGGGTCTCGCGCAGGATGGCGTGGACCCTCTTCAGCAGGGCCGCCGGAACCTCGTCGCACCCGCACTTGGCCCGCAGCATGTCCTTCAGCCGGCGTTGGAACTCCGAGCGGTCGGCGCAGTCCCCACACGTGCCGAGGTGATCGTGGACCTCGGCGTGCAGAGACACATCGAGCTCCCCGTCGAGATAGAGCTCGATCTGCGTCAGGACGTGGCGGCAGTCAATCGGACACAAGGCCTCTCTCCCGTACCCTTTCCCACAACGCCTTCTCCAGCGCCCTTCTTCCCCGGTGCAGGCGAGACATCACGGTCCCGATGGGGATGCCCAGGATCTCAGCGATCTCCTTGTAGGAGAATCCCTCGACGTCGGCGAGCAGCACGGCGAGTCGGAAGCCCTCCGGCAGGGCCTCGAGGGCCTTCTGGACGTCCTCGTCGGGCATGCTGCGGATGACCTCTGCCTCGGCCGACGGCTCCACGCCGCTCTCCCCCAGCTTGTCGAACAGGTACCACTCGTCGAGGTCGTCCTCCTGCACGGTCATCGGTTCCCGCTGCTTCTTCCGGTAAGAGTTGATGAAGGTGTTCGTGAGGATCCGGTACATCCAGGCCCGCAGGTTGGTCCCCTCCTCGAACCCCGAGAACCCCCGGTAGGCCCGCAGGTACGTCTCCTGAACCAGGTCCTCCGCGTCGGCCGGATTGCGGGTCATGCGGAGCGCGGCCGAGTACAGGTTCGGAAGGAGGGGGAGCACCTCTCGCTCGAACCGCTCCCTGAGCGCCGGGTCATCGGGCGGCGCTGCCTGGCTACGCGCCATGCGCCCCAGTATCCCGCATCGACCGGATCGCGACCCTGAACGATGGCCGGACCCATCGCGATGAGAGCACCGCCAATGGCTGTCACACAGCCCATCGGGTGACAAGATGGCTGCCATGGCGAACGGGAACGACCGGCGCAATCGGTGGTCCGGGTTCGATCTGGGTGGCGGTTCGGGAGAGCCGCGGCGCCTGCGCACCTCGCCGTGGGTGTGGGTCATCGGCTTCCTGGTGGTCCTGGTGCTGTTCAGGTCCTTCACCGCGCCCCGACCGACCAAGCTCGACTACTCGGACTTCCTGGAGAAGGTGAGCGCCGGCCAGATCGAGGGCACGGTGGAGATCTCGGCGACCACGGTGACCGGAACGTACGAGGAGGAGGGGCGGAAGGTCGCGTTCACCGCCGACATCCCACCGATCCTTCAGGGCACGACGCAGCTCACCGAGCAGCTGGACGAGAAAGGAGTTCCGTACACCGGCGTGACGCCGAGCGGCCTTCAAAACTTCCTCGTCGGTTGGATCCTGCCCCTCCTGGTGTTCGGCCTGCTCTGGTTCTTCCTGATCCGAAGGATGAGCGGCGCCCAGACCTCCGCGGCCCTGAACCTAGGTCGCAACAAGGTCCGGATCTACGACCGCAAGGAGATGAAGACGACCTTCTCCGACGTGGCCGGGCTGGACGAGGCCGTGGAGGAGCTCCGCGAGATCGTGGACTTCCTGAAGACTCCCAAGAAGTACCAGCGTCTTGGAGGGCGCATCCCCAAGGGCGTGCTGCTGCTCGGGCCACCCGGATGCGGCAAGACGCTGCTGGCCCGGGCGGTCGCGGGTGAGGCCAACGTCCCGTTCTTCTTCATGTCCGGTTCGGAGTTCGTCGAGATGTTCGTGGGCCTGGGCGCTGCCCGGGTTCGAGAGCTGTTCAACCAGGCCAAGGAGCGTGCCCCGGCGCTGGTGTTCATCGACGAGCTCGACACGATCGGCAAGGGCAGGGGCGGAGCGCTGGGGGCCGGGTTCGGCGCGCACGACGAGCGGGAGCAGACGCTGAATCAGCTGCTCGTCGAGATGGACGGGTTCGACTCGTCCAAGGGCGTGATCATCATGGCCGCCACGAACCGGCCGGACGTCCTGGATCCCGCGCTCACGCGCCCGGGCCGATTCGACCGCCAGGTGGTCGTGGATCGGCCGGACCTGCGGGGCCGGGAGGCGATCTTGCGCGTGCACGCACGGGGCGTGGCCCTGGACCCCAACATGGACCTCCGGGTGCTGGCCTCTCGCACCCCCGGGTTCACCGGCGCCGACCTGGCCAACGTGATCAACGAGGCGGCGCTCCTGGCCGCCCGGCGGGAGAAGAACACTGTGACGATGAAGGAGCTCGAGGAGGCCATCGACCGGGTCACGGCCGGGCTGGAACGCAAGAGCCGAATCATGTCGGAACGGGAGCGCGAGATCGTGGCCACACACGAGATGGGCCACGCACTTCTCGCCCTGGAGATGCCGACCGCCGACCCTGTGCACCGGGTGTCGATCATCCCCCGGGGCGCGGCCGCGCTCGGCATGACCATGCAGCGGCCGCTGGAGGATCGGTACCTGCTCACCGAGCCCGAGTTGAAGGACCGGCTGGCGATCCTGCTGGGCGGGCGGACCGCCGAGGAGATCTGCTTCAAGCAGGTCTCGACCGGCGCCCAGAACGACCTCCAGCGGGCCACCGAGATCGCCCGGGCCATGGTGACCGAGTACGGCATGAGCGATCGCGTGGGGCCGGTATCCTTCGGCAACGACGGGTTCCGAAGCCCGGAGGGCCGCCTGCTGTTCCCGGGGGCCGCGCAGGAGCTCTCGCCCGAGCTCGCGTCCCTCGTCGACGACGAGGTGAAGCGACTGGTCGCCGAAGCCCACGAGCGGGCGAATCGGGTGCTCGAGGCGCAACGCGATCTGCTGGACCGGCTGGCCGACCTTCTGATGGTGATCGAGGTGATCGAGGGATCCGACCTCACTGAGTACGTGCAGGGGAGCAAGCCCATCCCCACGGCCGAGGAGGCCCGGGCGCTCATGGCGGAGAGTGGCAACGGCCAGCGAACCCCGTCGGGGCCGGACATCATCGGACAACGCCAGACCCAGCCCATCCCGCCGCCACCGCCGGCCGCGATCGACGGCTAGGAGCGGGGCGGCCCTCCCCCGACCAGCAGGTCGAACCGTCCTCGGAACCTGTCGAGGAACCGGTAGTAGTTCCGCTTCGACCACTTCGCCCGTTCCTCCGGCGGGGTGTTGAACCACATCCGATGTTCGTGTCGGACCACCGGCACCGTGACGACCATCGATTTCAGACCGGCCGCCTTCAATCGGAACGAGTACTCGATGTCGGCCGTCCGGTACCACTTGAACTTCTCGTCGAACAGCCCCACATGGAGCAGGACCTCTCGCCGCATGGCCATGAGATAGCCCTCGATCGCATCAACCTCCGGGCCGTCCGAGGCCTCGAAGTCCTGCAAGTTGGTCGTGACGACGCCGAACGGACCGACGATGCCCACCGCCGGGTCGGCCACAGCCTCTTCGATCGGCCCGAAGACGTCTCCCACGGGCTCGATCGAGCCATCCACCACCAGCACGATTCGACCCAGGGACCGCTTCAGACCGGCATTGCGGGCCGCTCCCCAGCCCGTCCCCTCGACGAGGGGGATCACCTCAACCCCCTCACCGAAGGATGACGGATCGTGGCCCGTGACGTCCGCCACCACGTACTGGACGCTTCGGCCGCCCTGGTGGGACCGGAACCCCTCGAGGCCTCGTCCGATGTCCTCCGGCCATCCCTCGAGCAACGAGTGGACGGTGGCATCGAAGGTGGCCGGTTGTTCCAGGGCCGATGGCACGTCCTCGGCCAGTACCCTGGCGGGACCTCCCCCGGCGTCGCCCGCCGCCCCACCGATCGGCTCCATACGGGGCCCCTCCGGGGAATCGACGATGCTGAACCCCAGATCCGCGATGCGGCCGCGAAGTGCGTCGGCGGCGGCAAAGTCCTTGGCGTTCCGCCGCTCTTCGCGCTCGGCCGCAAGTCGTCGAACCTCAGCGGGAACGTCGCTCACGTGGGTGCCTCCGAACGAGGGGCAGGACGGCAGGGACGGCCACCGGCGAGCGGCCTAGACCGATTCCTTCGACAGCGCTCGCAGCCGCCCGGCAATCGCCTCGAGCGTGTGGATGGCGATCGAGGGGTGCTCCTTCAGGAGCCCACGGAAGACCCATTCGGTGATGCCGAGAAGCCGAACGTCGGTGATGGCGGTCACCGTCGCCGTCCTCGGCCCGCCGTCGATGAGCGCGATCTCCCCGAAGAAGTCGCCGGGCCCGAGGATGGCTTTCTCCTTGCCCCCGATGGTTACGCGGCACTTCCCTTCGAGGATCAAGAACAGTCCGATCCCGTGCTCGCCCTCCCGGGCGATCACGGTGCCGGCCTTGTGCCTGACCTCCTTCGCTGCCTCGGCGATGACGGCGAGCTCCCGCTTGGAGCAGTCGGAGAAGAGCGGGACCTTGGCCAGCATTTCCGACATGTCCTCGTTCGCCAACCGTCGACACCCCCTGCCCGGCGGCCGTGACCGCTTGGTACGGCAGGCTCGGATCCTATCGCGATCGGCGCACGGCGCGAAGAACGGCCTGCGCTCTAGGATGGGTACGTGACCGAAGGCCGACGTTTCACCGCGATCGTGGTCCTGTTCCTGCTCGGCTTCGCCATGGTGGCGCTGGCGGACGCCCTCGACGCGTACTGGCCCCTCTTCGTCACGCCGCTGCCCTACGCGGTCATCCCCTGGCTCGTCGTCCACGCCGACGACCGAGGCTGAACGACTCGCGCGCTCGGCCAATTCGAGTGTGCTGTCGCCGACTCGACCGCCTTACCACGTTCCGACGCGGAACGCCTCGTCCGAACCGGAGTAGCATGCTCCGAAAGCAGGGGAAGGAGGTCGCCATGTATGACGTGGAGGACCCGAGGAGGGAAGGGTATACCTCGCCGTGGGGCGGCGCGCCCGAGACTCCCGGGGCGCCGGTGCCACCGCCGGCGCCTTCGCCGGAGCCACCTCCGGAGCGCACGTGGGAACCCGTCGATCGGGTGGCGGAGCCAGCCGGAGAGTCGGTCGGGACCGCGACAGAAGAAGAGACCACCAAGGTCGTGAAGCGGGCTCGGACGCCGGGGAAGAAGGCGTCGACCCGCCGTGGGGCAGCGAAGAAGCCCACCCGCAAGGCCCGGTCCTCGGCCAAGAAGGCCACCACCAGGGGGAGGAAGAAGGCCACGACCCGGGCCAAGGCCACGCGCAAGAAGGCCACGACCCGGGCCAAGGCGACGCGCAAGAAGGCCACGACCCGGGCCAAGGCCACGCGCAAGAAGGCAACGGGCCGCCGGAAGACCGCGGCCCGCAAGTCGACCGGGCGCAAATCGACGACCCGGAGGAAGTCGGCGACTCGCCGATAGGACCAGCTGAGGAACACGGTGAGCGGCCCGCC
>JBIOXZ010000075.1:0-3434 GCA_044869895.1 Actinomycetota bacterium | reverse complement strand
CGCGGGCCGGAGCGGCGCGCGAAGCTCCAACCCCTGCGCCGCGGCCATCACCTCGATGGCCACGACGACCTCCGCGTTGTTCACGATCCCCCGGGCGTGCCGGGCGGAGGTCATGCCCATGCTCACGTGATCCTCCTGCCCGGCGGAAGAGGGGATCGAATCCACGGAGGCCGGGTGGGCCATCGACTTGCACTCCGAGACCAGGGACGCCGCCGTGTACTGGGCCAGCATGAACCCCGAGTTCAGTCCACTGCCCGGAACGAGGAAGGCGGGCAGGGCGTTGTTCGTGCCGGGGTCCAGGAGGCGGTACAGACGGCGCTCCGAGATGCCGGCGAGGGGCACCGTTCCGGCCGCCAGGGCATCGAGGGCCACCGCCACCGGCTGACCGTGGAAGTTCCCGCCGGAAATGACCTCCCCGGTCTCAGGAAGGACGATGGGGTTGTCGGAGATGGAGCCGGCCTCGACCTCCAGGACGCGCCGGGCGAACCCCAGCACCTCACGTGTCGCGCCGTGGACCTGCGGCGCGCAGCGGAGGGAGTATGCGTCCTGCACCAGATGCTCGCTCTCGCGATGCGACGCCGTGACCTCGCTCCCGTCGAGGAGGCGACGCAGGTTCGAAGCGGATGCGGCCTGTCCCGGGTGGGGCCGCAGGTCCTGGAGCCGGGGGTCGAACGGCCGGTCGGTGCCGAGCGCGGCCTCGATGGTCATGGCCGCCGCGATGTCGGCCGCCTTTGCCAGCGACGACAGCCGCTCGGAGGCGAGGATGCCAACCGCGACCATGCCCTGTGTCCCGTTCACCAGTGCCAGCCCCTCCTTGGCCTGCAGGGAGAGCTGCGACAGGCCCGCCGCACCGATGGCGTCCGCCGCTGCCACCGGGTGCCCGTCCACGAGCACCTCCCCCCGGCCGACCAGTGGAAGCGCCAGATGGGCGAGCGGCGCCAGGTCCCCCGAGGCCCCCAGCGACCCCTGCTCCGGAACCACCGGGACGAGGTCTCGGTTCAGCATCTCGACCATCCGCTCGACGATCTCAACGCGGACCCCGGAGTGTCCCAGGGCCAGGACGTGGGCTCGCAGGAACAGCATGGCCCGTGCCTCCTCCCGAGACAGGGGCGGCCCGACGGCCGCGGCATGCGATCGGACGATGCCGAGCTGGAGCTGCTCCGCCTGCTCCGGCGGGATCCGCACGTTCGCCAGGCTGCCGAACCCCGTGGTCACCCCGTAAACGGTTTCGCCCTGGTCGACCTTGGCCTGCACGACGACGCGAGCAGCCCGCAGGCGCTCCACCGCATCGGGCGGCAGTTCGACGGACGCGCCCCGGGCCACCGCGACGACGTCCCGGAGCGTGATCCTCCCCCCCAGGGCAACCGACACGGCGGCAAGGCTACGGGGGCGCCGCGTGCCCCACAAGCCCGGAGGTACAGTTGACGTCAGTCGCCAGGAGCCTGCTCCGTTGTCCGACCCGATCAGCCCCTACGAGATGCTGGAACCCGAGGACCACCTGCGAACCGATCCGTCCACTCGACCCGAGCGTGCGGACCGCCAACCGCACGAGCCGTCGGTCCTCCGCGCCCTCCTTCGAGGGCTGGCCAAGCGGTGCCCTCGGTGTGGCGAGCGGGACCTGTTCGTCCACTGGCTGAGGATCCGGGACCGCTGCCCCCGGTGCCGGCTGCGGCTGGAACGCGAGGAAGGGGGTTTCCTCGGCGCGATGACCATCAATTATTCGGCCACCACGCTGACGTGGGTGGCGTTCTTGGTCATCTGGCTGCTCGTGGACTTGCCCGGCGTGCGCGTGGCGCCGCTCACGGTGGCGTCGGTCGTCTTGGTAGGCCTCCTCCCGCTCGTCTTCTACCCCGTCTCGAAGATCCTGTGGGCGGCGGTGGACTACCTGGTCTTCCGGTCCAGCCCCGACTACGCCTCGGCGGACCCCGCCGACCGGGCCCCCGGCAACGGCGGCCGGTACTGAGCTAGTCGCGCCACGGCAGGCGGACTCCCCGGTCCTTCGCGACGTCCAGGGCCCGGTCGTAACCCGCGTCGGCGTGGCGCACCACGCCCATCCCCGGATCACTCGTCAACACCCGCTCCAAGCGTGACGCCGACTGCACGGTCCCGTCGGCCACCACGACCATGCCGGCGTGGATGGAATACCCGATGCCCACACCCCCACCGTGGTGGACGCTCACCCAGTGCGCGCCGGCCGCCGTATTGACCAGGGCGTTCAGGATCGGCCAGTCGGCTATGGCGTCGGAGCCGTCGCGCATCCCCTCGGTCTCCCGGTACGGGCTGGCCACGCTGCCCGAGTCCAGATGGTCGCGGCCAATCACGATCGGCGCCGAGAGCTCGCCGCTCGCCACCATCTCGTTGAACCGCAAGCCCGCCTGGGCTCGCTCCCCGTAGCCGAGCCAGCAGATCCGAGCCGGCAGTCCCTGGAACGCCACGCGGTCCTGGGCCATCTGGAGCCATCGATGGAGGCGCTCGTTCGCCGGGAACAGGTCGGCCACGGCCCGGTCCGTCTTCAGGATGTCCTCCGGATCGCCGGAGAGCGCCGCCCACCGGAACGGGCCCTTGCCTTCGCAGAACATCGGCCGGACGAACGCAGGTACGAACCCCGGGTAGTCGAACGCCCGAGCGAACCCCCCGGCCTTGGCTCCGGCCCGCAGGTTGTTCCCGTAGTCGAACACCTCGGCGCCGGCATCCATGAATCCGACCATGGCCTCGCAGTGGCGGGCCATCGACCCCCGGGCGCGCTTCTGGTACTCGTCGGGATCCGAGGCCCGGAGGTCGGCGGCCTGTTCAAGCAACAGCCCGGCGGGGACGTAGCCGCCCAACGGATCGTGGGCGGACGTTTGGTCGGTCACGACCTGTGGCGAGAACCCTCGTGCCAAGAGCTCCGGGAAGACGTCGGCGCAGTTGCCCAGGAGTCCGATCGAGACGGCCTCCCCACGGGCGCGAGCATCCTCCGCCCAGTTCACCGCGAGGTCCATGTCGTCGGTCTCGCGGTCGAGGTACCGGGTCTTGATCCGCCGCTCGATCCGCGATGGGTCGACCTCCACGCACAGTGCGACCCCCTCGTTCATCGTGACGGCGAGCGGCTGCGCTCCCCCCATACCGCCCAGCCCACCGGTCAGGGTGATGGTCCCCTTCAGTGTCCCGCCGAACCGCTGCGCCGCCGCCTCGGCCAGGGTCTCGTACGTTCCCTGGAGGATCCCCTGGGTTCCGATGTAGATCCACGATCCCGCGGTCATCTGCCCGTACATGGTGAGCCCGGCGTGTTCGAGCTCCCGGAACGTGTCCCAGTCCGCCCATTTCGGCACGAGCATGGAATTGGAGATCAGGACGCGCGGCGCCATCTCGTGCGTTCGGAACACGGCGACCGGCTTGCCCGACTGGACGAGCAGGGTCTCGTCGTCGCCCAACCCTCGGAGCGCTTTCACGAT
>JBIOXZ010000074.1:0-14954 GCA_044869895.1 Actinomycetota bacterium | reverse complement strand
TGTCCGGTATCGCAGGCTCTGGAGGCTGTGCCGATCGAGCTCCAGGCGAAGCTCGTGGCCTAGCCTAGGCTCGACTACTCGCCGCCCTTCTGCACATAGCCCTTGACGAACTCCTCGGCATTCTCCTCGAGGATCTCGTCGATCTCCTCCAGGATGTCGTCCAGGTCGTTCTTCAGGTCGGCGCTGGAGGCCGCGCCCGAAGACTGCGCCGGCTCGAGGTCGTGGGGGGCCTCCTCGTGGTGGTGGGTCTTCCGCTGCTCCCGTGCCTGGATCGCCATACTGTCAGCCTCCTATCCGAGGGTTTCGGCACCCCGGATGGCTGATGTAATGGCCCTAAGTAACTATTTGGAGGTACGACCCGATTGGCCCCTCTGGCGTCCTCCTGACGGTCATATTCGGCCGCCACGGCTGCCTCACCGATCGAGGCCAGACGGGCCGGAGATCGGAATACAGAGCCTGGCAGGCACGTTCACTCGCCAGGAGGTCCTATTTTCGATGATGCCCGAGCCCCTGCACCGATCCGACGGGCCCGACGAGCTCCCGAACCCCGATGAGGACGAAGCGCTGGATGCCTATTCGCGCGTCGTCACCTCGGTGGCTGAACGCCTCACGCCCTCGGTGGCCAGCCTGCGCGTGACCAAGCGCGTCCCCGGCGGCCGCCGCCCCGAAGGCGCGGGATCCGGTTTCGTGATCTCGGCGGACGGGTTCGGGCTCACGTCGGCCCACGTGGTCCACGGGATGGATGGAGGCAGCGCCACCTTCGCCGACGGCAGGGAGTCGCCCTTCGACATCGTGGGGACCGATCCGCTGTCCGACCTTGCGGTCCTCCGGGTGGACGCGCGGGACCTCGTTCCCGCGGAGCTCGGGGACGCGCGCGGCCTGCGGGTGGGCCAGCTCGTCGTTGCCATTGGGAGCCCGATGGGCTTCGGCGGATCGGTCACGGCCGGAGTGGTGAGCGCGCTCGGCCGGGCCCTCCCAGTCCGGTCGGGAAGGAACCAGCGGGTAGTGGACAACGTGATCCAGACCGACGCGGCGCTGAACCCGGGGAACTCCGGCGGCGCGCTCGCCGACGGGTCGGGCCGGGTGGTGGGCGTGAACACCGCGGTGGCCGGCGTGGGGCTCGGCCTCGCGGTCCCCATCGACGACGTGACCAGGCGAATCATCGGAGCGCTCATGAGCGAGGGCCGGTTCCGTCGGGCCTACCTGGGGATCGCCGGCGGCGGCCGCCCCCTTCCACCGAAGGTGGTGAGGGAGGTCGGCCGCCAGCAGGGCGTCGAGGTAGTGCAGGTCGTCCCGGGGAGCCCGGCGGCCGCCGCCGGCATCCGTCCGGAGGACCTCATCCTCGACGTTGACGGGACACCGGTGAAGGACAGCGGTGACCTCCAGCGGATCGTGATGGACAACGTGATCGGGCGGCCGGTTCAGGTCCGGGTGTTCCGCGACGGGCGGATCTCGTCCGTGCCGGTCGTCCCGGCGGAGCTCACCGAGCGCTGAGTCAGCGGCTGGAGAAGGCGGCGTAATCCGCCTGGACCAGTGGCAGGACGTTCAGAACGTACAGGCCGCCCGTGCATCCCCGGCACCACGACGACGCGTTGATGGCCGTGGCAGTGGTCTTGGCGGGCGCGCAGTGCGCCAGGTTGTCCAGGATGGCGTCATAGCCGTAGCTGGGCACGGGAAGCCGCAGGGTCTCCACGGTGCCCTGCAGGCCCACCTCGACCGAGGGGAAGTTGCGAACGCCGACGGAGTTGAAGGCCGTCGAGCCCGGCATGTAATGCGTGGTCGCCAACGGGTTGTGGGCGGCCGCGGTGCCCTCGGCGACCTGCCAGGCCACGAGGACCGTCAGGTTGTCCCGGCACTGGGGGGCTCCGAGCTCGGACAGGAGCAACGCCGCCCAGGTCCCGAACGTCTTCCCCGCCCCGGTGATCGCCGGATCCACTCGGAGCGACAGGCGCTGCACGAGCTGGGCCGCCTTCCTGCGCTGAGCGTTCAGCTCCGCGAGCTGCCGCTGCTGATCGAGGAGCGCGTCCCGCAGGGCGGCGTTGTGGGCCTGGAGCCGAATCGACTGCCCGATCTGCCTCGACGCCAGGGTATCGAGCTCGCGCGTCGCGGCCGACAGCTCGGCCGCCTCATCGGCCACGCCATCGGCGACCTCGGCATTCGCCACCTGGATGCTGTTCAGGTACTGGTACCGATGCACCAGGTCGGTGAGCGAGGTCGCTCCGAGGAGCGCCTCCACCGGGGCGAGCGGGCCTTGCTCGTAGGCGGTCCGGGCCACGTCCTGCAAGAGATCCCTTGAAGCTTCGTACCTCGCCGTGGCGTCGGCCAGCCGCTGTTGGCTCGCGCCGAGCTGGGCCTGCGTTTCCTGGAGGGCCCCCTGGACCCGGGCCAAGTCCTCGGCCATCGCGTCGAGCCGCTCGTGCCGCTGGCCGATGGCCGCTTGCTGCCGCTCGATCTGCCGCTCCACCGAGGCCAGCCTGGCCCGCGCCGCCTCGAGGTTGCGGGCTGCGGCCGGCTCGGTGGTAAGGGAGAGGAGGAGCAGCAGCCCCGCTCCGGTCAGGGTGAGGCGGCGGACGAGCCGGATGGGCTGGATCGCCGGCAGAACGACTGAGCGTGGCTGGGTCGGCACCCAGCCCTTATCGGCGGGCGCGGTCGGAGGCTCAAGCCATCAGCCCCGAGCCAAGGCAGGCATTGGGGAGGCAATGGGTAGGATGCCCTGCCGTGAGCGCCCAACCGCCGAACTCCTCCTGGTGGCGAGAGGGCGTGCTGTACCAGATCTACCCGCGCTCCTTCGCCGACTCGAGCGGCGACGGCATCGGCGACCTGCGGGGGATCCTCGACCGGCTCGACTACCTGACGTGGTTGGGGGTGACCGGCATTTGGGTGAACAGCGTCACACTCTCCCCCGACCGGGACTGGGGCTACGACGTCTCCGACTACCGATCCGTCCATCCCGAGCTGGGGACGATCGATGACCTCGACCGACTCATCGCCGAGGCCGGCCGCCGTGACATCCAGGTGGTGCTCGACATCGTGCCCAACCACACGAGCGATCAGCACCCATGGTTCGTCGATTCCCGTTCCAGCCGCTCGTCGGCTCATCGGGACTGGTACGTGTGGGCCGATCCAAAACCGGACGGTTCGCCCCCCAACAACTGGGTGAGCATCTTCGGCGGTCCGACGTGGACGCTGGACGAGCGAACCGGCCAGTACTACCTCCACAACTTCCTTCCCGAGCAGCCCGACCTGAATTGGTGGAACGAGGACGTGCGGACTGAGTTCGACGACATCCTCCGGTTCTGGTTCGACCGAGGGGTGGCCGGGTTCCGGATCGATGTGGCCCACGGCATCGTCAAGGACCGGGAGCTCCGGGACAACCCGCCAGCCACCGAACACGATCCGCCATGGGTGTGTGCGTTTGGGCAGCGGCACGTCTACAACCTCAACCGCCCCGAGGTCCACGACGTCCTCCAGCGGTGGCGGCGGATCGCGGACGCATACGAGCCCCGTCGCGTCCTGGTCGGCGAGACGTGGTCGCCCGACCTGGCCGATCTGGCGGCGTACTACGGAAGAGAGGACGACGAGCTGCACCTCGCGTTCAACTTCGCTTTCGTGTTCAGCTCCCTCAACGAGTCCACGATGGCGCCGATCGTGGAGGAGACGGAGAAGCACCTGGCCGGCCTGGGGTGGCCCGCGTGGACCGCTTCAAACCACGACGTCGGACGATTGGCATCGAGGTGGTGCTCCGGAGACGAGCGGAAGGCCAGGTGCGCGTTGATGCTCCTGTTCGGCCTCCACGGCACGCCGTTCCTGTACTACGGCGACGAGATCGGTCTTCCCGACGTTCCCATCCCTCGTGAGGACCTTCGCGACCTGGTTGGGATCCGCCAGTGGCCGGCGAACCCCGGCCGTGACGCGTACAGGACCCCGATGCCTTGGACGGCGGAGGAGGGCGCGGGCTTCTCCCGGCCCGACGTTCGTCCATGGCTCCCGTTCGGGCCGGCCCGGCCGAACGTGGAGGACCAGCAAGACGACCCGGCGTCCGTCCTCAGCCTGTGCCGCTCCCTGATCGATCTTCGCCGACGGACCGTCGATCTCCGGCTGGGGGCCTACCGGCGGCTAGCCTCGCCTCCCGGGACCTGGGTCTGGCGTCGCGGCGACCGGCACGTGGTCGCGTTGAACCTCTCAGACGAAGCGGCTTCGTTGGAGGCGGCGGACCACGGGAAGGTGCTCGTGGGGACCGATCCGGATCGGGCGGGCGAGCGCATCGACGGCGAGGTTCCGCTGGGTCCGTGGGAGGGCATCGTGGTGTTCCTTTCGCTTGCGAGGGGAGCCGGCCTCAGGCCGCCAGATTCCGGCGCCGGTAGAACTCCGCGACCGGGCGCGTGACCCGGAACGAGGTGGCGAGCCGATTCAGTACTACGGCGCCGACCATGAGTCCGAAGTCACGAAGGGCGATGTCGTAGTACTTCGGCGGGTTGACCGTCAGTAGATTGACGATGATGCCGGCAAGCCACGCCGCAACGACCAGGCTTCCCCAGCGAGGAAACGCGAGACGATCACCTGCTGGTCCTCTCGTCCGATCCGAGCTCATCCACGACAGGGCTCATCTCGAGGAATGGCGAGAACACCGCGCCGTCCGCACGATTCCACCTCCCTGGCCGTGATCTCGAGGCCGTCGCGTCCGCGCGCCAGGAGGGCGAGGTCCGCGCCCACGTCGGCGAACGCCCTGGCCGTGGCCCGACCCACGCCGGACGAAGCACCCGTAACCACGACCACTCGGCGGCGCATCCCAAGCCATCTATTCCCAGCCGGAGCCCTCGTTATGCTCGCTCCGTGCCTGAGCCCGCGATCGGGGACTACGGCCTCATCGGAGACGGTCGCACAGCTGCACTCTGCTCCTCCCACGGGTCCATCGACTGGTTGTGCGTCCCCCGGTTCGACTCCGAGCCAGTGTTCGGCCGGCTCGTCGGAGGCGAGCGCGCCGGTTCCTTCTCCATCCGCGTCGACGGCGTCCGGGAGACCGTCCGGCGCTATCGCGACCGGTCCGCCGTCCTCGAAACGACGTGGAGGACGGGATCCTCGGAGGTCCGGTTGACCGAGGGGATGGTGCTCGACGTCTCGAGCTCGCTCATGCCCCAGCTCGTGCTGGTCAGACGGGTCGAAACGCGAGGCGCGCAGGCCATGGCACGGATCCGGTTCGACCCCCGGAGGGGCCTCCCCGGCCGCGCGCCACGGACCGAGCGGCGTTCGAACCTCCTGGCGTGCTCCTGGGGATCGCTCGTGCTCGGGCTCCTCGTCGAACCGGACCTCCCGCTCGTTCCGAGCGAGGAGATGGATGTGTTCCTCGATCCCGCGTCGCCCCTGACGTTCGTCCTGACGTTGTCCGACCGCGAACCGGTCATCAACATCGACTCGGAAACCGCGATGCGGGCGCTCGAGGCGACGGACGACTGGTGGCGGGAGTGGAGTCGAGGGATTCGCTACCAAGGGCCGCGGGACGATGCGGTAGTGCGAAGCTTGATCACGCTGCGGCTCCTCACCTATGCGCCGTCGGGTGCCCCGGTGGCCGCGGTCACGACGTCTCTCCCGGAGACGATCGGCGGCCCGAGCAACTGGGACTACCGCTTCTCCTGGCCGCGCGACGCGAGCATCGGGCTGTCGGCGTTCCTCTCCGTGGGGAGGCCAGAAGAAGCCCATGCGTTCGTCCACTGGCTCCTGCAGGCGAGCAGACTCACGCGTCCTCGACTGCACGTGCTGTACACGCTGGATGGCAATCCCGGGCCCAGGGAGCGCGAGATCCCGGACGTCCCGGGATACCGAGGGAGCCGACCCGTCCGGACAGGGAATGCCGCTTCACACCAGCACCAACTGGATGTGTACGGCTGGGTCCTCGATGCCGCCTGGGGCATGGTCCGGTCGCGTCGACGGCTCCACGCCGAGACGTGGAGGACGATGTCCGGCCTTGCCGACTTCGTCGCCGAGCGCTGGAGGTACCCGGACGCGAGCATGTGGGAGGTGCGGGGCGACGAACGACACTACGTCCACTCCAAGCTCATGGCGTGGCTGGCGCTGGACCGGGCGGCGCGGATCGCGGGAACCCACCGCACGCGCCGGGGCCGCATCGAACGGTGGCGAGCCGAACGCGAGGCGTTGGCCGTCGACGTTCGCGAACGGGGCTTCGATCCGCGTCGTGGCTCCTACGTGCGATCCTACGGCGCGGCCGACCTCGACGCCGCGCTCCTGCTTCTGCCCGCACTCGGTTTCGAGGAGCCAGGGTCCCCTCGAGTGCTGGGCACGGTGTCCGCAATCCGCACGGAGCTTGCGTCGGGACCTTTCGTCTTCCGGTACCGCTCCGAGGAAGGCCAGGCAGCGACGGAGGGCGCCTTCCTCGCCTGCTCGTTCTGGCTCGTGGACGCGCTGGCTCGATTGGGAAAGGTGGACGAAGCCGCGGGGCTCTTCGATAGCCTCCTCGCGCATGCGAACGACCTCGGGTTGTTCGGAGAGGAGATGGATCCCGCCACCGGGGAGCACCTCGGCAATTTCCCTCTGGGGCTCACGCACGCCGCCCTGATCCATGCCGCGCTGTCATTCCAGGCGGCGAGACACCAGATCCCCCCGTCCCCCCACTCCTAGGGCTTGAGGAACGCCCCGAGGAGGGCGCCGTAGACGACGTGTGCGATGAGCGTGAGGACCGGCGTCTGGGTGCCGTAATTCAGGCCGAGCAGCCCGGGCGGCTCAAGCGTGGCCCGAAGACCTGGGCCACTCCGCACGGAGGCCATCCTCGGATGGATGCCGGGCAGGTACGGAATGATCACGGTCAGGGCGGCCAGGCCGTGCACGAGTCCGAACAGGGCCCCAAGCCACCACGTCGCTCTTCCGATCAGGGCGAACGCCGCCGCATACAGGAGGGCGAAGACCTGGCCATTGATGAGGTGGATGAGGAACCCGATCACCCGCGCGAGGTCGGGACTCTCCACGAATATCGTTCCGAGCATCATCGGTATGTCCATGCGCGAGAGGCCGGCGAGCTGGGCGGCCACCATGATGCCCGTCAGGACGACGGTTGCGACGAAGCCGAAGGTCGCCCAACCCAACCAGTCCATGAGGTCCTGCTAGTGACCGCGGCCCTCGGGCTTCGAGTGGTCCAGCTTCTCCGGGAGCCACCACCGCGACGTGACCACCTTGTGGCGCGTGTAGAACCGGACGCCGTCCTTGCCCGTGGCGTGCAGATCCCCGAAGAACGAGCTCTTCCACCCGGTGAACGGGAAGAACGCCATCGGCGCCGCCACGCCGACGTTCACCCCCAGCATCCCGGCCTCCGCGCGGCGCTTGAACGCGCGCGCGTTCGCCCCCGACGTGGTGAAGATCGATGCGGCGTTGCCGTACGAGCTGGTATTCATGATGTCCAGGGCCTCGTCGATGTCCGACGCCCGGACCACCGAGAGCACCGGCCCGAACAGCTCGTCCCGCCACAGGGCCATCTCCGGCGTGACGCGGTCGAAGATCGTCGGGCCCAGGAAGAAGCCCTCGGACGGCCCGACGCCCCGGCCGTCGGAGACGAGGGTCGCCCCGACCTCCTCTCCCTGTTCGATGTACCCGATCAGCTCCTTCCTGCGCTCCTCCCGGATCACCGGTCCCATGTCGGTGGCCGGCTCCATACCCGGTCCCACCTTCAGCTGGCCGGCCTGGTCCGAGAGCTCCTGCACCAGCGCATCGCCCAGCGAGCCCACGCCCACGGCCACGCTTCCAGCCAGGCAGCGCTGCCCCGCATTGCCGAACGCCGATGACAGCAGCGCCGTGACCGTCTTGTCCAGGTCGGCGTCGTCCATGACCAACAGGTGATTCTTGGCCCCCCCGAGGGCCTGGACTCGTTTGCCGTTCGCCGCGCCGGTCGCGTAGATGTACGCGGCCACGCCGGCCGAGCCCACGAAGGATACGGCGGCCACGTCGGGGTGAGTCAGCAGCGCGTCGACCGAGTCCTTCGCCCCGTGGACCACGTTGAACACGCCGTCGGGCAGCCCGGCCTCGGTCAGGAGCTCGGCGATCCGGATGGCCGAAAGTGGCGTCCGCTGCGAGGGCTTGTGCACGAACGTGTTGCCGCACACGATGGCCAGGGGGATCATCCACAGCGGCACCATGTTCGGGAAGTTGAACGGTGTGATGCCGGCCACCACCCCCACCGGGAACCGGACGAGCTCCTCGTCGATGCCATCCGCGATCTGATCCAGGTTCGTGCCCATCATCAGCGTGGGGGCGCCGCAAGCCAGCTCCACGACCTCGATGGCCCTACGGACCTCGCCCCGGGCCTCCGCAAGGGTCTTGCCGTTCTCGTGGGTGACCAACCGGGACAGCTCCTCGAACAGGTCCTCGAGCAGGGCCTTGAACCGGAACATCACCTGGGCCCGGTCCGGGACGGGCGTGTCGGCCCAGGCGGGGAAAGCCTCCGAGGCGGCCCGCACGGCCCGATCGATCTCATCGGGTGTGGAATACGGGAGCAGCGCGATGGTCTCGCCGGTCGCCGGGTCGTAGATCGGGTCGACCTCGTCGGACCCCGACTCCTGGAACCGCCCGCCGATCAGTGCCGGCACTCGCTCGGCGCTCATGCCCACCAGCTCCTTCGTTGGATTCGACGTGGATCAGAATGCCATTCGGGTGCGTGGGATGAAGGTTCCCTGACCCTCCTTCGCATGGAACTCGCCATCCTCGACCAGGACCGCACCCCGCTGCAGGACGATCTGGGGAAGGCCCTTCACCTTCATGCCCTCGAAACAGGAGTAGTCGACGTTCATGTGGTGTGTCGTCGCGGACAGCACCCGCTCGTGGTTCGGGTCGAACACGACGATGTCGGCGTCCGAGCCCGGCGCGATCGTTCCTTTCCGTGGGTACAGACCGAACATCTTGGCCGGCGCCGTCGCCACGAGCTGGACGAACCGGTTCAGGCCGATCCGCCCGTCGTGGACGCCCTGGAAGATCAACGTGTACCGGTCCTCCACGCTCGGCAGCCCGTTCGGGATCTTCGAGAAGTCGTCCTTGCCCAGCTCCTTCTGGCCCTGGTAGTTGAACGGCGCATGGTCGGTGGCCACGATCTGGAGATCGTCCTGCCTTAGGCCGGCCCACAGCTCCTCCTGGTGATCCTTGGGGCGCAAGGGAGGAGAGCAGACGAACTTGGCGCCCTCGAACCCGGGCCGGGCCATGTCGTCGGAGGAGAGATAGAGGTACTGAGGACACGTCTCAGCGTAGGCCGGCAGGCCCCGGTCGCGGGCCTCGCGCACCGCGTTCAGGGCGTCCCGCGAGGTCAGGTGCACGACGTACGCGGGTGTGCCGGCCAGCTCGGCCAGCTTGAACACGCGGTGGACCGCCTCCCCCTCCATCGCGGCGGGGCGGGACATGCCGTGATACTTCGGCTCGGTCTTGCCCTCGGCGACGTACTTCTTGACCAGCACGTCGATGGGGCCACCGTTCTCCGCATGCATCATGATCAGTGCGCCGCTGTCCGCGGCTCGCTGCATGGCCCGGAAGATCGATGCGTCGTCCAGCATGAACACTCCGGGGTAGGCCATGAACAGCTTGAACGAGGTGACCCCCTCGCCGACCAGCTCGTCCATCTCCTGCAGGACCTGATCGTTGACCTCCTTGACGATCATATGGAACCCGAAGTCGGTACAGGCCTTCTGAGCCTTCTCGTGCCAGGTGTCGAGGCCCTTGCGGAGACCCTCGCCCGTCCCCTGGAGCGCGAAGTCGACCACGGTGGTGGTCCCCCCAAAGGCGGCGGCCCGGGTCCCCGTCCCGAAGTCGTCCGAGCAGAACGATCCGCCGAACGGGAGATCGAAGTGCGTGTGCGGGTCAACGCCGCCGGGCATCACGTATCGGTTGGTGGCATCGATGACCTTGTCGGCCTGAACGAGCATGTCGAGGCCGATGGCGGCGACCCGGTCGCCCTCGATCACGACATCGGCCCGCGCCGTCTCCGTGGCCGTGACGACCGTGCCGTTCTTGATGACCGTCCTCACGACACGCCTCCCTGGACTCGACCGAACGCCACGTCGAGGGTTTCGATGGCCCGGGCCGCGTCCTCCTCGGTGACGATGAGCGGGGGCGCCAGACGGAGCGTGTTGCCGTACAGGCCGCCCTTGCCGATCAGCAGACCTTGCTCCTTGCATGCCTCCAGCACCTGGACCGCACCGTCGGGATGCGGCTCCTTGGTCTCGCCGTCCTTCACCATCTCGACCCCGATCATCAGGCCCTTGCCCCTGATCTCCCCCACCACGTCGTACCGGTCCTCCAGCTCCTTCAGCCCGTCGAACAGGTACTTGCCCACGCGCTGGGCGTTGTGCTGCAGCTCGTTCTCCTCGATGTAGTCCAGGTTCGCCAGCGCATATGTGGAGGCCAGCGGATTGCCGCCGAACGTGGAGATGGAGTTGGCCCGGAGCGAATCCATCATGTCGGCGCGACTCACCACGGCCCCGATGGCCATCCCGTTCCCCAGTCCCTTGGCGCACACCATGGCGTCGGCCTGGACGCCGTAGCTCTCGATCCCCCAGTAGGCCTCGCCGGTCCGGCCGAACCCGGTCTGCACCTCGTCGGCGATGAACGGGATGCCGAACTCGTCGAGGATGCCCTTCGCGATCTGGAAGTACTCGGGCGGGGGGGTGACGAATCCTCCGACCCCCTGGATCGGTTCGGCGATCATGGCCGCCGGCTCACCGGTCGTGGTGGTCTCGATCACGTTGCGGAGGTCCTCGGCGCAGGCGACGCCGCAGTCGGGGTACGTCAGCCCCAACGGACAGCGGTAGCAGTACGGGGCCAACGCGTACGACACGTTGAGCGGTGAGAACGAGGTGGCGGACCACCCCTTGTTGCCGGTGATGCCGACGGCTCCGAACGAACGGCCGTGGTAGGAGTTGCGAAGCGCGATGATCTCGTTCGACCGGCGCCAGCTGGTGGCGAAGAGCAGCGCGGCCTCGATGGCTTCGGTCCCCGAGCCAACGAAGAACGCCTTCACACCCGAGGGCGAATCGATTGGCGCGAGCTTGGTGAGGCGCTCGGCCAGCTCCACCATGGGCCGGATGAGGTACAGCGTTGAGGTGTGGGCGATCCTCTCCGCCTGCTCGGTCAGGGCCCGGACGAGCTGTTCCACCACGTGCCCGGAGATCGTGGTCACGATGCCGCCGAAGAAGTCGAGGTACTCGTTGCCGGCGCCGTCCCACACCCTGGTCCCCTCGGCCCGGACCAGCTCGATCGGCTCCTTGTAATAGAGCGCGATCCACTCCGGCAGGACCTGGCGGTGCCGGGCCAGGAGGTCGGCGGCGCCCCCGTCGTCAGGTTGGCCCGGTGCGCCCGGTTCGCTCACGGCAGCAGCTCCGTGAGCTCGCCGTAGGTCTCGGGCCGGCGGTCCCGGAGGAACTGCCAGGTATCGCGGACCTCGCGGTTCATGTCCAAGTCCAGGTCGGCCACCAACACCTCGTCCTCGGAGTCCGATGCCTGCGCGATGATCTGCCCCCGTGGGTTACAGAAATAGGACGATCCGTAGAACTTCGCGGTCGACAAGGGTTTCTCCACCCCCACCCGGTTGATCGCCGCGATCCAGTACCCGTTGGCCACGGCGTGGGCAGGTTGCTCCAACTGCCACAGGTACTTGGAGAGCGATTCGACGGTCGCCGATGGATTGAACACCAGCTCGGCGCCCTTCAGCCCGACCTCCCGGCCCACCTCGGGGAAGTGCCGGTCGTAGCAGATGATGAGGCCGACCTTGCCCACCGACGTCTGCCACACCGGATAGCCCAGGTTCCCCGGTTTGAAGTAGAACTTCTCCCAGAAGCACGGCCCGACGTGGGGGATGTGGGTCTTGCGGTACTTGCCCATGAGCGTGCCGTCGGCCTCGATCACGGCCGCCGAGTTGTAGTACACGCCGGTCTGCGCCTCCTCGTACCACGGCACGATCAACACCATGTTGTGCTGCTTCGCCACCTCGCGCATACGAGTGATCGTCGGGCCGTCTTCGGGCTCGGCGGTGCGATACCACTTGGGGTCCTGCTCGGCCGGGAAGTACGGCCCGTGGAAGATCTCCTGGAGGCACGTCACCTTGGCGCCCTCGGCGGCCGCCTTGCCGATCAGCTCGACGTGCTTGTCGATGGCCTCGTCCTTCGGCATGTTCGCGAAGCACTGGATCACGGCTGCCCGAACCGTGGTCATGACCCACCTCCTCCTTCGAACGCCGGGATCAGCTGTTTCCCGAAGCTCTCGATGACGGCCGCTGGGTCGTCGACCATCGAGTAGATGTTGAACTGGTCCACGCCGAGCGCCTCGAGATCCTTCAGCTTGGCCAGGCACTGCTCGGCGGTGCCGATCACGCAGAACCGGTCAACGACCTCGTCCGTGACGAACGAGGCGTGCTCGGCGCCGGTCCTGCCGTGCTCCGCGTAGTCGTAGTGGTCCCGGGCCTTGATGAAGTCGGTGAGCTCCTGCGGCAGATCGGTGGTCGCGTACCGCTTCACCAGATCCACCACGTGGTTGGAGACCAGCGCCGGGAACCACCGGACCTGATCGCGAGCGTGTCGGAGGTCGTCGGTGACGTAAGCAGGCGCGGCGCTCATGATCTGGATGTCCTCGAATCGCCGGCCAGCCTCCTCCGCTCCTTCCTTCACGTACTGGAGCGACCACTCGACGATGTAGGGGTCGGCGAGCTGCATGATCAGGCCGTCGGCCACTCGCCCGGCGCACCGAAGCGCCTTCGGCCCGTAGGCCGCCACCCACACGGGCAGCGGCCCCGTGGCCCATTTCAGCTGGGTGGGCGTGCCTTCGTAGTCCACCTCCCGGCCCTCCACGAGGTCCTTGATCGTGCGGCACGCCTCTTCCAGCCGCCCCACCGTCACCGGTGGCTTGCCGATCACCCGACGAGCGCTGTCCCCCCGGCCGATGCCCATCACCATCCGTCCGCCGGAGATCTCGTTCAGCGTGGCCAACGCGCTCGCGGTCACCGTGATGTCACGGGTGGCCGGGTTCGTCACGCACGGCCCGATCCGGATCCGCTCGGTGTTCGCCGCGATCAGCGTGAACACGGGATAGACGTCCTGCCACAGGACGTGCGAGTCCCAGGCCCAGACGTAGTCGAACCCGTTGTCCTCGGCCAGCTTCGCCAACTCCACCACGCGCGACGGAGGCGGGTCGAGCATGAACGTGACGCCGAAGGACAGCATCACAGCTCCCTTCGTGGACCGGCGTTCGCCCTACTCACCGCCCGGCGTCACCTCGACATCCAGTTTCTGATAGTCCGCGCCGTTCACGTCGACGCCTTCGTCCTGGAGCTCCTGCACGGCTGCCTCGGCGAGGTCCGTCCGATAGGCGTCCGAGGTCGCCGCCTTTTCGATCACAGCGTACTTGAGCGCGATGTCCGCCGTGACACCGAACAGATCGGCGTCCATGACGCCCACACCCTGCGGCGCCGGCCAGATCAGGGCGTTGATCTCGTTCAGCTGCCACCGCTGGTGGCCCTCCCCCAGTGTCGGACCATTGTCCAGGACCGTGGTCAGGCAGCTGTCGAAATTGTCCCGGCAATAGACCCATCCCTTGAAGGACGCCTTCAGGAACCGGGTGGCGATGTCCTGGTTGGCCTCGTCGGCGATCCAGTCGCCCCGGACGAAGACGCCGTCCTCGAGCATCCCGGTCCCCACGTCGGCGAGCTTGATCACGTTCAAATCGGAGAGCTGGTAGAGATCGCCCGTCTTCGGGTTCTCCGTCTCCAGGACCTGCGCCAGCTCGTTGTAGGTCATCGCGGCGGCAGCGTCGACGTCCCGGTTCAGGAGCAAGCTCATATCGAACGGCTGGTCCACGATCTGGACCTGCGAGGAGTCGTTCGGGTCGATGCCGTTCTTGTCCAGGGCCGCGAACAGCTGGTACTGGTTCCCGCAGCACCACACGCCCACCTTCTTGCCTTTCAGCTCGGCGATCGTGTCGATGCCGGTGTCCTTCCAGGCCACCTCGGTGATCCCGGCCCGGGTGAACACCTGCGCGATGTTCACCAGGTCCACCCCCTGGTCGCGCTGGGCCAGGAGGCTAGGGAGCCAGTCGATGCCGAACTCGGCGCCGCCGCCCGCGACCACCTGCTCCGGGGTAATGTCGGGTCCGCCGGGAAGGATGGTCAGGTCGAGCCCCTCGTCGGCGTAGTAGCCCTGTTCCAGGGCCGCGTAATATCCGGCGAACTGGGCCTGGGTCACCCACTTGAGTTGGAGCGTGACCTTGTCCTCCCCGCCGCCCCCTCCGGTGGTTCCCTCCTCACCGCACGCGGTCGCCACGACGGCCACCGCGGCCAGGACCATCAACCACCGCCACGTGATCGAACGCACCGAACGCATGGAACCCCCTCCTTCGCCTCCGCGAGCCGAGCCCAACCGGTCCACCGACGCTTGCCGGTCCACCCCCCTCCTCATCCCGCCTGTGCGCCGCGCACGGAGGGGTGCCATCGCAAGACGGATCGTTCCACGACCACGATCGCCAGATAGAAAGCCACCCCGAGGACGCTCGCCAGGACGATGGCCGCCCACGCCTCGGGGAAGAGGGCCAGCGCCGCCTTCTCCTTGATGAACAGACCGAGCGATGTCGTCCGCAGCCCGCCGAAGTACTGGGACACGACGGCCCCGATCATGGCCAGCACGCTCGCCACCTTCAGACCGGAGAACAGGAATGGGAACGAATTGGGGATGCGAACGCGCCGAAACGTGGCGGCCTCCCCGGCGGCATAGGAGCGCATCAGCTCGATCGAGGACGGATGCACCGACGTGAGGCCTCGCAGCATGTTGATCATGACCGGAAAGAACACGAGGACGGCGGCGATCGCGACCTTGGGGATCGGGCTGACCAGACCGAACCAGTTGTTGAAGATCGGCGCGAACGAGATGATCGGGATCGCGTTCGCGGCGATCGCGTAGGGGAGCAATGCCCGGCCAAGCGGCTTCCAC
>JBIOXZ010000073.1:0-3302 GCA_044869895.1 Actinomycetota bacterium | reverse complement strand
TCGGGGGACGCGTCGCTCCGCCTGATCTACGGTGGGGACGTGAGGCCGGTGAACGTCGACCTCATCCCGGACTGGAAGGACTTCATCCCGCAGCTTCAATCACCACCTCACAACACGATCGACGGGGTGCATTACGGCGTCTCGCTTCAGTGGGGCCCGAACACGCTGATGTACAACCCGGAGGAGTTCCCCACCCCGCCGGACAGCTGGAGCGTGATCTACGACCCCGCATACACGGGCAGGATCACCGTCCCGGACAACCCCATCCAGATCGCCGACGCCGCGCTGTACCTGAAGGCCACCCAGCCCGACCTCGGCATCACCGACGTCTACGAGCTGACCCGTCCCCAGCTGGACGCAGCCGTCGCCCTGCTCAAGGAACAGCAGCCGCTGATCCGGAAGTATTGGGTCCTCGCCTCTCAGGAGATCTCGATGTTCAAGAACGGCGACGCGATCGTCGGCGCGTCGTGGCCGTATCAAGAGAGCATCCTGCGATCGAACAACGTCCCCATCGCCTCCACCATCCCCAAGGAAGGGGCCACGGGGTGGGCCGACACCTGGATGCTGGCAACCGACGCGCCGCACCCGAACTGCGCCTACCTGTGGATGCAGTACATCAGCACGCCGAAGGCCCAGGCCCTCCAGGCCACGTGGTACGGGGAGACACCGGCGAACACGAAGGCGTGCCCGATCATGGATCAGCTCGACGAGGGCTCGTGTGCCCTGTACCACGCGAACGCGCCGGCCTCGTACTTCGACTCGATCTCGTTCTGGAAGACGCCCATCGCCGACTGCGGGAACGGTGAGACGAACTGCATGCCGTATTCGGAGTGGCAGCAGGCGTGGACCACGGAGGTGACGGGCTAGCCCCGGCGTGGCCAGCAGCACCATCGAGACGTCGGCGCCGAGGGGGGCGGGGGCCCGCATCTCGGCCGCGCTGTGGCGGCGGCCGTGGATACGGGCCGCCCTCCTCCTGACGCCGCCGCTGGCCTGGTTCGTCTTCATCTACCTCGCCTCGCTGGGGATCCTGCTGCTCACGGCGTTCTGGAGGATCAACAGCTTCACCACGAACATCGAGCGGGTCTGGAACCTCGGCAACTTCCGGACGCTCTTCGAGAACGCCACCTACCGGGCGATCATGCTGCGGACGATCGGCCTGGCGGCCCTCGTGACGGTGACCGATGCCATCCTCGCTGTGCCGTTCGCGTACTACATGGCTCGGATGGCGTCGCGTCGGGCGCAGACAGCACTGTTCGTGGCGGTCCTGGTTCCCCTGTGGGCGAGCTATATCGCCCGTGTCTACGCGTGGCTGCTGATCTTCACCCACGACGGCGTGCTGAATTGGAGCCTGGACAAGATCGGGCTGGGGCCGGTGACCCTGGTCTACACGAACACCGCGATGTGGATCGTGTTCTCGTACCTGTGGCTGCCGTTCATGATCCTGCCGGTCTACGCGGCCCTGGAGCGGATCCCCGAGTCGTACCTGGAGGCGTCGGCGGACCTCGGGGCGCGGGGATGGCGGACGGTCGCGAGGGTCGTCCTGCCGCTCGCGCTCCCCGGCGTGGTCGCCGGGTCGATCTTCACGTTCTCCCTGACCCTCGGCGATTTCATCACGGCGCTCCTGGTGGGGGGGACCGGCTCGAGCCTCATCGGGAACGTCGTGTACGAGAACGTGGGGGTAGCCGGCAACATCCCCTTCGCCGCCGCCTTCGCCATCGTTCCCGTCGTGATCATGGCCGTGTACCTGCTCGGGGCGAAGCGCCTCGGCGCGTTCGAGGCGATGTGACGGTGGGGACCGTATGGACCCGCCTGGCCCTTCGGATCTGGGTGGCCTTGGTCCTCGCGTTCCTGTTCGTCCCCATCCTCATCATCATGCTGTACGCGTTCAACACCTCGACCATCCAGAGCTGGCCGCCCCCCGGGTTCACCTTCAACTGGTTCCCAGAGACGTGGAACGATCCGGAGGTGCGCGAGGCCTTGTTCCTGTCGATCCGGGCGGGACTGATCGCCACGGCGATCGCGTTGGTGCTCGGCTCGGGGGCGTCCTTCGCCGTGCACCGGTTCCGGTTCTTCGGCCGGGAGGTCGTTTCGTTCGTGGTGGTCCTGCCGCTCGCGCTCCCGGGGATCATCACCGGAATGGCCCTGAACTCGTTCTTCTACTTCAACGGGATCAACCTGTCGGTGTGGACGATCGTCATCGGCCATGCAACGTTCTGCATCGTGATCGTCTACAACAACGTGATCGCCCGACTGCGGCGCACTTCTCCTTCGCTCATCGAGGCGTCGATGGACCTCGGCGCCCACGGCTGGACTACGTTCCGCACGGTCACGTTCCCGCTGCTGTCGACGGCGCTCGTGGCCGGTGCCCTCCTGGCCTTCGCCCTGTCCTTCGACGAGGTCATCGTGACCACGTTCACCTCGGGCGCTCAGAACACGCTGCCGTTGTGGATCTTCGGTGCCATCCGATTGGGCCAACGGCTCCCCGAGGTGAACGTGGTGGTGTTCTTCATCATCCTGTTCACCGTTGTGCCGGTCACGATCGCAGCGCGACTGACCGGCGGGGGCGGGGTCACGCGGGCGTCGGCGGCGGGGCAAGCCGCGCAGAAGGACCAGTAGGATTTACAGGTATGCGCCCGGTCCGGCCTGGGGCTGGGGCGGTCCCGGAGGCGCTCCGCCGGGAAGGCCCCGCCGGCGGAGCTCCTCGAACTGGGCTCGGGCCGCGGTCTGCTGAGCGAACAATGCGGCCTGGATCCCGTGGAACAGGCCCTCCAGCCATCCGACAAGCTGCGCTTGGGCCACACGGATCTCCGATTCGGTGGGGACCGCGTCCATCGGTGGGACCAGCTCGGCCAGCTCCTGCTGGAGGTCGGGCGACAGGACCTCGCGAAGCTCGTCGAAGGAACGGAGGTAGATCTCGCGCAGCCGCGCCCGCCCCGGCTCGTCGATGGTGGCCTGCCGGGTCTCCTCCAGGAGCTCCCGGACCATGGTCGCGATCCGAAGGAGCTTCGCCGGCTCGGTGATCGCCTCCTGCGGTCCGGGGGTTCCCTGCGGCGCCTGTGGCGCGGAGAGGGGGTCGTCCTCCGAAGCCGAAGCCTGGCCGGTCGTCTGATCCGTCTCCATCTGCCTCTC
Source organism: Actinomycetota bacterium (assembly GCA_044869895.1). GTDB lineage: Bacteria > Actinomycetota > UBA4738 > UBA4738 > HRBIN12 > AC-69. Next base: position 173 of record JBIOXZ010000073.1, on the reverse strand, counting down.
CACCCTAGCAACCGCCGAGCCGAAGGTGGTGGCTCAGCGGCCGAGGGCGGCGAGCTTTCGGAACATGAGGGCCTCCGCGAGGGCCGCCCGCTCCAGCTCGTCCAGGTCCACGCTCTCGTTCACCGAATGGAACGAGGAGAGCTCGTCGGAGGCTCCGAACAGGAGCACGGCGA
>JBIOXZ010000072.1:0-7688 GCA_044869895.1 Actinomycetota bacterium | reverse complement strand
GAACGCGCGGGGGTGTTCGTGTTCTGTGAGGTCAAGGCCCGTCGGGGAAGCCGGTTCGGCGGGGGTTACGAGGCGGTGACGAGCATGAAGCAGCGCAAGCTCCGGCAGCTGGCGGAGATCTTCACCTCCACCATCCATGGTCTACACGATAACGTGCGGTTCGACGTCGCCAGCGTTCACGTCGGCCCGGGCGGGGCGAGCGTCGAGCTATTCGAGGACGCGTTCTGACTGTCAGTGCCGCGCGCTAGGGTCGCGAGGTGTACGGGCGCGTCATCGGGATCACCATCGTCGGAGTGCGAGGACTCCCGGTCGCGGTGGAGGCGCACATTGGCCGAGGGCTTCCCTCGCTCACGTTGACCGGCCTTCCCGGCGCGCCCGCGCAGGACGCCAGGGATCGCATCCGGCCCGCGGTCGAGAGCTCGGGCTTGGAGTGGCCGCTTCGCAGGATCGTGGTGAACCTGTCCCCTGGGAATCTCCGCAAGGACGGGCCGGGCCTGGACCTCCCCATCGCCATGGGCGTACTTGTCGCATCGGGTCAGGTCCCCGGCGACCGGCTGTCCCGACTCTCGTTCTTCGGGGAGCTCTCTCTGAGGGGTGGCCTGGTGGCCACCCCGGGAGTGCTCTCGGTGGCCATCGCTGCGGCCCGCGCCGGCCTGGACGGTGTCGTGGTCCCCGCGGCGAACGCGGGTGAGGCCGCGCTGGTGGAGGGAGTGCGGGTCGTGGGGGCCCGGGGGCTCACCGAGATCGCCGGGTTCCTCCGCGGCACCTGGGATCCGCCGACGCCCCCCGCGCGCGAAGCGAACGAGGCAATGCGGCACGGGGTGGACTTCGCCGAGGTCCGGGGGCAGGCTCAGGCACGGCGGGCCTTGGAAGTGGCCGCGGCCGGCGGCCACAACGTCCTGCTCGTCGGTTCGCCGGGCGCGGGCAAGACCATGCTGGCCAGACGTCTGGCCACCATCCTCCCCGGCCTTTCCCGAGAGGAGGCCTTGGAGGTCACGCAACTTCATTCCGTGGCCGGCATGCTGGACGAGGGTGGATTGGTCCGGTCGCGGCCATTCCGGTCGCCGCACCACTCCATCTCCCTGTCGGCGCTACTGGGCGGTGGGAGTGGCTTCGTCAGGCCGGGGGAGGTCTCGCTCGCACATCACGGCGTCCTGTTCCTCGACGAGCTGACGGAGTTCCGACGCGACGCGGTCGAGGCGCTCCGCCAGCCGCTCGAGGACGGCCGGGTCGTGGTGACGCGTGTCGCCGGGTCGGTCGAGTACCCCGCTGGATTCACCCTGGTCGCGGCGACCAACCCGTGCCCCTGCGGCTACGAGGGCGATCCCAAACGCCAGTGCCGGTGTCCTCCGCACCGCGTGGAGCTGTACCGTCAAAAGCTGTCGGGACCACTCCTCGATCGCATCGACATCCGGCTCGTGGTGCCGCGACTTTCCAAGCGGGAGCTGTTGGGCGAGACCGCCGGGGAGGCCTCGTCACCCATCCGGACTCGAGTCGAGGAGGCCAGGGCCCGTCAACGGCACCGGTATGCGGCCCTCGGCTTCCCGAGCAATGCCATGCTTCCTGGGCCGGTGGCCCGGCGGCAGGCCAGGATGTCCTCCGGCGGATACGACGTCCTGGCCGGCGCGGTGGATGCCCTGGGCCTCACCGGCCGGGGATTCGATCGGGCCATCAAGGTCGCGAGGACAGTTGCCGACCTCGCGGGGGCCGAGGAGATCGCCGCCGGACACGTGGCGGAGGCGCTGACGTATCGGATGAGCCTGTCCGAGGGAAGCCTGGCCCGTGCGGGCTGATGGTGCGGCCGACCGAGGTCACCGGCCGGCCGCACGCCGGAGGCGCTCGGGGAACCGCCCATCACGGTGGCCATCCGGCTTCGTCGGCGGCGAGGGGGATCGAACGGCGTTGCTCGTCCTGATGGCGCTGCGGGGCATCTCGCCGCTCAAGCTGTTAGAGGTTGCGGACCGGGAGGGAACCGCCGCCGCAACGCTGGAGGCGGTCCGAGGGGGACGCGCCGGCAGCGACGCGGACCGCGAGTTCGCACGGGGGCTCGACCCCGAGGACATCGATCGCGCCCTCGTGGCATGTGGCGCGAGCCTCGTGCCGTTCGGAAGTGCCGAGTACCCGCCGCAACTCGAGAACCTAGAGGACCCGCCGGCTGCCCTCTTCGTCAAGGGCCGGCCCCTTCCACCGCGCGAGCGAGCCGTGGCCATCGTGGGAGCACGCAACTGCTCCGAGCTCGGCACGGAACTGGCCACCGCCATCGGCCATGACCTCGCGACGTCGGGCGTGTGCGTCGTCAGTGGGGCGGCCCGTGGCATCGACGCCGCCGGCCACCAGGGCGCGCTCGATGCGGGTGGCCATACGGTCGCGGTGCTCGGGTGTGGGATCGACCATGCCTATCCAAGGACGAGTAGGCGCATGATCGAGCGGATCGCGGAGAGCGGTACGTTGGTCAGCGAGTATCCGCCGGGCGTCCCGCCAGAGCCGCACCATTTCCCGGCCCGCAACCGGATCGTTGCGGCAATGTGCACGGGCCTGGTGGTCGTGGAGGGTGCCGAGGGAAGCGGTTCGCTGATCTCCGCCGAACACGCGCTGGATCTGGGGCGCGACGTGTTCGCCGTGCCGGGAGCCACCACCAATCCCCTGGCTCACGTTCCCAACGTCCTCATCCGGGAAGGGGCGACCCTGATCCGAGGGGTCGACGACCTGATGCGGGACCTGAAGCTCGGCGGTGGGCGGAGCGATGCCCCCGTGCGGTTGGACCTATCCCTCGCGGAGCAGACCGCCCTCGAGCTCGTCGTCGGACCCGTGCTGCCCGAGACGGTGGCGAGGGGGCTGGGCGTCTCGGTGCCCGAGGTGCTCCCGCTGCTCCTCGGCCTGGAGCTGAAGGGACTGATCCGGAGCGTCGGTGGCCGGTTCGAACCTCGGCTGAAGGCGGCGACCTAGGACATCGGCGGTATCTGCTTCCCCAGCGCACTCTGCCAATCCGGGTGGACCGAGGAATCCATACCGTCCGACGGCCGTTGGGGGGACAGAAACTGCGTGACGTTCGTGGGAAGCTTGATTGCCCTTTCTCTCGTTGGTACAAGGGCACCCGACGACGAACAGGAAGGACGATGCAGGCGCGGGAGGACCTTCCCCATCCCGAGGCGAAGCTGATCGGCGAGTTCACCGATCATTTGGCGCTCGAGCGGCACCTGTCGGAGCACACGGTGTCCGCCTACCGCCGGGACCTCCAGCAGCTGGCCGTTTTCCTGTCGCGCCAGCGGCGCTCGCTGGCCTCGGCAACGTACCCTCTCCTCCGCCGGTTCCTGGCGCAGCAGGTGACCCTGGGGTACGCACGCGCGTCGATCGCCCGCCGCGTCGGAGCCATCCACACCTTCTATCGGTGGGCCGTGGCGAGAGGGTTCGTGAATGCCGACCCGGCCGCCATGCTGGGCCGGCCGAAGGTGGCCAACCGGCTTCCAATGGTGCTCAGGCCCGCCGAGGCCGCCGGGCTCGTCGAGGCCCCGGACCCCGGTTCGCAGGACGAGGTGGGCCGGGCCGTGGCACTCCGGGACCGGGCGGTCCTGGAGCTCTTGTATGGGTCGGGCCTGCGGGTGGGGGAGGTCAGCGCACTCACGGTCGATCGGATCGACCTGGATCGGGGGCGGGTGCGAGTGCTGGGGAAGGGCTCCAAGGAGCGCGACGTCCCGATGTCGGACTTCGCGGTGGAGGCCACCCGGGAGTACCTCCACCGGGGTCGAGCGCCGCTCGCCGTCGACGGGTCGGCCGCGTTGTTCTTCAACCGCAAGGGCAGGCCACTCGGCGTGCGAGACATCCGTGCCCTGGTGGAGCGGTACGGCTCCGGGAAATTGTCGGGACGGCGCGTCACCCCGCACTCCCTCCGGCACTCGTTCGCCACGCACCTCCTCGAAGGGGGTGCGGATATCCGAGCCGTGCAAGAGCTACTCGGTCATTCGAGCGTGGCCACGACTCAGCGGTACACACATGTGTCGCGCACCCGATTGTTCGCCGCGTACCAACGGAGCCACCCGAGGGCGTGATGGGGGCCAAGGCGAACGCGAACGGGAAGGCACCGCTCCCCGCCAAGGGGAAGAAGCCCGCCAAGCCCGCACCGCCGATGAAGTCGTCCGGATCGGCGAAGGCCGCACCGGCCATCAAGGTCGTCCCATCGCTCAAGCCCGCCGCAAAGGCGGCCCGACGGTCGGTGGCGGTCCTCCCGGAGCCGGCCAGGCCACCGATGGACGAGCTCGCCGCCCTGTGGGCCGAGTTCAAGGGGACGGCGTCGCCCCAGACCCGCGAGCGCCTCATCCTGCATTACGCGCCGCTCGTGAAGTACGTGGCCAGCAGAGTGGCCACCGGCCTCCCGGCGAGCGTCGAGCAGGCCGATCTCGTCTCCTACGGCATGTTCGGGCTGATCGATGCGCTCGAGAAGTTCGAACCGGCCCGGGGGAACAAGTTCGAGACCTACGCCATCCCCCGGATCAAGGGGGCGATCATCGACGAGCTGCGGGCCATGGACTGGGTGCCCCGCTCCGTCCGGTTCAAGGCGCGTCAGATCGAGAAGGCGTACTCCGACCTCGAGTCGATCATGAAGCGAGCCCCCAGCGAGAAGGAGGTTGCGGCGCGCCTCGGCGTCACCCTCAAGGAGCTCCACGACGTCATCACGCAGATCTCGTTCGTGTCGGTCCTGGCGCTGGACGAGTTGCTGTCGGTGGGGAGCGACCGCGGGGAGCAGGTCTCGTTGCTGGACACGCTGGCCGACCGGGGGAGCGACGTGTCCATGGGGCTGGAGGGGCAGGAGACGCGGGGCCTGCTGGCCGCGGCCATCAACTCGCTCTCGGAACGAGAGAAGATCGTGGTCACGCTGTACTACTTCGAGGGGCTGACGTTGGCGGAGATCGGCGAGATCCTCGGCGTCACCGAGTCCCGGGTGTGCCAGATCCACACCAAAGCCGTGAACCAGCTCCGGCTGCAGTTCGTCGAGACCGAGTAGCGCCCGCTGGCCCTCGGGATGTGATCACCCTCACAGCGATCGAGGCTGCGTGCGGCTAGCGTTTCGAGGGGCTCGCTGGCCGTTCGATAGGACGGTTGGAGGGAGAAGAAGCTCGCGAGAAGAAGAACAGGAGGTCCGATGCCGCTTCGTCCGCGGCTCGTCATCCTCCCCCTGCTGATGCTGGCCTCGGTTGCCCCGTCCGTCGGGGCCGGTCCATCCGGCGATTGGGCATGGCCGGTCGTGGGCCCGGTCATCCGAGGCTTCGACCCACCCTCCACGCCGTTCGGCGCGGGGCATCGCGGGATCGACATCGCGGCCCCCATCGGAACGCCGGTGCTGGCGCCGGCGCCGGGCGTCGTGACCTTCGCCGGCGCCGTCGCCGGCCAGCTCTTCGTCACGGTGGATCATGGGGGTGGGTTGTCATCGACGTCCTCGTGGGTCTCCGCAATCCTGGTACACAAGGGCGACGCCGTGGCCCGGGGCTCGGCAGTGGCGCTCACCGGGACCGGCCATCCTGGCGTGGAACCGCCGCACCTGCACTTCGGCGTTCGGCAGGGACGCGAGTACGTGGATCCGCTGGCGTTCCTTGCTCCCCCCAGCCTCGTGGGGCTGATCCGGCTGGCTCCCATCCTGGGATGAGCTGAACGGCGTCTCGTCGGGCCCGCCTAGAATGGGCCCCGTTCGACGGAAGGTCACCCACCTGTTCCCTGGTCGGCTCCGCGATCTGTCGAAGGCCGCGCTGGCGGTCCTCGTGGCGTTCGTCCCGATGAGCATGTTGGCCGGCCGGGCCCTGGGACAGGCGGCCGAGCCCGGATCGGCGTTCGCCTGGCCGCAGTACCAAGGGGGTCCCTCGCACCCGGGTACGGCTGATGGACCGCCACCGCCGTACCGGCAGTCCTGGGCCGTTCCGGTGGCACCAGTTGGGCAGCAGGGGGCGTCGGCTCCCGTCGTCGCCGCCGCCGACGAGGCATTCGTGGTTGGGCCCGCCTCCGTCTACGGGATCGATCTGTCTACCGGGCAGGAGCGATGGACGCTCGCGCGCGCCGAGGGTCCGTCGACCACGCCGGCGGTGGCGAGCGTCAAGGGGACCGCGGTCCTGTTGTTCACCGAGGGCTCATCGAGCTCGGACACGAAGCTCCGGGCGGTGGAGTTGGCCGACCGAACGCCGGCCTGGGCGTCACCGTTCGCCCTCGGTGAGCAGAGCCACTCCGGTGTGACGGTGGCCGGCGGCACGGCCTTCGTGGGAGACGACGCCGGCCACGTCTTCGCCGTCGACCTGGCCACCGGTGAGGAGCGGTGGTCGGTCCTGCTGAACGACGGGGTGCAGGGACCGCTCACGGTGGCGGACGGCACGGTCTACACGGTTCCCCAAGGCCGGCTGGAGATCGGCGCCGCCGCCACACCCACCGTGACGCCGACGCCGTCGCCGTCCCCGTCCCCGTCGGGGCAGGTCGTCGGGGAGGAGAACCGGCTGTCGCTGGTGGCGCTCTCCGCTTCCTCGGGAGAGCCCTCCTGGGTCGTCCCGCTTCCGGTGGGGACGTTCTTCACCTCGTTGCCGGTCGCGGTGGGGGACTCGGTCTACGTGGCGGTCTCGGACGGCGCGTTCAACGGGGAGCTGCTCGCCGTGGCCACGGCGGACGGCGCGGTGCGATGGGTGCACCGTGGCGTCGGCCCGGTGTGGCAGACATCATCACCGACGGCGGCCGGCGGTGCCGTGTACGTGGCGGACGGCCGCGGCGGGGTGTGGAAGTTCGATCCCGCGGACGGGAGGCGCCTGTTCGACTTCCAGTTCAACGAGTTCATCCGGCGGAGCTCACCGGTTGTCGTGGGAGGGACGGCCCTCGTGGGCCTGGGCGATGGTCGCCTGGTGGCCGTGGACGCTTCGTCCGGGCATGAAGTCTGGGAGTCGGGGACGGGCCCCGGCCTCGTCGGGGGGATCGCCGTCGCCGGCGATCTCGTCCTCGCGGCCATGGGGGGCCTCCGGGGCGGGGTGGTGGCCTACGAGCCGGATCCGCAGGGGGATCTGATCGACGTGACTTCGCCCAGCGTCGCTGATCCGCCCCGGTTGGTGGGGAACTTCGTCATCGCCCTGGTGGTGGTGACCGTCCTCCTCGCCGTGCCTCTCGGGTACGTCTCGCGGCGGTCGAAGGCTCCCGATTTCGCCGAGTCGGCAGGCCCTGGGGACGGGGACGAGGGCGGGAACGAGGGCGGGACCGGATGACGGCGAAGAAGCGGAGCAAGGGGAAGAGCCAGCGGCCTCAACAGGCCCGGACATCCGCGGCCTCCTCGCGAGCAACCGTCGAGCGCGCGTCGGAGAGCCCGCCCCGGCCCGGGCTGTTCGGGGGCCTGTTCGGTCGCCGGTCCACCGGCCCCTCGCCGCTCGGCAGGCTCACCACCGCCCTTGGGGGGGGATTCCTGGTGGTCGGGGGATCGTGGCCGATCCTCCTGGTTTCTTTCGGGGCCCTGTTCGGGGAATGGGCCGTGCTCATCGCCATGGGAACCCGTACCACCGCTCGGTTCCTGGTGACGGCGATGGCCCTGCCGCCGGTCGGCAGCGCCATCGACTACCAGTCGGCCCAGGCCCTTGGAGGGACGGCGGGCATCGTCGTCGGCTTCGCGCTCCTCGTCCTCCGGGCGTTCGTGGTGGCGGTCCTAGCCGGGTTGATCATCGGGGTCCTCGAGGGGCGCC
>JBIOXZ010000071.1:0-3236 GCA_044869895.1 Actinomycetota bacterium | reverse complement strand
CCTGCAGACGATGTGTGAGGCGGGAGGGCACCGCGAACCCCACCCTGAAGCCGAGCGTTCCAGAATAGTGAGCAGTTCAGCCGAGAAAGCCGTCAGCCAGGCGAAGGAGACCCATGAGCAGCATCCCGGTTCCCGACGAGATGACCCACTACTCGTCGCGACGACGGGACGAGGTCGACGGGCTGGCATGGCCGGTCTTGAGCGAGCACCTTCTGAGCCTGCTCCGATCGGGCGGTGAAGAGCTGCGCCCCGAACCCGGCGAGTTGTTGTGGGACGCCGGAGACCCGTACGACCTGTACCTCGTGCTCGCCGGGGGGCTGCTACTGGTCGATCGTCGGGAAGACCGGGTCGTCTTCGTCGTGGAGCAAGGCGACTTCGTGGGCGAGCTGGGCATGTTCATGGGCCAGCGAGCCTTCTTCCAGGGTGTCGCCAATAAGGGGACCGTGGTTCTCAAGGTGCCCATCGAGGAGCTGCGGCGGCTCGTGGAGATCTCGGCCGAGCTGAGCGACGTCGTGCTGTCCGCACTCGACGCCCGACGGCTCTTCCTGACGAGGATGGGCGAGGGCGGCCTCGTCCTCGCCGGAGACGACGACCGCGATCTGCACCGGCTCCAGGAGTTCGCCGGACGCAACCGGCTCCCCTACCGGACCGTGCTGCGCTCGGACCCCGCGGCGTGGGCCGAGCTGGCGAAGACGACAGCGTTGCCCGCGTCGGGTACGGCCGTGGTCACCGGCGACCAAAGGGTCATGACCGCGCCGACGACGCGCGATCTCGCCAGCGCGCTCGGGATCGACTTGTGGGGCCTTGCCGACAACACTCGATGCGACGTGCTCGTGGTCGGCGCCGGACCAGCGGGCCTGGCGGCCGCGGTCTTCGGGGCATCCGAGGGCCTCGACGTGGTTGTCGTGGAAGACGTTGCCATCGGGGGCCAAGCGGGCAGCTCCTCGCGGATCGAGAACTATCTCGGCTTTCCACGAGGCGTGTCCGGGACCGAGCTGGCGCGGGCAGCGATGATGCAGGCCGTCAAGTTCGGAACCCGGCTGGTCTCGCCCCGATCCGTCACGGGATTGACCCAGACGGCTTCAGGCTTCCGCGTCCGCCTTGACGACGAGCACGACATCGACGCGAGCGCCGTGATCATTGCCAGTGGGGCTCAATATCGACGTCTGGACGTGCCCGGGCTGGCCGACCTCGAGGGGCGGGGCGTCTACTACGCGGCGAGCGACCTCGAGGCCAAGGTCGTCTCGGACCGGAACGCCGTGGTTGTCGGGGGCGCCAACTCGGCCGGACAAGCCGCTCTGTTCCTGACACGGCACGCCGCTCACGTCCACATCCTGATCCGGCGGGACGATCTGCGAGAGACGATGTCGGCCTACCTCGCGCAGCGTCTGACTCACCATGAGCGCGTCACCGTCCACCCCCGTGCGGAGCTCTCCGCGGTCAGTGGAGCGACGCGGCTGACAGGTGTGACGTGGCGAGACCACGCCCAGGAGGCCACTGTCCGACTCGACGCCGCCGGTCTCTTTTTGATGATCGGCGCGGATCCACGCACCAACTGGCTGCACGGAGCAGGTGTGGAGCTCGACGGCAAGGGCTTCGTCGTGACGCGGGAGGGGTTCAATGCGTCGTTGCCCGGGTTGTTCGCCGTGGGCGACGTACGCGCCGGGTCGGTCCGACGAGTTGCCTCGGCCGTCGGCGAAGGCTCAGTGGTGGTCTCCGCTGTCCACGCCCACCTCGCCGACGCGAGTCGGTCCTGACATCACAAGCATCGCGCGCCTGCCAGCATCGCGGGCTCGTCGTCGAACCAGCCAGGTGAGCTCGCAGGTGTGACACCCACGATGGGTGGTGGCGAACGCTCATGCCCGACCGTGACCCTTGTCGAGCACAGGAACGGCGACTTGACTTTGGACAACCGGCCGCGGATCGGCTGGCGCGGAGATCCTTCCAGCGCCCGTCGAGCTGTGTTGACCACTGATCAAGAAAGGTGCATGTGAGGGCCTCCAGTCGCTAGGTCGCGGTACGAGCGCGTCGAAGCCCGGTCGACGATGTGGGCAGCGGCTGCGCCCTGGTGCTCAACTGGCGGCCGATCGCATTTCGGTCCCGTGCCCCGGAGAATGACCGGGCGCAGCGGACCGGGACGGGCCGGCTGGGAATCTGGGGCGGCTCGTCTGGCGGGGCTAGGCTGAGCTCGGCGTTCGGTCCGATAGGCACCCGGGGATTCACGACAGTCGGACAGGGCACGTAATGCCACGTTTGTGACTCGTTTCGTCCTGCTCGAGCGGTCTCCGAGCGGTCCCTGTCGGACCTCAGCAGACCGCTGAACACGCTCATCTATGCGGAGATTCGTGTTGATACGGCGGGATCCGCCCGGCGGTCCGGGAAGAATGGTCGTCGGTTCGATCCGACAGGCGGCTCCACGCCAGGTCCCTGACCTGCGCTGATCCGGGTGCAGGGCCGGCCTGATGCCGCGGTTGAGGCCGTGACTACCGGGAAAGTCCCGGGAAACGGCCGCCGTTCTCCTCGTATGAACGACGGGGGTCACAGCTGCCGATTGGCCTCGGCGATGTACTCGCCCATGCGGTACTCGAAGTCGAGCCCGACCTCCGCGCCGATGGCCGCGGTCGCGGCAGCCCGCACCTGGAAGCCCGGCCGTCCCAGCGACTGCACGAACTCCTCGAACGCGGCGACCAGGTCGCCAACGGGGGGCAGCGTCGACCGGTTGACAGCGGCCTTCGCCGCGGCCAGCGCCTGGCGGTACCTGGCGCACCCAGCGCAAGGGCCCCCTGTTCCACCGGTACGGCGTGCACGCCGCGAGGGTCGAGTGATCGGCTATTCGGCCCATGCCGCGATCCGTTCAGCGATCGCCTCGGGGGCCTCGATGTGCAGGAAGTGACCGACGTCGGGGACGACCTCCAGCGTGTGCGGGGCGCCGAACCGATGTCGGTCGTCGACCTGCGGGGGGAGGATGCAGCCGTCGTCGGCACCGTGGAGCTGCAGCAGGGGCATCGCGATCGGCTGAGATAGGCGGCGCGTCGCCCCAAGCATGCCGGGTCGCAGCATCGCCCGGTAGTACTTTATGGGCGCGGGCATGCTCGCCCGCAGGTGCTCGTGTAGCTCCCCCTGGAGAGCTGGATCGAGCGAGAGGCTGGGCGACCACTGACGCCAGAGGTGGTCGATGAGGGCGAGATCGCGGGCGGTGACCATCCAGCCGCTTCCCGGCAGTTGAAAGAGCCCCA
>JBIOXZ010000070.1:0-12148 GCA_044869895.1 Actinomycetota bacterium | reverse complement strand
GGCTATCCCACGTCCTCGACTCGCCGAGGTCGGAGCGGGCCGCGGTGAGGTTTCCATCCCTCGGTTATCCTCGGGCTGGTTCGTTCGGCACCGAAGGAGCGTGGGATGGAACCCAAGGCGCGGCAGCTCCGGCTGATGTATCCGGACATCCTGGGACTGGAGCGGGGCAAGTACCTGCTCGGGGACTGGACCGGCCGGGCCGCGTTCTGCATCGGCGTATATCCACTCACGCTGGACAGGGAGATCCTCCCCATCCCGGGCCTCCAGTTCGACATCGGGCTGCCCGACATCGAGGTCCACCTGGACGTGGACTCGATGCGGCCGGGGTGGGAACCGGACACCGTGGTGGGCCTGGGCGACGCCGAGCTCCGGGGCGAGCCCTGCCCGGTCGATCCGCGGCACGTCCTTCGGAGGGCCGTCGAACCGTGGCTGGATCGCGGGCTCACCCCCCAGATCGCCTACGAGTTCGAGTTCTACCTGATGGATCCGGACGGCGATGGCGGCTGGCGCTCCGTGTCGATGCCGTCGCACCGCGTGTACGGGACCGGCCCGGCGATCGATCCGGGCGGTGTGGTCGACCAGATGGTGCGGGCTGCCACCGACTGTGAGTTCGACGTGGAGAGCTGGGGAAGCGAGTACGACATTGCGCAGTTCGAGGTGAACATCAAGTACCGCGAGGCTATCCCGGCCGCCGACGATGCGTTCCTCGTCCGGCTCCTGATCAAGGAGATCGCCACACGGAACGGGAACCTGGCCACGTTCATCGGGCGGCCGTTCCCCGACCGTGGTGGGAGCGGGCTGCACGTGAACCTCAGCTTCCTCACCGAGGAGGCCTCGAACGCGTTCGAGGACACCAGCTCGGCCGACGGCCTGTCCCGGCTCGCGCGGCAATGCCTTGCCGGGATGCTCGCCCACCACGAGGGGATGGCGGCCATCCTGGCTCCTCACACGAACGCCTACAAGCGCCTCCAGCCCGACATGCTGAACGGGTACTGGGCCAACTGGGGCTACGACGATCGCACTGTCGGGATCCGGGTTCCGCCCGGCCGTGGGGCCACGACCCGCCTGGAGCAGCGAACGGCCGATGGGGCGGCCAACCCCTATCTCGCCGCTGCTGCCCTGCTGCACGCGTCCAGGCTTGGAGTGGAGAACGAGCTCGACCCTCCCCCGCCGCAGGAGCCAGGAACCGCGGTGAACACCGAGGTCCGGGTGCCGCCGACGCTGGAGAAGGCCCTGGAGCTCTTCGAGGCCGACAAGGAGCTGTGCGAGGCGCTGGGGACGGAGCTGGTCACAGCGTTCACGATGCTCAAGAAGGCCGAGTGGGAGCGGTACGTGAAGGCCACACCCGACCCGGACACGACCGAGCCGGTCGAGTGGGAGCTCCAGTACTACCTCCCGTTCTTCTGATGGGTGGGGACACCGTGGCGCTCGAGCAGATCGACCTGGTCGACCCCGACAGCTACGTCGAGCGCGTGCCGTTCGAATGGTTCGACTTCCTACGACGTGAGCATCCGGTCTCCTGGCACGACGAGCCGACGCCGAACCACGGCTTCTGGGCGGTCACCCGCTTCGACGACCTGGTGACCGTCCACATGGACTGGGAGACGTATTCGTCGGAGGTCGGGGCGGTGGCCCTCGAGGAGCTCGACGAGGAGCAGTTGCGGATCAGGAAGACGTTGCTCGAGACGGATCCACCGCGGCACCGGGAACTCCGCAACATCTGCAACAAGCGGTTCTCGGCCAGAGCCGTGGGAAGGTACGAGGACTTCATCCGGGACGTCGCCGGCCGGGTCCTCGACCGAGCGTTGGAGAAGGAGGAGTTCGACTTCGTCCCGGCGATCTCCCGTGAGCTCCCCATCCGGTTCCTGTGCGCGATCTTCGAGGTGCCGCAGCAGGACGCTCCACAGTTGATCGAGTGGGGGGACGCGCTGATCGGAAACCAGGACCCTGAGTACTCGGCTGCGGTCGTGGACCAGGTGGACACCGAGGAGTTCAAGTATCTGCAATTTCGGAGCCCCATCTCGCAGAAGGTGTTCGACTACGCGGCGGCGCAGCGGGACCTGTCCTTGGACGAGCCCCGGGACGACGTCATCACGGCACTCTCAGTGGCGCAGTCGGAGGGCATCCTGTCCGAGCGCGAGTTCCAGAACTACTTCGCGCTGCTGCTGATCGCGGGCAACGAGACGACACGGCACACCATCAGCCACGGGATGCTGGCGCTCATCGAGAATCCCGACCAGCTGCGCCGGCTCAAGGAGGACCGCTCGCTGATGCCCCGCGCGGTCGAGGAGATCCTCAGGTGGGCCACGCCGGTCCTGCACTTCCGCCGGACGGCGACCCGGGACACCGAGCTTCGCGGGGTCAAGATCCGCAAGGGCGACAAGGTGGTGACCTGGTACATCAGCGCCAACCGGGACGGCGAGGCATTCCCCGACCCGAACCGCTTCGACATCACGCGCCACCCGAACGAGCACGTCACGTTCGGGCCGGGCGGTCCGCACTTCTGTCTGGGAGCCCACCTGGCCCGGCTGGAGACCCGGATCCTTTTCGAGGAGCTGCTGCCCCGGCTCGACTCGATCGAGCTCTCTGGCCCGGTCGAACGGATGCGGTCCAACTTCGTGAACGGCATCAAGCACATGCCCGTCAGAGTTGCCTGGACAGGCGAAAAGGCGTGACCCTGCTCTTCAGGTAAGGGACCCGCGTGTCCACACGCGGGGGCGGTCGACTCGACGCGATGCGACTCAATTTCTGGGAGCGTCCGTGTTTCGGCTCATCCGCCCCGGGTACCTAGTGAAGATAATCCCGAGAGGAGGGAACCCAATGGATGCTTGGGTATGGATCATTATCGTCGTCGTGGCCGTCGCGCTACTCGGATTCGTGGCGTGGACCCTGGCGACGAAGCGCCGGACGGAGCAGCTCCAAAGCCGGTTCGGCCCCGAATACGAGCGGACGGTGGAGCAGGCCGAGTCTCGCAGGGAGGCCGAATCCGAGCTCAGCGCGCGGATGAAGCATCGCCAGGAGCTCGAGATTCAACCGGTGTCTCCCGAAACTGCGGATCGGTACGCGCTCGAGTGGCGGGACGTGCAGGCCCGCTTCGTCGACCAGCCGAACGAGGCCGTGAAGGATGCCGACCGGCTCGTCACGCGTTTGATGCAGGAGCGAGGCTATCCGACGGACGACTTCGAACAGCGGGTGGCAGACGTTTCCGTGGATCATCCGAACGTGGTCGACAACTACCGCGGTGCCCATACGGTGTGGATCGCGAACGAGCAGGGCAAGGCGGGCACGGAAGACCTCCGCCGAGCGATGGTCCACTACCGATCCCTGTTCGAGGAGCTCTTGGAGCGCGAGACTCCAGAGGCCGAGCGGCTGGAGGCCCGCTGATGACCGAACGTCGAGAAGAGCTCCAAGAGGGGTTCAGCAGCGAGGACGTGGTCCGAGTTCCCGAGGACGAGGCCGGCGGCGAGGAGGTTCGGCCCGAGGTCGAGTCGCAGTCGGAGGTCGCGGCGAAGGGCGGCGAGGTCGCCGAGGTCTCGGAGGCCGAGGTTACCCCCAGTGGGGACGAGGGAGGCACCTCAGCCCTCCTGGCCGACGAAGATGCCGGAGGGTTCAAGTCGCGATGGAACGAGATCCAGGTGCGTTTCGTCGATGAGCCCAGGGGCTCGGTGCAGAAGGCCGACGGCCTCGTCGCCGAGATGATGGGGCGGCTCACCCAGATGTTCTCCGAGGAGAGAACGAGGCTGGAGAGCCAGTGGGAGCGCGGGGACGACGTCTCGACGGAGGATCTCCGCATAGCGCTTCAGCGTTACCGCTCGTTCTTCGAGCGGCTGCTTTCCGCCTAGTGCGCCATCAGGTGGAGAGCCGCCAGCCGCTCGGGCTTGGTTGGTTGGTTGGAGATGGTGGTCCGAGGGGGCCCTCCCAGGAGGACCCCCTCGGACCAGCATCTTTCTGGCTTTGCTTGCTTGCTGCCCGGAGTTCACCTCGCCTTTAGCAGAAGATGCTGATGCCGCCCGGCCCGATGAGCAGGCCGACGATGATGAGGACGACTCCAGCGACGAGGCCGCCGCGCACCAGGGTCACGATGCCGGCAATGACAAGGACCGCTGCGATGATCCAAAGGATCGTGCTGACGCCAGACCCACACGCTCTCGCTGCCAGAAGCGGGTCCACCTTTGCCCTCCCTCCGTTCGAGTGGAGGACACATACCCACGATCGGGCGGTCCCAAGCCCAGAAGACATGGCCGCACCGACTTTTTCTGACCGGAGGTAACGGTTCGCTCCTCTCCCCTCTGTCCTCGGTCAGCCTCCGGCGATGGTTGCACCCAGTATTTCGCGGCATCTCGCTCGCGGGGCACGAATGTTACGAGGGTCCGCGCGGCCAGGCTCGGACGGACGCCGAGGCCTGGATCCTGGCTTTACAGGAGGGCGAATACTGGCGCCTCGAGCGGGGAGCCGCGCGGGCTGCCGACCTCACGCCAGCGATGTGAAAGGACCCCTCGGGCCTGACGCCGCGGGCGCTCTACTCCCCACCCCCTCCACCGGCCGGAGCTGTCTCGGCGAGCAGCTGCTCGTCGGTCCTGCCCCGTCTTGTCCGTTGTGAGATCGCGTAGATCGCGACGCCAGTGATCACGGAGATGGCCGTGATTCCTACCATCCACGCGTTCCACTCGGCAAGTGCGGGATACCCGGCCGGGTACCACGAGCCGACGAAGATGAAGAACACCGCCAGGATGTTGGCAACAGTCCCGACAGCGCCGCACACATACAGCCACCCGAGCGGGATGCGTCGCGCCTCCTCGAACTTGGCTGGGGCGGCCCGTTTGGCGAAGAAGATGTCGAGGAAGAGCAGAGCGGTCGAGATGCACCAGACGATGGTCAGCCCGGCGTACAGGGCATAGAAGTACTTGTACGGGTCGCTGGTGCCCGCACCGAGGATAAAGAACACGACGATTGCGATGATCGAGGCGATCACGGTCTGGAGGAGGACGGCGTTCGCCGGCACCTGGTTCTGGCTGACCTGGCCAAACTGGTGGGGAAGACGCTTCTCCATTCCGGAAACGAACAGCAGGCGCGCGAACGCGTAGTTATAGACGACCGCGGCCGTGAGAAAGACCCAGGCCAGGATCAGAGCAACGATGACTCCCGCCCATTCGCCGATCGCGACACCGACAGCCTGCGGACCTCCAGTCGTGCCGTTGGCTCCTCCAGCTTCGATCGCGACCATGTTTCCCCATGTGGTCCAGAGGTAGGCCGCCATCACGATGATGCAGCCCCAGAATAGGTAGGTTCTGATGGCCTTCTCCCCCCCGCGCACCTCAACGCCCATATTCAGCGGTGTCTCGATCCCCAGGAGCGCGAGGATGGCGAATGAGAAGAACGTGAGGTTCGCTGGGACGCCAAGCGCGAGCTTGTCTCCCTTGAACGGGTCCCAACCAGCCCCGAACGATGTCGCCGACGGGTTGCCCTTCAAAAGCCAAATGACGCCGGCCAGGCCGATGAGGAAGATCGCGGCCGCGTAGAAGAAGAATTGCACGTTCACGTAGTTCTGCGTAAGACGCATCTTGAGCAACGACATGATGGCGCTGAACCACACGACCGCCAGCACTACCACACCGATCTCCCAGTTCTTGGTAAGGATCGCGGTGTCGGAGAATGCGGCGATCTGCTGCGCGAAGTTGGCTACGAGGATGCCCGCCGCCACCATCACGATGGGCCCAGGCCACCAGGCGACGAACCCGGCGAAGAATCCCCAGAACGGGCCGAGGACCTTATGGGTCCAGACGTACAGGGACCCCTCCTCGGGGAACATCCGGCCGAGTTGAGCCGTGACGAATCCCCCAGTGATCAGGAAGCTCGCAAACGCCAGGATCCAGAAGATGAACATCGAAGGCCCGGCGAACTGGACGCCCGCGGAGTTGTTGATGAACAACACGATCGCCACGAAGATCACCACCAGGTCGAATGGCCCGAGCGTCCTCGCGACCAGGACCGGAGCGATCTCCTCCGAGAGCATCCGATCCTCGGCTTGCATCGCCATATCCACCCCCCTCTGACGGCGGTGTGAAGGGGCACCGAGCACGAGTGGCCCTCTCACCCCGAAGCCTCAATCGACGAACCGCTCGAATTCTGCGCTCCTCGCCCGTCCCCTGTAAAGCCAAGGGGTGCAGGCCTGGAGCAGCAGCCGGAGCCGACGGGGGCTTGCGCTCAAGGAGGGAGCCGGCGGCTCAGCCGTGGAAGGACGTGGGCGGGTCGTCCATGGTCAGTACCTCGCGGTCGACGGGCCAGGCGGAGACGTCGGACTCGGCTTTGCCGTCGAAGGCCAGCTCGACCAGGGACTTCCCAAACACGGCGGCGAACTTGAACGCATGGGCGGCCCCCTGGCCCACCACGGCGTGCTCGTGCCCGGGAACCAGGTCGACGACGAAGTCGCGGTCCGGGGTCATCGTGTAGAGGCAGGTCCGCACGGCGATGTGGGGCCCGAAGCCGCCGGGAAGGTGCTCGCGCATGAACTCGTCGAGCTGCTCGGTGTAGCCAGCGTCGGGCTCGAAGCTTCGTGTGTCCCCGGTCACCTCGGCGCCACCGGCGTCCATGCCGATCTTGGGCCCGGCCTCGCCGAAGGTGGGTACCCCGTAGAAGGAAGGGATCCCCATCCAGATCCAGACGGGGAAGCGTTCCGGCAGGAGCGCTTCCCCGTCCCTCGGCGCGTAGTAGGCAACCTGCTCTTGCGTGACGGTCAGGTTGATGGGCCGCCATAGCTGTGCCAGCAGCTCGTTCGTCCATGCATCGGTTGTGAGGATGAGCCGCTCCGCTCGGAAGGTCCCTCGTTCCGTCTCCAGCTCGTACAGTCCACCGGCCCCACGGACCTCGGTGACCCGGGCCCGATCGAGCAGAGTGGCCCCCAGCCCCTCAGCCAGACGGCGGTGGGTCGCGTTCGCCAGCTCAGCGGCCACGAACCCCGACGCCTCCTGGAACATCACGCGCACGTCGTCGCTCAGGCGCCACTGCGGCCACCGCCGCATGGCCGACCTTGCGTCCATCCATTCGTTCGGCACGCCGACCTCGTTGAGGGACCTCCGGTAGTCCGCCATCCAGCCGTACGCGGCCTCGGGGTACAGGTCGAGACCTCCGGTCCGGGTCACGAGCCGCTCCCCCGACGCTTCCTCCACCTCGGCCCATGCCCGATACGCGTCCTCAGCGAACCGAACGTACGCGGGGGTGTGATACGAGAGCCGGATGATCCGGGAGTGGTCGTGCGAGGCCCCCCGGTCGTGCCCCAGCTCGAACCGCTCCAGGCCGAGCGCGTCTGAGCCGACCCGTTTCGCGGCCCGATACACGGCGCTGCTCCCGATGCCGCCCAGGCCGATGACGGCGACCTCGAACTCGCGGCGCTCCCCCATCATGCCTCGGCTCCCTACAGGCGGACTTCGGGTCCCGCTCTCAGGAATCGGTCTCGGTATGACCGTGATACTCGTAGGCGGACATGGCCTTGCCGCTCTCCGACCGCCACTCCCGCTCGTCCTCGGGAAGCTTGCCGAGGGCCCTGGCCATGCTCCGGACGTGCTCCGCGACCGAGCCGCAGCAGGACCCAATGACGTTGATTCCGGCGTCGTTGGCCGTGCGGGCGAACGACGCCATCTCGCCTCGGGAGAGCTGGAGCGGCGAGAGCGCATACGGGAAGTTTGGGGTCGACGTGAAGTCGGGCTGATCGGCCGTCGTCCGGTAGGCGACGGGCTGGCTGACCACGTAGCCGGAGACCGCCTCGCGCATCTCGAGCGCGATCGGGAGCTGCTGGTCCGGCCCGTTCAGGCAGTTGACGCCGACGATATCGGCGCCGGCGCCGGCCAGTTTGCGCGCGCAGTCGCCGGGCGCGTCACCTTCGTAGGACCGGGGTTCGGGCTGCTCGAAGCTCATTGTGACCATCACCGGGAGACCGGTGGCCTTCGCCCGCTCCACGAACAGCAGCGCTTCGCCGACGTGGCTGAACGTCTCGCCCACCCAGAAGTCCGGCGCCTCGGCATCCAGCATGTCCTGGAGCTGGCGGTCGAACAGCGCGCGGACGTGGTCGGTAGACGCGGGATCCCGGTGATCGTAGGCCCACGTGAGCGAGAGGTCGCCCGCCACCAGCGCGTCACCTTCGGATGCGACTTCCCTCGCCACCTTCACCGCGTTGCGGTTGATCTCGTCGACCTTATCCTTCAAACCGACGGTGGCCAGCTTGTCGTCGCTCGCATAGAACGTCATCGTGGTCAGGAACTCGGCGCCCGCGCGCATGAACTCGCGATGCAGCTCCGCCAGCGCTTCCGGGTGCTCGATGGCCACCTCGGGTGTGAACGGTCCGGCCTGGACGTAGCCCCGCTTCTCCAGCTCCAACAGGTACCCGCCGTCGCCGAGCACCGGCCCTTCGGCCAGGCGCTCCAGGATCCCCCTCGGCATGTCGGCACCGCCCTCTCGAAACAATTCACTCGGTCAGGCGAGTGTAGACAGCGCTTCGGTCACGGGCCGCACGTGACCCGTGACCGAAGGTCACCGTGCGCCTGGATCCTAGTCCTGAGCCAGGATGGCGTAGACCTTCTTGCGAGCCTCCGCCACGATCTCGGAGGCCTGCTTCATCTGCTGCGTCGTACCCGTTCGCGCCACTTGCATCAGCGCCGCGGCGAGCTGGAAGAAGGCATCGCGAAGCTGCAACTGGCCCTCGCCACCCCCGGGACCGAACTCCCACGGCGGGGTGTCGCCGGTCCGCTCCTTCCGCTCCTCCACCTCTGACTTGCCCGCGTCGGTCAGCGAGTAGACCCGCTTGCCGTCACGGTCCTCGCTCGTCACCAAGCCTCCGTCCTCCAGCATCTGGAGGGTGGGGTAGATCGAGCCCGGGCTGGGGCGCCAAGCGCCGCCGCTTCGAGACTCGAGCTCCTGGATGACGTCGTACCCGTGCATGGGCTTCTCCGCGAGCAGGGCCAGTAGCGCCGCGCGGACATCGCCCCGCCGGGCTCTTCGGCCTGCCCATGGAGGTGGTCCGAACCATCCCGCCCCGAACGGGCCGTGCCGTCCCCGGAACGGCATTTCCGAGCCCGTGTGATGATGCCCGTGCCTGCGACGTGTCTCGTGCATGCTCCTCCCCTTTCCCCGACATCTCTCGGCAATCTGTCGCGATATATCGTAACCCATCGTGTCGAGGAAGGCCGGCGACCACCTCGGCTCTTGTCTCGGGACCCCGGAGCCGGCTCAGGCCGGGGCAGAGGCCAGGAGATCGTCGAGGATCGTCGGGAACGACGCCACGGCCAGCGACAGATGCCCGTGCTCCGGGAGCAGTCGGGCTCGGACGGGAGCGTGCCCCGCCAGCCATTTGCCGTGGGAGAAGGGGACCATCCGATCCTGGGCGCCTTGCCACACGGTGACTGGAACGGCCAACGCGCTCAGGTCGAAGCCCCAATCCCCGACGAACGCGAGGTCGTCGTCGAACCAGCCCCAGATCCCGTTCCGGAGGCCCTCGCGGATGTTTTCGGCCAGGAACGCGCCCAGCTCGCCGGTCAGCGCAGTCTTGTCGACCTCGGCGACGAGGTCACCGAGGGCCGCCACGATCTCGCCGCCGGTCACCGAGCCGAACTCCGGTCCCACCTTCTCCAGGTACGAATGGAGCTCGTCCGGGCCAGCGATCGCCGCCCCGAACTCCTCGACGTTCTCCTCCCCCATGCCGCCCAGCCAGTCGAGGCCCACAGCGCCCTTGGGCGCGGGCCCCGCGATCGAGGCAGCGGCGAGGCAGCGATCGGGCATCAGCGTCGCGCAAGCGATCGCGTGCGGGGCACCGCCCGACCAGCCCGCCGTGTAGAAGCGGTCGTGCCCCAACTGCTCGACCACGGTCACCGTGTCCCCTACGCAACCGGCCACTGTGCGCCCAGCCCGCCGGGTGGAATCCGCGTAGCCAGGACGCGAGGAGGCGACGTACCGGAGCCCGCGCGCCAGCACCTCCCGGAGGAAGCGTTCGAACACGATCCCCGACCCCGGCGTTCCATGGTGGAACACGAACGGCGTGGCATCCGCGGCGCCGGCCACGACGACGTCCAGGTTTCTCCCGTCGTCGAGTGAGAGACGGAGCCGTTCGACGTCCACGGCTGGCGAGTGTAAGGGGAATCAGGCTATGCCGTGATGGCAGCCGCGAACTCCTCGAAGTTCTCGACGTAGCGCCGGGTGTCATCGACCGTGTGCGCGACCGAGGTCGTCCAGGTCTCCTGCTTCGACCAGGGCGACTTGAACACCCCGCGGTTCTGCTGGAACAGCCAGGCGAGGTAGGTGATCCGCTCGTCGATCCCGATCGCGTCGCGATAATCCTTGACCGGCGTCGGGCTGTAGATCACGGAGCCCTTCGCCCCCATCCCTGTGACGTACGCGGGCAGCCGGTACTTCTCGATGGCAGCGCCGCATCCATCCGCCAACGCGCGATGCAGCTCGTTCAGATGCTCGTACACGTCTCGGGTGAGGACCTCGGTCAGCGCCGCCTTGGAGGCCGCGAGCGTCAACGGGTTCCCGTTGAACGTGCCCGCCATGTCCATCTCGCCCGCCAGGACCGGCTCGAAGAGCTCCCTCGTGGCGCCGATCCCCCCACACGGCAGCCCCCCGCCGAGGGCCTTGGCCAGGCAGACGATATCTGGTGTGACCCCGAAGGCCTCCACGGCTCCACCGTAGGCGATGGTGGCACCGGTCTTGACCTCGTCGAAGGCCAGGAACGCGCCGTGCTTGTGGAGGAGATCCTTCAGGCCCTTCAGGTAGCCGGGGTCGGGGAGGATGACCCCGCAGTTCATCATGGCCGGTTCCACGATCATTCCGGCGACCTTGCCCTCGTTCTCGGTCAGCGCCCGCTCTACCTCTGCAAGGTCGTTGAACGGAACCACCCGTACCAGCTCAGCGAAGGCCTGAGGAATGCCGGGCACTTGCGGGAGCGTCACCGGATGCTCCCTGGGCCCGATCAGCTCCGGCTCGGGGATCACGGAGAACATCAGGGAGTCGTGATGCCCGTGATAGCTCCCCTCGATCTTGATCACGATGTCCCGGCCGGTGACCGCCCGCATCAGTCGGACGGCCTCCAGGGTGGCTTCCGTCCCGGAGTTGCA
This sequence comes from Actinomycetota bacterium, assembly GCA_044869895.1. Lineage (GTDB taxonomy): Bacteria > Actinomycetota > UBA4738 > UBA4738 > HRBIN12 > AC-69. Next base: position 1,046 of record JBIOXZ010000070.1, on the reverse strand, counting down.
GAACCGCCACAGGGGAAGGCCGAAACGGTTTACCAGGTTCTCGCCAACGACGTCGAGGTCCCTGGTGGGTTGGGCGAAGTGTGAGCCTCGGCGGATCTGCCGCTCCACCGCCTCGACGACCCTCGGATGAGCGTGGCCGACCGCGATGGCCCCGTAGCCAAGGTGGAAGTCGACGTACTCGTTGCCGTCGATGTCCCAGATCCGCGAGCCCTCGCCCCGGTCGATGTAGATGGCATGAGGAGGCGAATCTTGCCAGCTCGAGGCCACCCCGCCGGCGAGGGTCCGCTCCACGACTTCGCGATAGGCGATCGAGGCTCGGTGCTTGGGTTCGAGCCTTTCCTCCTCCTGGGCGATCAGGTGATCCAGCCGCCCGAGGTCCAGCTCGACGGTCGCCCTCACGGACATCTCGCTCAGAGCCTCCTCTTGCCTGGTTCCCGTTCTAAAATCCGTTTGAATGGCCATTCAAGTACGGTCCAATGATACCGCCGCGTCAAGGGCGCAAAGGCCCGTTGCTACAATCGGCGATGAGCGTGGTGGCCGTAGCTCAATCGGTTAGAGCGCCAGGTTGTGGTCCTGGGGGTTGGGGGTTCGAGTCCCCTCGGTCACCCCACGATCGGGCTCCATGAGCTTGGTATATTCGCGCTCGCGGGGCCTCTAGCTCAATCGGATAGAGCAACGGACTCTTAATCCGCAGGTTCCGGGTTCGAGTCCCGGGGGGCCCACCATACCGACGGCTGAGCTTCGAACGAGATAGGGCTCGAAGGTCCGGGCTGCTCGGGCCGAGCCACCGAGTCGACCAGCTCTCCAAGGCGCACGACCGTAATCGATGCCCAGATCTCAGACTGGCCCAGCGTCGTTCATGGCTGCCCCACCTTGCGAGGACCTTCCCCTAAGGCGTAGCGTGAAACCACGCACTAAGGGGAGGGAGCCATGACGACACCGGAAGAGAACACCGCGACGGTCCGCGAGTTGATCCAGCGGGTCATGAACGAAGGTGACATCGGGTTCGCCGAGAAGACCCTCTCGGAGGACTATGTCGAGCGCTC
>JBIOXZ010000069.1:0-18187 GCA_044869895.1 Actinomycetota bacterium | reverse complement strand
CCGAGAGCCACTCGGGGGTGGACCCGGCGAGATTCCGGGACCGACCGTGAGAGTCGGGATGGGAGAGGACGGGCGGTGCCCGGCTCCGGCCTTCGGCGGGCCGTGCCCGTGACCTCTCTCCCTCGCGTCTCGTCCCGGGAAAGGTTCGTTGTGGACGACGAGGCGTACCTCGAACGGGCCCTGGGGCTCGCCGAGCGGGGGCGGGGGTTGACCTCGCCCAACCCTCTGGTCGGCGCCGTCGTGGTGGCCGGGGGCCGCATCCTGGGTGAAGGGTTCCACGAGGGCCCGGGCCGGCCCCACGCCGAGATCGTGGCCCTGGAGCAAGCGGGCGACGACGCCCGAGGGGCCACGCTGTACACGACCCTCGAGCCCTGCGATCACTTCGGCCGGACCCCCCCGTGCACCCGAGCCATCGCCCGCGCCGGCGTCACCCGCGTCGTCTCCGCCATGGGCGACCCCAACCCCGTCGTGGACGGACGGGGGTTCGCCGCGCTGGAGGCGGCGGGCATCGAGGTCCGGTCCGGCATCCTGGCCCAGGAGGCGACTCGACAGAACGAGGCCTACGCGAAGCACGTTCGCACCGGACTTCCCTTCGTGACCTGGAAGATGGCGGCCAGCCTGGACGGCAAGGTGGCCTCGCGCGACGGTACGTCACGGTGGATCACCGGGGAGGCCGCGCGGGCCGATGTCCACCGGCTCCGCGCCGCCGCCGACGCCATCCTGGTGGGAGCGGGCACGGCGCTCGTGGACGACCCCTCGCTCACGGTCCGGGACCCCGGATACCGCGGGCGTCCGCCGCTCCGGGTCCTCGTGGACGCCCGAGGGCGGGTCCCGGAGACCGGCGACCTGTTCGACGAGGCCGCGCCGACCATGGTGGCCACCACCGGCTCGGCCCCCCGAGAGCGTAGGGAGGCCTGGCGGGCCCGGGGAGCGGAGGTCGTCGAGTACGAGGCCGAGGGCGGCGGGGTCCCGCTTCCCCAGCTCCTCTCGGACCTGGGCAAGCGCGACGTGCAGGGCGTGCTCCTGGAAGGTGGCCCCACCCTCGCGTGGTCCATGGTCGAGGACCGGGCCGTGGACAAGGTCGTGGTGTACCTCGCCCCCAAGCTCATCGGGGGCCAGGACGCGCCCGGGGTCCTGGGCGGGCGGGGGTTCGCCCCGATCGCCCAGGCCATGCAGCTGCGGGTGGCGTCCTTCGATCGTGTGGGCGAGGACCTGAGGGTGGAGGCCCATGTTCACCGGGATCGTTGAGGAGCTCGGCGCGGTCCGGGAGCGTGGGCCGGATCGGATCACCGTGTCGTGCCGCACCGTGCTGGGTGACACGGAGGTGGGTTCGTCGATCGCCGTGAACGGCGTGTGCCTGACCGTCGTCGACCGCGGCCCCGAGCACCTCGGGTTCGACCTGTCGGAGGAGACCCTGTGGCGGACCAGCCTTGCCGGCCTCTCCCCGGGCGATCCGGTGAACCTGGAGCGTCCGGTCACCCTCACCACCCGGTTGGGCGGCCACCTGGTGCAAGGCCATATCGACGGGGTGGGGGAGGTCGTCGGCGTCGAGGCCGAGCCCACGGGAGGGGCATGGCTCAGCATCCGCCCACCGGCCGAACTCGTGCGCTATCTGGTGGACAAGGGATCGGTGTCGGTGGACGGCGTCTCGCTCACCGTGGCCGGCGCGGATGGCGATACGTTCTCGGTCGCCCTGATCCCCCATACGCTCGCGGTGACGACGCTCGGCGCAGCAGGGGCCGGTGACGCAGTGAACCTGGAAGTGGACGTCCTGGCGAAGTACGTGGAACGACTCCTCACATCGACGGAAGAAAGGGCGGGAACGTGAGCCGAACGCAGCCGGTGGTGGACCGTTCCGTGTTCTCGACCATCGAGGAGGCACTCGAGGACGTCCGGGCCGGGGGGATGGTGATCGTCGTGGACGACGCCGATCGGGAGAACGAGGGCGACTTCGTCATGGCAGCCGAGAAGGTCACGCCCGAGGCCGTGAACTTCATGGCCACCCACGGGCGAGGCATCGTCTGCGCGCCGTGCACCGAGGAGCGATTGGATCAACTCCAGATCCCTCTCATGGCCGTGCAGAACAGCGAGAGCCATGGGACGGCCTTCGCCGTCTCGATCGATGCCAGGGCCGGCACGACGACCGGCACGAGCGCCTACGACCGGGCGGTGAGCGTTCGGGCGTTGGCCGACCCGTCCACGAGGCCCGAGGACCTCCGGATGCCGGGTCATGTGTTTCCGCTTCGGGCCCGGGAGGGGGGCGTGCTGGTCCGGGCGGGGCACACCGAGGCGACCGTTGATCTGGCCGTCCTGGCCGGCCTGGCCCCCGCAGGGATGCTATGCGAGGTCCTGCACCCGGATGGAACGATGGCCCGGCTCCCCGAGCTCCAACGGGTGGCCCGGACCCACGGGCTGAAGCTCATCTCGATCGCCGATCTCATCCGGTACCGCCGGGAACGGGAGCTGATCGTGCGACGGGCCGCGGAGGCCCTGATCCCCACGGACCATGGCGAGTTCCGCGCCCACGCCTACGAGAGCACGATGGACGGCCGGGTTCACGTGGCCCTGGTGAAGGGTGAGATGGGGAATGGCGAGGGGATCCTGGTGCGAGTCCACTCGGAGTGCCTGACCGGCGACGTGTTCGGGTCGCGGCGATGCGACTGCGGCGAGCAACTGGACGTGGCCCTGGCCGCCATCGCCGCGGAGGGCCGGGGCGTGCTGCTGTACGTCCGGGGGCACGAGGGTCGCGCCATCGGCCTCACCCACAAGTTCCGGGCCTACCGGCTCCAGGAGCAGGGGCTGGACACCGTCGAGGCGAACGAGGAGCTCGGGTTCGCCCCCGACCCGCGTGACTACAGCATCGGCGCGCAGATCCTGGGAGACCTGGGCGTGCGGTCGATGCGCTTGTTGACCAACAACCCGGCCAAGCGGGCCGGCCTGGAGGGCGGCGGGCTCTCGATTGTTGAGCGGGTACCCCTGCAGACCCGTCCCCGGGCTGAGAACATCGGCTACCTCAGGGCAAAGCGGGAGAAGCTCGGCCATCTGCTGGACCACCTGGACCCCGAGGTGATCTCGCTGGAGGAGCGATGAGGGAGCTCCGGGGAGACTTCGCGTCTCATGGACGCCGGTTCGCCGTCGTCGCGGCCCGGTTCAACGAGCTGTTGGTGAGCAAGCTGGTCGAGGGAGCGGTGACGTGCCTCCGGGCTCACGGAGTGGCCGAGGACGACCTCGAGGTGGCCTGGGTTCCCGGCGCGTTCGAGCTGCCGCTCGCGGCGCGGACGCTTGCCGCGACCTGCACCTACGACGGGGTGGTCTGCCTGGGCGCGGTCATCCGGGGTGAGACGGCGCACTTCGACCACGTGGCCGGTCAGGCCGCGGCGGGCATCCGTGAGGCAGCCGAAGCAACCGGCGTGCCGGTGATCTTCGGCGTCCTCACGACCGACACGCTCCAACAGGCCATGGACCGGGCGGGCGGAAAGCACGGCAACAAGGGATGGGATGCCGCGATGGCGGCGATGGAGATGGCCTCCCTCCTGGACCAAGTTCCCAAGGATGCCGGCCCCGAGGGACGGCCGTGATCATCGACAAGCCGTGGGGCAAGGTCGTGACCTACGCGCTGAACCAGCCATCCTCGGTGCGCGTGATCACGGTGGAGCCTGGACAGGAGACGAGCGTGCACTACCATCAGATGCGCGACGAAATGTGGGTGGTCCTCGATCCCGGCCTGACCCTCCAGATCGGTAACCGCGTCGTCGAGGCCAAGCCGGGTGACGAGTTCATGGTGGCGGCCGAGACGACCCACCGCATCGCCAACGGCAACGACGCCAAGGGCAGGGTGTTGGAGATCGCCTACGGCTACACCGACGAGTCGGACACGCAGCGCCTGGAGGACGCCTACGGCAGACCCCTGGAACCCGACTGGTGAGGGCCCGATCGCATTGTCCGGCGCGTGAGCCCGTGCTACATTCGCGCGGTTTCACGGACAGGAGGTCGGGTTGGCCACGCAGGGAACCGTCAAGTGGTTCAGCAACGAAAAGGGGTACGGATTCATCTCTCGCGCCGATGGGGAGGACGTGTTCGTCCACTTCAGCGCGATCCAGGGCGAGGGGTTCAAGACCCTCACCGAGGGCCAAGAAGTCGAGTTCGACATCGTGGACGGCCCCAAAGGCCAGCAGGCCGCCAACGTCCGGCCGGTGGGCTGATCGCCCTGCCGGACCGTCGACAGTGTCAGTACCTATCCCTATACTCGGCGAGAAGGTTCAGCGTGCTCCAGCAAGGCACCGGCGGCCAGTCGGTGCTTTCGTTTCAGTAGGAGGTGATGCGGGGTCTCGACCGATCCGCGCATAAACGACAGGATCCGGTCTCCACAGGTCCGCCTGGTGGGATCTGACGGGGCGCAGATCGGGATCGTCTCGACCCAGGAGGCGCTCCGTCAAGCCCAGGACCAGGACCTCGATCTGGTCGAGGTGGCGCCACAGGCTACCCCTCCGGTGGCAAGGATCATGGACTACGGCAAGTACAAGTACGAGCGGGACATCCGGATGAAGGAAGCCCGCAAGAAACAGGCCAGGGTCGAGGTCAAGGAGATCAAGTTCCGCCCCAAGATCGACCCGCACGACTACGCGACAAAGAAGGGTCACGTCGAGCGGTTCCTGCGGGCGGGCGCGCGGGTCAAGGTGACCATCATGTTCCGGGGCCGCGAGATGGCCCACACCGAGCTGGGTCGTCGGATCCTGGACCGGCTGGTGAAGGACCTCGAAGGGCTGGCCGTGGTCGAGGCGGTGCCCAAGCAGGATGGCCGGAACATGGTGATGGTGATCGCGCCGACAAAGAAGCAGGTCGCGGCGGCCCGGGCGGAGCACCCCCGGCCCAGGGAACCGAAGCCCGAGCCGGCGAAGGCAGAGCCGGCCGCGTCTACGACGGAACAGGGATAGGACATGCCGAAGATGAAGACGCACCGGGGTGCGGCCAAGCGGTTCCGGATCACTCGGACGGGAAAGGTCCTCCACCGCAAGGCCACCGGCAACCACATGCTGACGAAGAAAACGGGGAGCCGGCGTCGGCGGGTGGAGGGCATGTCCGAGGTCCAGGCGGAGCGACGGACCATCCGCCGTCTGCTGGGAGCCTGAGTCCATGGCCAGGGTGAAGCGTGCCGTCCATGCCAGGAAGAAGCGCCAAGAGATCCTGAAGCAGGCCAAGGGCTACTACGGTGCGCGTCACCGCCGGATGCGCATGGCCAAGGAACAGCTCCTGCATTCCGGGGTCTACGCCTACCGCGACCGCCGTGACCGTAAGGGCCAGTTCCGCCGGCTGTGGATCACCCGGATCGGTGCGGGAGCGCGCCAGAACGGCCTGTCCTACTCGCAGCTCATGAACGGCCTATCCCGGGCCGGCGTCGAGCTCGACCGCAAGGTCCTTGCGGACCTGGCCGTGAACGACCCCACGTCGTTCGCCGCCCTCGTCGAGGCGGCCCGGCAGTCGCTCGGGCGTGAGCCCGGCGGCACGGGCGGATAGCCGGCCCGACCCTAGAATCCCCCGACGGAACCGGCCGAGGTCCGACCAGGGGGAACATGATCACGTCGCTCAAGAACCCGAAGGTCGCCGCGGCCGTCAGGCTCAAGAAGGGCGCGTTCCGCGATGCGGACCGGCGGTTCCTGGTCGAAGGGCCCCAGGGCGTCCGCGAGGCGCTCGCCTCGGGTGCCGTCGTGGATGTCCTGTTTCATCGCGGCTCCCCGGACCTGGTCGAGGTGGCCCGGATGGCCGGGGTCGACACCATCCACGTGAGTGAGGAGGTCATGTCCAAGCTGACCTCCACGATCACACCGCAGGGAGTCGTGGCCGTCGTCCGGTTCGTCGACGTCGGACTGGAGGGGCTTCCAGCGGAGCCCGCGTGCGTCGTCGTGCTTCATTCGGTTCGCGACCCCGGGAACGCCGGAACCGTGATGCGATCCGCCGACGCCGCGGGAGCAGACGCGGTGGTGTTCTCCGCGACGTCGGTGGACGTCTACAACCCGAAGACGGTGCGGGCGTCCGCCGGCTCGCTGTTCCACTTGCCCGTCGCGCGCGTCCCGGACACGGCCCAGGCCCTCGAGGTCCTTCGATCCCAGGGCTGCCGGATCTACGCGATGGACGCCCGGGGTGCCGAGGACCTGTACGAGCTCGATCTCACCCGTCCCACTACGTTCCTCCTGGGAAACGAGGCGTGGGGACTTCCGCCGGAGGTCGCGTCCCTGGCCGACGCCACCGTTCGTGTTCCCATCCGGGGGCGGGCCGAGTCCCTGAATCTCGCTGCCGCCGCCACCGTGTCGCTGTTCGAGTGGGCTCGCCAGCTCCGCGAGGGACGGCGCGTGGTGCTGGAGTCTGTCATCGCCTCGGCGGCGCACGACATCCGCTCGCCGCTCACCGCCATGAAGGGATTCGGGTACGCGCTCGCGACCCGATGGGACCAGATGACGGAAGAGCAACGGACGCTGATGCTCCAGGGCATCGTCTACGACACGGATCGCCTAAACATGATCGTCCGCCAGCTGGTCGACGCTGCCCGGGTCGTGGTGGGGGCGCTGGAGCTGTTCCCCGAGCGCGTGGACGTCCGCGCGCTGATAGAGAAGGTGGCCCAATCCGCGGCGCGTGATCCCGATCGCCCGCCGGTCGTCTGGCAGGGCCAGGACCGCCCCGTCGCCTTCCTCGACCCCGACCGGTTGCAGCTGGTCCTGGAGGCATTCGTCGAGGCGGAGGTGTGGTGGGCGGGGGAGGGTCCCATCCGCGTCACGGCTCGAACGATCGATGGACGACTCCGGCTGGAGGCCTTCCGAGCGGGGACCGAGCTCACCAGGGAGGCTGCTGTGGCGCTCTTCGAACCCCGAGCCCCGGGAGCGGGGGCCGGCAGCAAGATCGGGCTGTTCGTGGCCCACGGGGTCGCCGAGGCCCAGGGCGGCAGGGTGGAGGTGGAGGTCGCCGACGGAGGCCTGCGGTTCCGACTCGACGTGCCGGCGGGGGAGGGCGAACGAACGGTCTGAGCACGGGCCCTTGCTAGACTCAGGCACCCATGGACCCCCAGGACGCTTGGCGCATCCTCGAGGAGGAACGCGAGCGGGGCCGGTCGATGATCGCCAGAGCCGATTCATCGGAGTCGCTCGAAGCCGCCAAGGTGACGGTCCTGGGGCGAAAGTCACCGTTCAGTCAGGTCCAGCGTTCGCTCGGCTCGTTCGGCCCGGAGGACAAAAAACGTCTGGGGATGGCGGCGAACGAGCTGCGGGCCGCTCTGCAGGCGGCGCTCGAGGAACGCCGACGCGTCCTGGCCGAGGCGGAGGAGGCTCGCCTGCTCGAAGGCGAGCGGATCGACGTGACGCTTCCCGGCCGCAGGCTGCGGACGGGGTCGCTACATCCCCTCACGATCGTCGAGGACGAGATGGTCGGCATCTTCACCCGCATGGGCTACCGCGTGGAGGAAGGCCCGGAGATCGAGGACGAGTGGCACAACTTCGAGGCCCTCAACATCCCCCCCGACCACCCCGCTCGGACCCTGAAGGACTCGCTCTATGTCGACATACCCGGGTTGCTCCTTCGCACCGAGACCTCGGCCGTACAGATCCGGACGATGGAGTCACAGGACCCCCCCGTGTACATCGTCGCGCCCGGGCGTACCTACCGGCGCGAGGCCGTGGACGCCACCCACCTCTCGGTGTTCCACCAGGTCGAGGGGCTGGCCGTGGACGAAGGGATCTCGTTCGCGGACCTGAAGGGGACGCTGGAGACCTTCGCCCGGGCGCTGTTCGGCCCGGACCGCAGGATCCGGATGAACCCCGACTTCTTCCCGTTCGTCGAGCCGGGATGCCAGGTAGCCGTGTCGTGCTTCCGATGCGATGGGACCGGCTGCGCGGTGTGCGGCAACGGATGGATCGAGCTGCTGGGAGCCGGCATGGTGCATCCCACGGTCTTGGAGAACTGCCGGATCGACCCGGAGCGATACACGGGGTTCGCGTTCGGCATCGGGATCGAACGGGTGGCCATGGTTCGCTACGGCGTCTCCGACATGCGGTTGTTCGTGGAAGGGGACGTTCGGTTCCTCCAGCAGTTCCAGGGAGCCGGGGCATGAGGTCCGTCGGGATCGGGCGGGCGACGAACTGGTGAAGGTCGTCGTCTCGTGGTTGCAGGAGTACTGCCCCTCGGACCAGTCTCCCGAGGAGCTGGCCGAGCTCCTCACATCCAAGGGAGCCGAGGTGGAAGAGATCGAGCGGCCGTGGGATCGGCTGAGCGGAGTGGTCGTGGCCCGGGTCCTGGAGGTGCGGGACCATCCGAACTCCGACACCCTGTGCCTGGCCCGGGTGTCGACCGGCGGGGCGGAACGCGAGGTCGTCGTCGGCGTCCGCAACATGAAGCCGGACGACCTCGTGCCCCTCGCCGGACCGGGGGCCACCGTGCCCGCACTGCCCGAGCCCCTGGCGGCCCGGAGGATTCGCGGCGTCGTCTCCGACGGGATGCTCTGCTCCCCGTGGGAGCTGGGGATCACCACCGAGCACACCGGGATCCTGGTCATACCCGACGAACTGGAGCCGGGGACTGACTTCAAGCAGGCGTACGGCCTGGACGACTCGGTGCTCGACATCGAGGTCACACCGAACCGTCCGGACTTCCTGTCCGTCATCGGGATCGCCCGGGAGGTGGCGGCGGCGACGGGCGTGCCGGTTCGGATGCCGGACGTCGCGCTCGAGGAGGACGACGAGAAAGCCGACGAGGTGGCCACGGTGGAGATCCTGGATCTCGACCGATGCCCCCGGTACCTGGCGCGCGTCGTTCGGGGGATCGCCCACTCGCCGTCACCGATCCGCGTGCAGGCCCGGCTCACTGCGTCCGGGATGCGCCCTCTCTCGGCGGCCGTGGACGCCACCAACTACGCCATGCTCGAGATCGGACAGCCGCTCCATCCGTTCGACCTGAGCCGGCTGAAGGGGCCGGGCATCGTCATCCGCCGGGCGAACGACGGGGAGCGGCTCGTGACACTCGACGGCGTGGAGCGGGCGTTCACCTCCGACGATCTGCTGATCTGCGACACGGAGCGCCCGGTCGCGGTGGCCGGCGTGATGGGTGGGGCGGTTGCCGAGATGTCCGAGTCGACGATCGACGTCCTGCTCGAGAGCGCCTGGTTCGAGCGTGGCGGGATCCAACGGACGCGTCGGCGGATCGGCCTGTCCACCGAAGCTTCGATGCGGTTCGAACGCGGTACGGACCCCGAGGCGGTGCCGCTCGGGGCGGACCGGGCGAGCCGGCTCATGGCCGAGTGGTGCGGGGGGCGCGTCCTGGCCGGATCCGTGGAGGCGGGTGGGGCGCCGGAGCGCCGGCGTGTGTCGCTGCGTCCCTCTCGGGCGTCGCTCGTGATCGGCTTCCCGATCTCGGCGGTGGAGGCCGTCGGGGCCTTCGATCGCCTGGGCATGACCTCCGAGGTGGAGGACGAGGACCTGGTCACCGTCGAGGTCCCCGGATACCGGGTCGACATCGAGCGTGAGATCGACCTCATCGAGGATGTCGTCCGGGTCCAGGGCTACGACCTGGTTGGCTCGACGGTCCCCCCCGTCAGCCAGGCGGGAGGGGTTCCCGCCGCATACGGTTTCCGAGGCCAGCTCCGGGGGTCGCTCCGCCGGTCGGGCCTCCGGGAGGTCCGCCTGCTGTCGTTCGCATCCCAGGAGGACGTGGAGATGGCCGGGGCGGACGGTCCGATCCGGATAACGAACCCGCTCCAGGCCGACGAGTCGTTCCTGCGAACCCGGCTCCTGCCCGGCTTGCTCCGTGCGGTTCAGCGCAACGTGTACCGCCACGTGCGCGGTGTGGCCCTGTTCGAGGTGGGCATGGTGTTCCGGATGAAGGAGGGCACGCCCGACGAGCGAACGTCGCTCGCCGTGGCGATGACCGGCCCGGCCTCCCAGTCGTGGGCCGAGCCCCCGAGACCCTTCGACTTCTTCGACGCGAAGGGCGCCCTCGAGGCGGTGCTCGAGGACGCCGGGGTCCGCGGCTGGTCGATGGGTCCCCCGGCCGGATGGCCCTTCCACCCTTCGCGGTCGGCCACCATCCTCGCGGACGCGGAGGGCCTCGGGGTGGTGGGCGAGATCCACCCGAGCCTGGTCGAGCGGCTTGACCTCGGCGGCCGCGTTGCGGCCGCCGAGGTCGACGTCCAAGCCCTCATGGCCCATGCATCCTCCGAGATCGAGGTCCGTGACGTCCCCCGGTTCCCGCCGGTTCGTCGGGACCTCGCCTTCGTGCTCGATGCGACCGTCCCTGCCGCCCCGGTGCAGGCCGCGCTGCGCGAGGCGGGCGGCGACGTGATCGAGACCTGCCTGCTGTTCGACGTCTTCTCCGGGACACCGCTTCCGGAGGGCAAGAAGAGCCTCGCGTTCTCCATCGACCTTCGAGCACCGGACCGCACGCTCACCGACGAGGAGGCCGACGCCGTGGTGCGCAGGATCGCCGGGCGGCTTGCGTCCGAGTTCGGCGGGGAGCTCCGAGCCGGCTGAGAGGAATGGGCTCGTTCGCGGCGCCGGGAACCCCCCGATAGACTGCCGCGGATGAAACGGGACTATCTGTCCGTCGACGATCTCACCCAGGAAGAGCTCATCGCTCAGCTCGATCTCGCCGCCAAGGTGAAGTCGGAGCCGGAGGGGTACGCCGGACGACTCCACGGCAAGGCCGTGGCCATGGTCTTCGAGAAGCCATCGACCCGGACCCGGGTATCGTTCGAGGTGGCCGCCGTCTCCGCCGGAGCGCATCCGGTGGCGCTGTCCTCGGCCGAGCTCCAGCTCGGCAGAGGAGAGACCATCGAGGACACCGGGAGAGTGCTCTCCCGCTATGTGGATGCGGTCGTCCTGCGCACGTTCGAACAGGAACGCCTGGAGCTGCTGGCGGCGGCGTCATCGGTTCCGGTCATCAACGCGCTCTCGGACTTCGAGCACCCCTGTCAATGCCTGGCCGACCTCCTGACCGTTCGCGAGATCAAGGGCGAGCTGAAGGGTCGGACACTCGCGTACCTAGGCGATGGCAACAACGTGACCCACTCGCTCCTGCTCGGCGGCACGAAGGCCGGCATGCGCATCCGGGTGGCCACCCCTCCCGGCTTCGAGCCCATCCCACAGGTCGTGCACCGCGCCCGCGAGATCGCGGCGCAAACCGGCGGAGCGGTCGAGGTGCTCCACGATCCGGCCGAGGCGTGCTCGGGGGCCGACGTGCTGTACACCGACGTGTGGGCCAGCATGGGGCAGGAAGGGGAAGCGGACGAACGGGCATTGGTGTTCCGCGCGTACCAGTTGAACGAACGGATGGTGCAGCTCGGGGCACCCGACGTGACGGTCCTGCACTGCCTACCCGCGCATCGGGGCCAGGAGATCACCGACGAGGTCATCGATGGCCCCCACTCGGCGGTGTGGGATCAGGCCGAGAACAGAATTCACACCCAGAAGGCCTTGTTGCTGTTCCTACTCGGCGTGGCCTGAAGTCCCTTCGGTACCATTCCCGGGTGCCCCGGGCGAACGATGCCGTGGAGGCCGTGCTGCTCGAGTACGCCGACCTCCTGTCGATCCTCACGGAGGAGCCGCATCGACCTCGTTCCTACGAGAAGGCGGCCCGCGCGGTCGGCGGGTATCCCGCCGACATCACCCAGTTCGACGTCAAGCGGCTCCAGGGCATCCCCAACGTCGGCTCCTCCATCGCCGGGAAGATCCACGAGTTCCTCCAGACGGGTTCGATCGGCGCGCTGGAGGAGCTGCGGGCCCAGATCCCCCAGGGGGTTCGGGCACTGACGGCCATCCCCGGCCTCGGACCCAAGCGGGCCATGATCCTGTACGAGCAGCTCGGCGTGGCTTCCGTCGACGAGCTCCTGGGCGCGGTGAACGAGGGAAGGTTGGCCGAGATCAAGGGGTTCGGCAAGAAGACGGCCGACAACATCCTTCGCTCGATCCAGCAGATGGGCTCGTCCGCGCGCCGCGTGCTGGTGAACGTGGCGCTCGATGTGGCGGAGGACCTTCTCCGCCAGTTGAAGGAGTTGAAGGAGGTGCGCAGGGCGACGTATGCCGGTTCGCTCCGGCGGATGGCGGAAACGATCGGCGACGTCGACCTGCTGATCGCGAGCGCGAAGCCGAGCCCGGTCATGGACCGGTTCGTCTCCCTGCCGGTCGTGGACCGAGTGATGGCCCACGGTGAGGCGAAGTCCTCGGTGGTCACCACGGGCGGCCTTCAGGTCGATCTCCGGGTGATCGCACGGGAGGCCTGGGGGGCGGGCCTCATGTACTTCACCGGCTCGAAGGCCCACAACATCCGTCTCCGGGAGATGGCGATCCGTAAGGGGCTGCGACTGAACGAGTACGGCCTGTTCCGGGTGAAGAGCGGGAAGCTCATCGTCGCGGAGACGGAGAAGGAGGTCTACGAGCGGCTGGGCCTGCCGTTCATCCCGCCGACGCTCCGGGAGGACCGCGGCGAGATCGAGGCCGCGCAGGCCGGCGAGCTCCCGAAGGTGCTCGAGCAGAAGGACTTGCGGGGCGACCTCCACACGCACACGAACCTCACCGATGGTTTGGCCCCCTTGGAGGAGATGCTCCAAGCGGCGGCGGCGATGAAGTACGCGTATTACGCGGTCACCGACCACGCTCCCCAGCTGTTCATGCAGCGGATGACCGATGAGAAGATGCTGGCCCAGCGCGATCGGCTGAGGGCGCTCCAGGCGACCTACCCCTCGATGACCCTCCTGCACGGCTCCGAGCTGAACATCGACCCCCAGGGGGGCGTGGACTGGCCCGAGGAGTTCCTGGCCGGCTTCGACGTGCTCGTGGCGTCGGTGCACACCCAATTCAACCTGTCGAAGGACGAGATGACCCGACGCATCATCCGGGCGATGGAGAACCCGTACGTGAACATCCTGGGGCACCCCACGGCCCGGCTGATCGGCAAGCGCCCTCCCATCGAATTCGACCTGGAAGAGGTGTTCAGGGCCGCGGCCCGGACCGGCACTGCGCTGGAGGTGAATGGCTTCCCCGACCGGCTCGACCTGAAAGACGAGCACATCCTGTGGGCCCGACGCCACGGCGTGAAGTTCGCCGTAGATACCGACTCCCACGCCTCGCTCCACCTTTCGCACATGCGGTTCGGTGTGGCGATGGCGCAACGGGGTTGGCTGACCAAGGACGACGTCATCAATACGTGGCCACTGGCCAAGCTCCGGCGGTTCCTGGACAAGGGACGATCGACCCCCCGGTGAGCCGTTCGACCCGGCGCATGCCGCGTTCGTTCTTCGCACGACCCTCCCCTGAGGTCGGACCGGACCTGCTCGGTCGGATCCTCGTGCGCAGGGTGGGTGACGGAACCCTGCTGACCGCTCGCATCGTCGAGGCCGAGGCCTACCAGGAGGACGATCCCGCCAGCCACTCCTTCCGGGGCCGGACCAACCGGACCGAGGTGATGTTCGGGCCTCCCGGCTATGCGTACGTGTACTTCACGTACGGCATGCATCACTGCATGAACGTCGTCACCGGCTCGACCGGGGAGGGAAGCGCCGTACTCCTCCGCGCGGCCGAGCCGCTCGAGGGGCTGGAGGAGATGGCCCGGCGCCGGGGAACGACCGACCCCAGGGCGCTCTGCTCGGGCCCGGGCCGTCTGTGCCAGGCGCTGGGCATCGACCGAGCCGAGAACGGTCTCGACCTCGTGCATGGCCGCCGGCTATGGCTCCTGGAGGGAGCCCCCGTCACCCCGTCGAAGATCAGCGTCGGTTCCCGGGTGGGCATCACGAGCGGGACAGAACGTCCCTGGCGGTTCTCCGTGCAGGGGGATCGCTTCGTCTCGCGGGCGCGGCCGGCGGTGCCGGTCAGGGGTTCACGCTGATCGTGACCGTTGAGCCGACGGGGAGCTTGTCGCCCGCCGACGGGCTCTGAGCCCAGACGGCCCCCTTCTGTTGAGCGCATGCAGGTTCGTCGAGGTCACACTCCTCCTCCAGCACCGATGCCTCGAACCCGTCCTCTAGAAGGAGGGCCCGGGCGGCTCCCTCGGTCATCCCCAGGACGTTCGGCACGGTTGCCGTCGACACTTTCTTCGACACGGTGATGGTGACCGTGCTGGTCTGGAGGGCCAGCTGACCCGCCTGCGGATCCTGGGCGATCACCGTGCCCGCTCGCTGGTCGGACGGCGCGTAGACGACGTTCGCCGCGAAGCCGGCCGATCCGAGCAGGTCGATCGCGGGGCCCTCCCGCAGGCCGATGGCCGAGGGCACCGGAAGCAGCTGGTACGAGGTGGGCTCTCTGCACACCTTGAACCGGGGCTCGGTCCCGGCGATGAAGGTCTGGGTGTCGATGTTCTGCGGCGGTGTGTACGGATTGGCCAGGCACCCCTGCGTCACATCGATCCTAAGCGTCACGAACCGAACGTTCGACGTCGGGAACGGCTCTACCGGGAGGTTGTGGGTGGCGTTGACCATGAACGCCCGCCAGATCTGGGCGGGCCACGTCCCGCCGTACACCCGTGAGATCCGTACGGTGGGAAAGGCCATGGGCACCTGACCCTGCGGGAACCCCACCCACACCGCCGCCGCGAGCTGGGGGATGGCCCCCACGAACCATGCGTCGCTGTAGTTTTGCGCGGTCCCGGTCTTGCCGATCTGAGGCCTGCCGATGTTCGCCGCTGCTCCCGTGCCGTACAGGACGACTTTCTGCAGGATCCCGTCGGCCACCGTGACGATGGCCGGGCTGACCACCTGCTTGGGGTTGGGGCGTGCCTGATAAAGGACCGTGCCATCCGGATCGGTGATGCTCTCGACAGGTGTGGGGGCGATGCGGGAGCCGCCGTTGGCCAGCGTGCCGTATGCCGATGCCATCTCCAGCGTATTGACCTCGTTCGTGCCGATGACGGCCGAGGGCACCGGATCGAGCTGACTCTTTGGTGAGGTGGTCCGGGTGCAGCACCGGATACCCATCCGCTTCGCCGTATGGACGATGCGCTCCGCCCCCAGATAGATGTCGCCGTCGCCCACGGCTTCCTCGATGTTCACGTACGCGACGTTGACCGAGTTGACCGTGGCGCTCTCGAGCGAGACGTAGCCGTACGAGGATCCCTCGGCGTTCCCCGGGGTCCATACCGTTCCGTCCGAAAGTGGGACCGACACGGAGGAGCCGCTGAACGATTGGGTGGGAGAGATCCCGTGCTCCAAGGCGGCCACCAGGGTGAACGGCTTGAACGCCGACCCCGCCTGGCGTCCGGTGCTCCCACCGGTGGCCAGGTTCACCTTCCCGAACCGATCCTTCGGATCCCAGTAGTTCCGCCCGCCGACCATGGCCTTGATGTAGCCGGTCCGGGGATCGATCACCGTCATCGCCGCATAGGGATCACTGCGATAGATGAGGATGGAGTGGACGGCCCGCTCCGCCTGCTCCTGCAGCCGGGGGACGATCGTGGTCTGGATCCGCAGGCCTCCCTTGAACAGGAGGTTGTACCGGTCCTGCACGGTCTTTCCGAACCTCGGGTTGGTCAGGAACCACTGTTTCAAGTAGTCGACGAAGTAGGGGGCCGGGTAATGCTCCGTGCTCTGTCGCATCCGCAGGTTGATGGGGCGTTGCACTGCGCTCGCGAACGCCCCGGGCTCGATCATGCCCAGCTCGCGCATCTGGGTGAGGACCTGATTCCGCCGGGTGGTGGCCAGGTTCGGGCGGACCACCGGGTCGTAGTCCGCCGGTGCCGCGATGAGCCCGGCCAGCAGCGCGGCTTGCGCCAACGTCAGATTCGACGCCGCCCGCCCGAAGTAGGTCTCCGCGGCGGCCTGGATACCGTACGCGCCGTTGCCGAAGTACACGGTGTTGAGGTACTTCGCCAGGATCTCGTCCTTGCTGAGCGTCTGCTCCAGCTGATAGGCCAGGACGGCCTCCCGGAACTTCCGCGACAGGGTCTGCTCGTCCCCGGTGTAGGCGTTCTTGACGTACTGCTGCGTGATGGTGGAGCCGCCCTCCACGATCCGTCCGGTGGTGGCGTCGACGTAGGCCGCCCGGAACAACGCCTTGACATCGATGCCCATGTGGTCGTAGTAGCGCTTGTCCTCGATGGCCACCACGGCGTTGCGGATGTTCTCCGGGATCTTCGACAATGGGACGATCACGCGATTCTGCTCGGCATGCAGCGGCGTGATCATCGAACCGTCGGAGGCGAACACGAATGAGGTCTGCGGGAGCGCGGGGGCCTTCGCCTGCTCCTGCGTCAGGTCGGGAAGGTCGCAGGCCGACGCGGTCAAGGTTGCGAGGACGAGCCCGAGCGCGAGAGGACGCCGGGAGGGGTTCATAGCCAATCAATCATAGCCACGGCCTTGTATCTGCACTGGTAGCATCGCGAATCCGATGGCCTCCTCCGCGGTCCCTCGCCTGTTGGCCGGAGTCGCCGACGTCATCCCCCGGGACGGTCTGGAGGAGAAGCTGTCCCTGGACCGTCCCCTTCGGGTCAAGTTGGGCATCGACCCGTCCCGGCCCGACCTTCACCTCGGCCACGCCGTGGTCCTTCGAAAGCTCCGATACTTCCAGGACGCCGGCCACGTGGCCGTCCTCATCGTCGGGGACTTCACCGGCCGGGTGGGGGATCCCTCGGGCCAGTCCGAGACTCGGCCATTCCTCACCGAGGAGGAGATCGACACGAACGCCGCTACCTATCTCGAACAGGCTGGCACGGTGCTCGACGTGAGCTCCGCGGAGGTCCGACGGAACTCCGAGTGGCTCGGGGGGATGGTGATGGCCGACGTGCTTCGGCTCACGTCTGCGTACACGGTGGCCCGGATGCTCGAGCGCGATGACTTTCGAAAGCGGTACGAGGAAGGAAAGCCCATCAGCGTGGTGGAGTTCCTGTACCCATTGATGCAAGCCATGGACTCCGTGGCCGTTCGGTCCGACGTCGAGCTCGGCGGAACCGACCAGACCTTCAACCTGTTGGTGGGACGGGACATCCAGCGGGCCTACGGACAGGACCCTCAGGTCGTCCTGACCATGCCCCTGCTCGAGGGGATCGACGGTGAACGCAAGATGTCGAAGTCATTCGACAACTGGGTGGCGCTCACGGATCCTCCGGAGGAGATGTTCGGCAAGCTCATGCGGATCCCCGACCACCTCATCACGAAGTACCTCCTGCTCGCTGCGGACCTCGACCCCTCGGAGGTGGCGAGGATCGAGGCAGGCATGGTCGACGGAAGCGTGAAGCCGGTCGAGGAGAAGCGCCGCATGGCCCGGGCGGTCGTGGACCTGTACCACGGGTCCGGCGCCGGGGGCGAGGCAGAGAGGCGATTCGACCGGGTGCATCGGGAACGTCAGGTACCGGAGCTGATCGAGGAGGCTGATATCCCCGCGGAGGCTGCCAAGGGCGAGAACGGGCTGGTCTGGCTCCCTCGGCTCATGACCACCCTTGGCCTGGCCACCTCCAAGTCGGCGGCTCGCCGCCTCATCGAGCAGGGAGGCGTGCGCCTCGACGGGGAGCCGGTGACCGACCCCTCGGCGGAGTACCTTCTCGAGGAGCTCAAGGGAAAGGTTCTGCAGGTCAGCAGGCGTCGGTTCCTCAGGCTCCGCTGAGGGTCCCGGGACGGGACAGACCCATCTACCTGGGATCTTTTCGGCTCGTTGTCGCCCCGTCCCCGTGCTACCATTGGTACCCGTTGGCGCGGACCTTCCCGAAGGTTCCCACCTTCTGGTTCGCTGCCCGCACCTTGAGAACTGAACAGTGTGCCAAAAGCCAGTGCGTTTTCCCGTCAGCTGGGAGGCGCGATTCGTCGCGTCCTTCTCCGGCAGACGGTTCGTACGAACCAACCAGGAAGCGATCCCGGCCCTCGGGCCGGCTCGTGAACCTCTACGGAGAGTTTGATCCTGGCTCAGGACGAACGCTGGCGGCGCGCCTAACACATGCAAGTCGAGCGAGAACCCGAGGAGGGGTAACCCTTCTCGGGGGAGAGCGGCGAACGGGTGAGTACCACGTGGGCAACCTGCCCCAGACTCTGGGATAACCCCGGGAAACCGGAGCTAATACCGGATACTCTCGGCGGACCGCATGATCTGCCGAGGAAAGCTTTCGCGGTCTGGGATGGGCCCGCGGCCTATCAGCTTGTTGGTGAGGTAACGGCCCACCAAGGCGACGACGGGTAGCTGGTCTGAGAGGACGGCCAGCCACACTGGGACTGAGACACGGCCCAGACTCCTACGGGAGG